>JAISRC010000122.1 GCA_031273845.1 Desulfovibrio sp.
AAGGCGCACCAAGGTTGTTTCAAAAAAAGAATTCATGGTCGATTTGACGTTACGTATTTGGCACGCAGTCACAACCACTAACTGCTTTTCTTTGCTCCAGAAGGAAGCATTATCTATATTTTAATTAACACTCTCAATTTGATTTTGAGACGCCTCCTCCGGCGTTTGACGGCGAAACGCGGTTTCGCCTGCGAGGCGGACGGCGGCGCTTCGCGCATACACCGCCTAAGCATTTTCAATTTTGACATGCTGTAAATCAAATTACCCTACAAAGACTGGTAGCCGAGTTTGTGTGAAATGTTTTCGGCCGTTGCCGTCACCAGCGGGGTAATTTGCGCAACGGAACCGACAATCGCGGCTACGGCCCCGGTTACGCTGACCGCCGCCGCAACCCTGCCGGAAAAATCCATGATGGGAGCGGCCACACAGCCCACGCCGGGCGTAGCTTCTTCCTGGTCCACGGCATATCCGACGCGGCGTACTTTTGCCAACTCCCGTGTAAGCTGCTCACGGTCGCGGACAGTAGACGGGGTCAGCGGTTCCAGGGGTACGCGCGCCATATAGGCTTCCAGTTCATCTTGGGGCATATGGGCGAGAAATACCTTGCCCGTGCCCGTGGAGTACATGGCCGCGCGCCGGCCTATATGGAAAGCCAGACGAAAGGGTGAATGCACCTCCACTTTCTCCACGATAACCGTTTCGTCGGCATCGGGAACCGAAAGATGTACGGCCTGCCCGGAGTCGTCGGCCAGACGCTGTATGTCTGCAGCGGCGATGCTGCGCAATTCATAGCGTGACAAGAGTCTGTTGCTGACGGAGAGGATCTTCAGGGTGGGTTTATAGTAATCCGATTCCGGGGACTTGGTGACGTAACCCATGCCGATAAGGGTGTTCAGCATGCGGAAGACAGTTGCTTTGTGCAGACCTGTCAGCCGGGTCAGATCTGTGATGCGCAGGCCTTTGATTTCGTGAGTCAGGCATTCCAGGATCTGAAAGGCCCGAATAACGGCGCGGGTGCCCTCGGAGGCATTATTTTTCATGCGCCGACATACAACGGAAGCGCCGCGCCTGTCCAGACGCACCTCAAGGCGCTCCGCTCCGCCGGGTAGGGCCTGTATGCGGCGGCGCCACGCTTGCGCCGCAACCGACACTTCAGAACTATGCGGACGCAGTTTTGAAGTGGAACTCGGATAATTCCAATTCCAAATTAAAAATACGTTAATTTTTAATTTGGAATTGGAATGCGCGACAGAATGTCGCGTCGAAATATAAGATATTTCGAGGGGTAAGGCGGGATAGCGTTCCCGCCGTAGCTGGCAGATAAAAATTGCAGAATGCAATTTTTATCTGGAAATTGAATAAGAACCGGAACCGGCATTATTTCAGCAGGCCGACTTCACGGTAGTATTTGGCCGCTCCGGGATGCAGGGGAATGGTCACCGCCTCCAGCGCCGTCTTGAGGGAAATTTCCTCTGCCTTGCTGTGGCCTTTGCGGATATCCTCCAAGTTTTCAAACAATCCCTTGGTGAAGGTGTATACTACGTCTTCCGGAGTATTTTTATCGGCGATAAGCATGGCCTTGACGCCTATGGTAGGTACTGCGGCGTTTTGTCCCTTGTAGGTGCCCGCCGGTATGTCAGCTTTGAAGAAATACGGGTATTGCGCAATGATCTCGTCTGCCTGCTTGCCCGCTATGGGCAGATACTCCACCTCGTGCGTAGTGGTGATGTCCATCATGATCGGATGCGGGTATGGGAAGGTGAACAGGAAGCCGTCAATCTGGCGGTCTTTGAATTGGTCTATGCTTTCGCCGTAAGGAAGGAAGATGGGGGTCAAGTCGTCATAAGTGAGTTTGAAGAAGGGGAAAATCTGTCGGCAGTTGGCTTCATTGCCGCTGCCGCGTGCGCCGAGGGATATCCTGTGCCCTCTGAACTCCTCGATTTTACTGATACCTGCGCCTTTGCGCGCTACCGCGTGAATAAGTTCGGCATGTGTCGCGGCTATGGCTGTGATATTTTCATATTTTGCTTTGTATGGGGTCAACCCGTTAAAGGCAGCGTATGCCAAATCGTTCTGGCTGAAGGCTATGGGCACTTCTCCCTGGTTGACGAGACGCAGGTTTTCATTGCTTGCGCCGGTGGATTGCACTGTAATCTCCATAAGCCCTTTGTCTTTGAGGGTTTGTGCGATGACTCCACCCAGTGTGTAATAAATGCCCGTGGTGCCGCCTGTGGCAAAATTGACGCGCTCCGCGCTTGATGCCCGCTCCGGGGCGACTGCCATGATTGCCGTGATCAACGCGCATGCCAGATAAAAAAAGCGTTTCATACTCATCCTCCGGGGATATTTCGTTTACAGGCCGTTTTCGGCCTTGTCGCCCGTGGGATTCAGGCAGCCGCTCCGCCTGTTTTTCCCGCGGGATTTTTTTAATCTCAGCGTCTGCATCAGATAAACAAAGGCCAGTATGGCAAGTCCGCACAGGTCGCTCAACAGACCCGGCGTTATCAGACCGCATGCGCCGGCCAGTAACAGTATTCTTTGCGCCGATGGAATATGTGTGCGCCAGTAACCGACCACGGCTACGGCCAGGGAAAAAATGCCCATAACGGCTGTTGCGACGTAAAAGACCACTTCCGGCCAGGTGGTGTTGATGAGAATAAGACCGGGGTTGTAGCAGAAAATATAAGGAATGATGAAGCCAGCCCCGGCCAGCTTCAGGGCGGTAAAGCCCGTTTCGTTGGGGCCGGCCTTGGCGATGCCGGCAGCCGCGTATGCACAGAGGGCTACAGGTGGGGTGACATCGGCCAGTATTCCGAAATACATTATGAACAGGTGCGCCGCCAGAGCCGGAACGCCGAAGGATTGTATGGCCGGGGTGGCAATGGTCGCAAGTATAATATACTTGGCCGTGGTCGGCAGTCCCATGCCAAGAATGATGGAAGCCGCCATGGTCAGCAGCAGAGTCAGGAAGAAAATGCCTCCTGAAAGCGTTACGATGCCGTTGGCGAGTTTGAGCCCGATGCCGGTCAGGGTGACGACCCCTATAACCAGACCGGTACAGGCACAGGCCGCAGCCACAGCCAGCCCGGCGCGCGCGCCGCTTTCCATGGACTTCCACACCGTTGTGCCCAGTTCCGCTGCTGCAAGATGCAGGGCCTTGCTCACCAGCTCATTGTTTCGTTTTGCCCCGATGATGCGAACGGCAAAAGAAACCGTGCCGGTGACGGCCACGGTGGTGAGGATGCAGGCAAACGCGGCCATGTAGGGAGTAAACCCCGTCGACAGGAGCCAGACCAGCACGGCGATGGGAATAAGCAGGTGCCCGCCTTCCCTGAGCACTTTGCCTACGCGCGGCAGACGGCTTGCGGGTATGGCCTGCAGGTTCATGCGCAGGGCTTCCATATGCACCATGATGCCTACGGACAGGTAATAGAGTACCGCCGGGATCAGGGCTGCCTTGGCGATATCCACATACGGCATGCCGAGAAACTGGGCCATGATGAAGGCGGCCGCTCCCATGACCGGCGGCATGATCTGTCCCCCGGTGGAAGCTGCCGCTTCCACGGCTCCGGCAAAGGCCCCCCGATAGCCGATGCTGCGCATTAGCGGGATGGTGAACGCCCCCGTGCTGACGGTATTGGCCACGGAACTGCCCGAAATGGTACCGAAGAAGCCGCTGGCAACAATAGCTACCTTAGCCGGACCGCCTACCCTGTGCCCCGTAGCGGCCAGAGCGAGGTCAATGAAAAATTTGCCGAGACCGGTGCTGTGCAGAAAAGAGCCGAACAATATGAAAAGGAACACAAAAGAGGCCGATACTCCCAGAGGGACCCCGAAAATACCTTCAGTGGTAAGATACATGTGCGAGAGAATGCGTCGTAAGCTGAATCCGCCGTGCCCGACCATACCCGGAAGGTGTTCGCCGAACAGCGCATAAGCCAAAAAGACAGTCGCCACCACGGCTATAGGCAGCCCGACAACACGCCGCGTAGCCTCAAGCAACAACAGAACGGCGGCCAAAGCATGGGCATAGTCAACGGGTCCGGGAGGATCCACATCCAGCACAATGGCTTCATAATTGATGATAATGTAGATGCAGACCCAGGCTCCGGCTGAGGCGAGCAGAATGTCCGTCCACGGCAAGAAACTGCGCGACCCGCGCTCTGTTGCCGGATAGAGGATGAAGATGAGAAACAGGGCGAAAGCCAGATGAACGCTGCGCTGTATCTGCGGAGGGAATGCGCCGAAGGCTGCGGTATACAGGTGGAACAGAGAGAAAAGTACACAGATGACGGCAATGATCGTTGCCGTGGGTTTGCGGAATTCTCTGTGGATTGATTCTTTGTCGTACTTGGCCAGGATGGCGTTTACATCCACCTGTCCCTGCGGATCGTTTTCCGTGCCGGCTGCGGGCCCTGCCTCAACGTGTTTGTTATCCGGCATCCTCGGCGGATCATTTGTTGCGATCATAAATCCTCCTTGACTCCGTGCCGGTCTGTGCCCGCAGGCGTCCGGGCTTCGGTCCGAATTTTTCGCGATTGCCGCACAGTCTTCGACTTCCACTTCAAAAACTGCGTCCTTGCGGTTTTGAAGCGTCGGCTACGGCGCAAATGTTGTTGCGCCGCTACAACGGCCCTTTTGCACACGGAACAACAGCACCGTGCCGGGATCGGACAGCTCAGCAAGGCGTGTTTCATGCCGCTTGACGATCAGGGTATGTTCGGCCAGCCGGCCGACGCGCAACTCAATCTCCGGCAGGCAGCCCGTCGAGACGATCAGTCGCGCCCGCCCGCTGTCGAACTCCAGGCGCTGCCCGGCTTCAGCTTTTTGGGGGAGCCCCGCGCCGTAATCTTCATAGCGCCCTTCCAGAACGGCGATGCCGTCGCCTTCTGCGCAGGCTCCGAAATATTCCGACACCGGAGATTGATGCACGGAGTGTTTATACCTCAAGATAAAAGATTCATCGGCTTCCAGATCGGCCGTAAACACGCGGCCGCCGTCCGGTCGGGAGAGAACGAGGCATGCCGGGACGGCAGGCTTCCGATGCTCGTTGTCCGTTGCCGCACCGGCAGGATCGGCCGGCAGGAATGGAATCGGCAGAATGCAGAGCAGCAGGGACAGGGGGACTTTCCTCCTCGGCGGCTCAGTGCGCGCCCCCGGCTTTGCGGTCATGCGGCACATCATTTGATGACCCCTATGAACGGCCACCAGAAGAGCAGACCCAGAAGCAGCGCAATGCAGATCAGAAAAGCCAGAGGCACGGCTCCAGCAAGCTGTTGTCTGACGTCATATCTGCCTGTTGCATAGAAAATAAGGTTCGGCGCGCTGTTGAAAGGCATGAAAAAAGCCCCGCCCGTAGTTGCCATGGAGGCTACAAGGCCGACAGCCGCCGCATCAAAGTTCAACTGCTTGGCTAAAGCTATGGAGATGGGCACGATTACCATGACCATGGCGTTCATTCCGGCAAAAATAATATGCATGAAGACTATGGCGACAATCATGATCGCCAGGAAAGGGGTAAAGCCGATGTTCTGAAAGAAGGCGGAGTCCGCGACGAGTCGGTCTACCAGCCATTTGAAACCGTGCAGCCTGTCGATGATGCCTGCCATACCTATGGCGAACCCGAGCCAGATCATGGCCGGCCAGGGGAAGCGGGCCTGGATTTTTTCCCAGCTTACCGCTCCGATGCCGGGAAGCAGCAGCAGGATCAGTGTGAAGGATGAGGTTGAAGCCGTGAGCTTGTGCAAGTCTCCCGTAAGCCACAGCAGCATGGTCAGCCCCATGATGATCGCGGTACTCCATTCCGCACGGCTCATGGGTCCGAGTTCCCGTAGTTTTTTTCGGGCTGTTTCCGCGCCGGAAATGCCCGCAGGCGGCGGCTGCATGGGAAACATGCGGTTCACTAGGTACGGGAAAATCAACAGCAGCGGCAATCCCGGCACAAAGCCGGCGCAGAGCCACTCCATCCAGGTGATCGTCCGCCCTGTGCTTTCGGCAATGATCTTGACGCACAGCAGATTGCCTTCCATGGCCGTCAGAAACATGAAGGTGTTGGTAGTGTTGATGTACATGTTGGCGAGCATGATGGTGTGATCGCCTTTTTTGCCTCCGCGTTCGTAGCCCAGACTGTCGCACAGGCTGTCGGTTATGCCGCACAGCAGTGCGCCGCGCGCCGTATTGGTGGGTATAAAGGGGGCGAGCAGATTGTTGACCATCGTGGTGGAATAGAGAATGCGGAGCGGCGTACCGCCGATCAGTGACAGAAGCATAAAGACAATGCGCCTGCCCAGGCCGGTGTCGTTGATGGTGATGCCCAGCACCATGGACAGAACGCCCATCCACCAGACCGGGGTGCTGAAGCCGCTGAATACCTGTTCACCGGGTATGCCTGCCACCGTGATAAAGGCCACGCCGCCCAGAAAGGCGGAAAGATATTCGGGCAACGGCCTGAATATCCAGAACACAATGCAGATCAGGAATATGATCAGCGCGGTTTTGGCTTGGATTTCCATACCGGGGAAAGGAGCGGACAGACCCAGCAGAATGAGCATGCTTGTCAGGGCGAGCGTCGGAATCCAATGTTTCACGGCAGCGCCCCCCTGTGCCGCAGCAGTTTTTCCACCTGCAGATAGATGTCTTCGAGTGTCGCCGCCACATAGACGCCGGCTTCGAGCAATGCCGCGCGCTTGGAGGCGACCGACCCCCGGTTGCCGTCTATGATGGCCCCGGCGTGTCCCATTTTCTTTGCGGCCGGAGCGCCGGCACCGGCTATATAGGCGAGTACCGGCTTGCGGTAATCGACCGATGCAAGGTAAGCAGCGGCCTGCTCCTCAGCCGAACCTCCTATCTCGCCGATCAGGAGCACCGCCGCGGTTTCCATGATTTGCCTTAATATGCTGTTTTTATTTGAATTATCAAATTAAGCGAATCATCTAAGCCAACATTTAAGCCAGCATAAAAATTTCTGCCCCATCCAATACGCGATTGCACCATGCCTCACCCAAGCGGAGCGATACGCACACGGTATAGTCGTCAATCGGCATGGAGACTTTTTCGACCGCAGGCCGCCCCGGCCATCCTGGGCGAGTCGGAATCTTCGGCCGCCCCGGCCATCTCGGAATCAGTCGATCAGGACACGCGCCCTGAGCAGGCGGCTGCCTCAATCCCCAAGCCTAGCTGGCTTGAGACGTTGCCGGAAACCTGGCCGGACGTTCAGACTTTGTATAGGACCGCCTCACTGGAAGATCTTCTGCGCGAGATACGGCACCGCCTGCCCGATGCCGACATCCGGATCACGCTGCCGATCCCGATGCCGGAGGCCGAAGCAAAAAAATTTTATATTTTGAAAAAAAGTAGTTGACAAAATCAAAAAGGTATGAGAGAGTTGCATCAACAGGACGGCAATGGGCCGAAACTGAAAAAAGGGAGAACGGTCATGGAAAAAAAATTCACGCAAGCAATCAAATACATGAACAACTTCATAGGCAGCCTCTCTCACCCCTTTGAGGACGATTGGGGAGACGATGGCACCGGCGATATCGACTTCGAGGCCCCGGCCGCGCTTGCAAAGGAGGCCGTTCTGTTAACGCCGGAGTTTTTCAAAAACTCGATAAACGGACGCATCTTTTCGGGGAGGTACGGAACCGTCGTTACCGTCCAGCTCAAACCTAAAGAATACGTATCAAAAATTTGCAGTACAGAAGAGGGATGCTTCGCATACGCTGGCTTTGGCGATTGGATAGATAGTGCCGAGAAGGCACTATATCAAAAAATTGCGGAAGATCAGTGGTCGCTGGATAGCGGCAATAGCCCCACCATGAAAGGCGTAGACATTTGGAGGGCAGAATGAAAACCATCGACCTACGCACAGAAAAAGGCAGCGACAACATAGTCTCCGCCATTATAAACTACGGCGGTGGAATATGTTGGGAGGCTGAGTACAAAGACGACCGGAAAAACAACAGGTTCGAGGGCGACGAGAACTTTCTGGCGAAGTTCCGCGTAATAGACGACGGAGGTTTTTTTGATGGGACCGCGGACGATTGGCTAGAGGACATGCAGATAAGGGCATTAACAAAAGTAGCCCAAAAAATCACGAATCGAAAGGCGGCCAGTGAGTTCCGCGCGTGGTTGGAGGAAGCAGGGCTGTCTGAAAAAGAAGTCACTCGCATAACCAAGGGACAATAGGGGCTAACGTATGAAAACAGGCCCAGGAGGTAGGCGCCCCGGAGCCGGGCGAAAGCGCGGCTCCGGCAAGCCGCCTGAGGAACAGCCGGTCATTACCTCGGTGCGGCTACCCCCGGACCTCATAGCGCGCCTTGACGCCCAAGCCGAACAGGCGAGCAAAAGTCGCCACGCCCTAATCGTGGAGATCCTCTCCGCAGCATGCGGCGAGCGGAATTTATTACACAGTGTGTAACGATATTACAAAAGTTGTCCCGAAAAATCCCGCCTGGTCCCGGCTGATCCCCGAATTATCTCACTCTTCCCTGCCCAAATATCCCACATTTGATCAGCATATGCCGGGCTGACGGCTGAGATAAAAAAACAAGACCACAAAGAGCTATGACAAAGAAGTGGGGCATAATCATGTTTTATCCTCGCTCGGATTTTGCAATATATTTTAGTACTTACAAAAGTTTCTTGTACAGCAATGTTTC
>JAISRC010000140.1 GCA_031273845.1 Desulfovibrio sp.
CGATAGCATTTGAGAGAAGAGTGTGTTATGGTGGGCCATGTTCAAAATCTCCTTGAGCTGCAATGGTTTTGATAGCTTTTTTGTAGCATGAATCATGGAGATTTTGAACATATTTTTTAGCCCTTAGCCGGACAGCAATGAAACGAGATTGTCCAAAGAACCACGGACGACATGCTGCAATCGTCCGCGGCCGTTCATGAGCTGTCCGATACGGCGCAACAGTTGAACGCTGTCATGCTGAAATTGCTCTAACGGCGAAAGCAAGTTTCGCCTGCGCCTGCGGGGCGGGCTTCAGGAAAAAACTCAATAATCTTCAACGGTTCTATGTCAGGGTGCAGAGGAAGCATGGCCAGCGTGCGGTAGTCTTCCGGGCTGTCCAGGTCCAGTTTGATGTCCGGCCGGCGCAGGTGAACATCCTCCGGATCAAAGGTGTGGATTGTAAAGGCGTCCGCGTTGTCTGTGATGTAGGAAAAGCAGTGTTCCCTGTGCTTCGGGAGCACGGCTTTTTTATCCAGCAGGCGCAACAGACCCAAGGAGATGATTTCTGCGCCCAACCCGTCGGGATAAAGGTTGTTCAAGGGCACATGGTTGTATACATAACTGTCGGGGGCGGCCCCAAGAGCCTGCCTGTATCGGATCAGGGCGTCTATTTCTCCGCCCCAGATCAGGGGATTGTCGGCGCAGACGCGCACGATCAGCGCGTCCGGCTCCGCGCCGATCAGGGCATCCGCCGCCAGCGTGAAACGTTTCAGCACATCCTGCTCCGGCCCTCGGAAGACTTCCACCCCAAGGGCGCGCAGATGAGAGGCCAGAACATCGTCCGGCGCGGCATCCGGGACGGCTGCGATGATGCGCGTCAGCAGGCGCGATTGCGCCGTGCGGCGCACTACCCAGTCTATGACCGGCAAAGCGTGCAGACTGAGCATCATCTTGCAGGGCAGTCGGCTTGACCCCATGCGGGCCTGAATTAACGCCGTTACGCTCATTTTCATCCCCCGGCTTGCATAAATTTTAAACCGGCAACGACCTTTTCTCATGCCGCAACGGGCTTTCACCCGAGGTCCGTCCGCAACAGATCGAGAATGCGGGCGACGACCCGCGCTTTATTGCCCGTGAAATCGAACTGTTCCATGCGTTCGCGCAGGATGCGCCGCTCCTGCGCGCCCGCCGTGTGCAGGAAGGCCGCGCGCAGATCTTCCGCGCGGAAGGGGTTCATCACGCCGAGATAGATGAAGCCGTTTTCCGGGCGCGCAAAGCTGTGCATGTCTTCGCGTTCATGGTGCGCAAGGACTATCGCCGGAATACGCATGTGGGCCAGTTCGTACACCGTGCGCCCGGCGGAACATACGGCGAAGTCCGCCTTTTCCATCTCGGCGGACATGACGTTGGTCGCATGCGTGTAGGAGAGCAGGCGGGTTTCCGGGTCAATGCGCGCGAGGTGTTCCTGCAGGGCTTCCTTATGGGCGTAGCCGGGGCCGGCCACTATGCGCAGTTTCAGGCCGCGCTCCAGGCAGTCCGCGTAAAGCGCGTCCACACTTTTGCGGGTGAAATCTGACGAATCCGTGCCGCCGAAAGTGACCAGCGCCTGTTCCGCCCCGGCCCGGAACGCCTTGCGTTCGGCTTTGAGAAATTCGTCGCGCAGGCAGAAGTTCCGATGTCCGTATAAACGCCGGGCATCGTCGCCACCGGCGCGTTCGTAAAGGGCGTTGACAACAAGGTCGGCAAGCTCCGCGCCCGGCCCTTCATCCTCAAAGTTTACCAAGCGCAGTCCCCGCTCTTTCAGAGGGCGCATGTACTCTTCGCCGGTGTTCAGCATGTCGTTGATCACGAGGTCCGGCCGCAGGTCCCGCACGTCCCGCCACAGTTCGCCGGATTGCTGCTTCCGGGCGGGAAAGTCCGTGCCGGCCAGATCCACGGCGAAGTCTTCGCTTTCCCGGGTGCAGAGAAACTCCGTCTCACAACCCGGCATGGCCTCGGCCAGCATCATGGCGCGGTAAACATGCCCGAGGCCGACGGCCGGGTAGCCGGTTACGACAAAGACGATACGCGGCTTTTTTCCCGTTGCTCCCGCTCTCATGCTCCTTGCCCCGAGCGCAGGCCGTCCAGGGTTTTTCTCGTGCAGTCCAGCATGTATTCCAATTGCGTTTCTGTCAGACCGTGCTGGAAGGGGAAGGATATCATGTGGTCGAAAAAGGCGTCGGCATTGGGGCAGTCGGCTTGCCCGAAACCCAGCTTCTGATAATAGGGATAGCGGTTCAGAGGATAATACTGCACCACGCATTTGATGCCGAATTCCCCATACATGCGGCGCATGAAAGCATCGCGCCGGCTTGTCGGGCCTTCCATACGCGCGGCCAGAAGGTGATAATTGTGCCGGGGGCCCGCTTCGCGGTGAAAGATCAGTTCCGGCCGGTCGGCGAGCTCATCTATAAAACGGATGGCCCGTTCACGTTTTTGCGCGTTTATCGTCTGCACGCGGTCCAGAAGAACGCTGCCCAAGGCGCATTCCACTTCGCCGATGCAGTAGTTGGCCGGCTGCAGGCGTCTGCCGTCCAGCTCCGGAAAATCCAGATCACCCATGGCCGGTATCCAGTAATTCGGGCGATTCCCGGCATAAGCGCGGTGCCCGTTGTGGCGCAGCATGGGCACCGCTTCGGCGCGGCGCGCGTCCTTGAGCGTGAGCATGCCCCCTTCGCCCAGAGTGGTGATGTTTTTGTGCGAATGGAAGGAAAAGGTTCCGAAATCGGCAAAATTGCCCGCTTTTACGCCCGCATGCTCCGCCCCTATGGCCTGACAGGCGTCTTCGACCACCGCCAGTCCGCGTTTTTTCGCAAGTTCCATGATCGGCGGCATGTCGGCCACGAAGCCGTAGAGGTGAACGACGACAACCACCCTGGTGCGCGGGGTGAGCACGCGTTCGATATGTTCGGCGGTAGTGACCCGCGTATGCGGATCAATATCCGCGAAAATCAGCCCGGCTCCGCGCGCGGCGAAAGGGTAGGCCGAGGACGTAAAGGTGTGGGAGGGGATGACCACCTCGTCGCCCTGGTTCAGCAGGCAAAGTTCGGCCGCCGTCTGCAGGGCGGCCGTTCCGTTCATAAAGGCAAAGGCGTATTCCGCCCCGTTGAATTTTTTGAATTTTTCCTGGAAGGCGATCTGCCGGCCGCCTTGGGTCAGAGGGTCGGCATCGCGCATGGCCGCGACCACGGCGGCGATTTCTTCCTCGGTATAGCGTATGGCCCGCCCGCTGAAGTCGATTCTGATGTCCATATACGGCCTGTTGCGGATTAGATTTTGATCGGGAGCATGCGGGGCGGAAGCGCCTCACATTGCCTTGAATATGGAAACAAGCCGGTCCCGGCTCAGAATCTCTTTATATTCCGGTCCCAGGGCATTGCTCAGGGGGTTTTCGTGGATGATGCCGGCTTGGTACAGGGCCTCGTAACGGTCATCGGGCAGGTTGCGGCATATGCCTTCCGGCATGTCTATTTTGTTTTTGGCTTTCATTTCCATGAGCAGGGCGCGTTCTTCGGGATAAAAGTCGCCGAGGGCGGACAGAGCGTAACAGTTAGCCTTGCCGTGGGGCAGGTGCAACACTGTGGAAAGAGCGGCCGAAACAGGATGGACCACGCCGGTGTTGCCGGCGGCCATCCCGCCCAGATAGGAGGCTACCATCATGTTTTCGAGATTTCCGTCGGCCTTCATGTCGTCGGGACCGAGAAAAATGTCCCGGCACAGGCCGACGGCCGTTTCCGAGAGACGGTCCACGATAATGTTGCGATAGCTGCCGCGCAGGGATTCAAAGCAGTGCATGAAGGTGTCCGTGCCGGTGAAAAAGAACTGGTCGCAGGGCGCGCTGCGCGTGAGTTCAGGGTCCAGCAGTATCTGGTCGTACACTGTGAAATCGCTGTTCATACCCAGCTTCAGCCCGCGTTTCCGATTGAGCAGCACGCAGGTGCGCGAGCATTCAGCGCCGGTGCCGGCCAGGGTGGGCACGCCGATTTTGTAAACGGCGGGGTTTTTGACCAGTTCCCATCCCTGGTAGTCTTCCGCCCTGCCGGGATTGGTCAGCAGATTGGCCACGGCCTTGGCCGTGTCCAGCACGGAGCCGCCCCCTATGCCCGTTACGCAGCAGGGCGCTTTTGTGCCGAAATATGCCTTTGCCTCCCCGGTCAGGCTGTCTATGTTTTCCACAGTGGGCTCACTCGAAGTATCCACAAACACGACCTTGTCGCCTGCGCGTGCCGGCAGGGAAAGTTTTGCGTCGCGAAAAAAGCGATCCAGGTAAAAAAGCGCTCCCCCGGATTCCCGGCCGCGCCGGGCGTCCACCATGCCTCCGAGGGAGGCGAACGCGCCGAAGCCGAGCAGATAGTAGGGGACGTTTTTGGTATTGCGGGTGACGGGCATGAATTCTTTACCGTTGTTGCGTTGGAGAGTGTTCATCAGAGAATGTTTCAATGCCGAAAATTCATCAGAGCATTTCAAAGTTGAGAATTCTCTAAGGCAATACCATTCGTGACTCAATACCTTCGCTTCGTTGTAAAAAGGCGGGCCGAAGCCCGCCGGTTTTCATGGAGCCTGTATGCCGCGATACTCAGTGGACCGGGCCGCCGCCGTTCAATTGCGCTTCCTGAGGAAAGATCGGGAGATAGCGGTAGGACAGGCTGAGCAACATCGCCCCGTAGGCCAGAACCAGTCCGCAGGCCGCCCATTCCACCCAGTTCGGGTTGTATGTGGCCCAACTGTCAAAGGGCAGGGAAGGCATAGCCAGAGTCTGCACGGTCATCACATAGCGGTTGATGGTGATGCCCGCACAGTCCAGCAATCCCGCGGCATAGAGCAGGGTCGGATTGGCGCGCATGGATTTCGACAGCAGCATGAAGCAGGGTATGATGCCGCAGAGCACGATCTCGGCAAAGAGCAGCCATTTCCCGTAGATCCATCCGTAGAAGAAATCGCTGAAAGTCAGGCCGGAGCGGGGCGCTACGCTGAATACCCAGGCTCCCGTGTCCAGAATCTTGAAAACAAGATAGACCAGAAGCATGGTGCCGGCGATTTTGCCCATCAGAGCCTTGACGTCGTATGATACCAGCTTCCTCCCGGTCATTTTTTCCATGAGCGAGGCGATGAGCACGGTGAGCATGGGGCCGGAGGCCGCAGCGGACAGGACAAAGAGGAAAAAGGTCCAGGGCCAGATGAAAAATCCGTCGCGGAACGCGTAGGGACGTCCGAAAAGCACACCGTACATCCCCCCCAGAGAACCCTGGTGGAAGGTGGAAAGAAAGGCGCCCATGCCCGCGAACAGCGGCATGACCACATGCAGGTTGTGGGCCAGAGCATGCAGCAGGGGCTGCTTGTTGATTTGCTTCTGCTCCAGAATAATCGGGATGTATTCGATGATCAGCACGATACAGTAACAGGTGATGCAGAAGATGACTTCCGTGAGCATAGAGTGGACGTTGGCATGCCAGTATCCGAACCAGGCCCGCACGGGCTGGCCGATGTCCAGCACCAGAATGATCATGGCCCCCGTATAACAGATGAAGCCGATGATCACAGCCAGATTGATGATGTTTTTCAGGGGATCAATATTCAGGATGTAGCGCAGAAAGCCTGTGAAAAAGGCACCCGCCCCCAAGGCTATGACCCCGAGGTCGAAAGTGATCCACAACCCGAAGCCGAAATAGTCGTCCAAGGCGGTCATGCCCAGTCCCCGGCTCAGGACAAGAAACGCCGCATACAGGCCGATGAGCAGAATCACGCTCATGGCGCCCATCCAGATCATGAACGGTTTCAGAGGGCCGCGTTCGCAGCCTTCAGGGAACAGGGCCGCGTCAAAGGGACGGTTGTCCATTGCCATTGTGCCGCTCCTTCAGCAATTTGCGCGGTTTCATCCGCACAATGCTCTAGTGCTTCTTGGGCAGTATCTGCCGCGGTTTCTGCGTTTCCTCGTCCGGCACGTAATTGTCGCCGAGCCGGCGCACCCATTCCCGTTTGCTGATGTAATAGACGGCAGTGTCCGTGCCCAAGCGTTCCAGCAGACGGAAGGCGTCCGCGTTCCCCCTGACCAGTTTGCTCACCGTGTGATCCGGATTGTTGAGGTCGCCGAACACGATGGCCCCGTTGGGGCAGGCTTCGGCGCAGGAGGTGACGTAGCCGTCTTCCGGCACGGCGCAATGCATTTTGTTATCCACGCCGCGCACATACACTTCTCCGCCTTTGGCCCGGATTTTGTCCTTGGCTTTCATGAAACGGTGGTGGCAGAAGCTGCATTTTTCCACAACACCGCGCGGGCGCGTGGACACGTCGGGGGTCAGGGACTTTTCCATGCCCTTGGGCCAGATGGGGTCGAACCAGTTGAAATAGCGCGCGTGGTAAGGACAGGCGGCCATACAGTACCGGCAGCCGATACAGCGCGGATAAATCTGGCTCACAATGCCGCCTTCCTCATTGCGCTCCGTGGCGACCACGGGGCAGACCGTGGCGCAGGGCTGTTCGGCGCACTGCTGGCACGGACGGGGCAGATACGCCGTTTCGTGGTCGGGAAAAGCCTTGTTGTTCGACAATTCAAAGACCACCAGCCAGTTCATGACGCGCAGCTTGTTCGAGGCGTCCGCCTGGGGCGCAAGGTTGTTTTCAGCCTGACAGGCTACCATGCATGCCCCGCACCCGGTACACTTGTCGAGGTCTATGGCCATTCCCCATTTGACGTTGAATTCTTTTTTAGCTGACATGGCACGCAACCTTTATGCTTTTTTGATGTCCACGCCCGTACGGCACCACAGGTCCAGTCCCGTACCGGGTTCCGGCAGGGCGCTCATCAATTCCATGACATTGTGGCCCTTGTTCTTGCTGAATTCGTCAAATTCACTGTGGCCGAACCCCAGACACACTCCGGCCGTGTCGTTCATGACGCCCTCGAAGATGCGGACTTTTGCCGTGATCTTCTTGCCGCCCGCCTCAAGAACGACCTTGTCGCCGGCGGCGACCTTATGTTTGACCGCGGTCGCCCGGTTCAGCATGACGGACATCAGCGTGCCGTCCAGCTCGTCGGCGCGCAAGGTTTTGTTGTTGTAAGGGGGAATGCCGGTCACGGCCGTTCCGAGGCTCATCCGCACATAGGGGGCAAGCCGCAACGCGCCTCCGCCGGCTTCGGCGGCCGGCGCCTGCTTCAATATATCCGCTTTGAAGGAAAAGGAGCTTACGGTTGCCTTTTCCTCACTCAGGGCCGGGACGCCGGCCGCCAGATCGTCGAAGCCGACTTTGCCGTATTGCGCGGCCTTGCTTTTGAGCACATCTTCATAGGTGTTGAAGCCGAGCGCCTTGTCCAGCCGCCGCGCCGTCTGCAGCAACGTGTTGCCCGCGTTCAGCACGCCAGCCTGAGCTTTAGTCGCCGGGGCCGAGATGCAGTAGCTTGCCTTGCCGCTACCGTAGGGAGTTTCCACATCGTCCATGCGCTCCAGACCCATGTCGGCCGGAAGGATCAGGTCGCACAGGGCCGCGGTTTCGTCCATGAAGGAATTGAAGGCTACTTTGAACGGAACAGCCTGAATCGCCTCCCGGATCTTGCGCGGGTCGGGCAGGGCATAGACAGGGTTGGCGTCGTGGATCAGCAGCAGGGCCGGCTTTTCCTGAGCGGCCAGAAAACGGATAAGGCTTTTTTTGTGGATGTCTTCTCTGGAGGCGGCCTCTGTAAACGCAGGCGCGGATTTGGGCAACAGACTCAGTCCTCCGGGCTTGTTGACGTTGCCGAGTAAGGCGTTCACTGCCAGTCCGGCCAGTACCGGAACAGCGCCCGCGCCGCTGCCGAACTCCGAACCGACTATGACCAGCGGGCTTTTCGCGGCCAGAAGCTTTTCGACTTCCTGTTTCAGTTTTGCCGCGTCTACCCCGGTGATCCCGGCTGTTTTTTCCGGGGTGAAGCCGGCGACAAACTCTCTGAATGCGTCAAAGTCGTCCGCCGCGCATGTTTTTCCGGCCGCAAGGAGGAGATGGGCTATGCCCAAGGCCAGCACGCTCTCCGTGCCCGGATAAAGGGGCAACCAGAGGTCGGCAACGGCGGCGGTGTTGGTCTGCAAGGGGCCGGCATAGGCCAGGAAGAGCGAAGCGGCGCCGGCTCCCTGCTTTTCCCCGGCCTTGCGGAAGGAGTGCGGGCGCGCGTTTTTGAAAATGCGCCGGTTGCGCATCACCGTGCCCCAGTTTTCCAGAATATTGGCGCCGAGGGCCAGCACATGGTCGCTGCTTTCCAGATCATAGCCTATGCGGGCGCCGATGCCCGCCAGGGACGCGGCGACAGCTGCGTCCTGCGCGTCCGAGGGCATCAGGTATACGTCGCCGGAACCCAGCGCTCCCGCCAGGGCGCTGATGACTTCTATGACAGAGCTGTTTTCGTCGCCGGAAATGAACGCCGTTTTCGCTCCCGCTTTCCTGATTTCATCCAGAAGCACATTGGAGGCTTGGGGCCAGGAAATTTCCTGTAGTTTCCCGTCCTGCCCGCGCAACAGGGGGCGCCGCAACCGGGCCGGGCTGTGCAGCATCTGCGCTTCGGCCGCGCTCAGGGCGGAAACTCCCCCGCCCAGAGGATGGCCGGGCACGGGCAGAATGCGCACCGGGCGCCCGTTGACTTTGCGTACCTGTATGGGCACGATTGACGGGTCGCTTTTGCTGAAGGCGTATACATAGGTGTTTTCACCGTCTTCAAGCGAGGGTATCCAAGGCCAGTTCTGGGTCCAGATGGCCGAATCGTCCAGCAGTTTCCAAGGGATCGGGGTGAGCATGACCCCGGCGCCTGCGCCGGCGGCGAATTTTATGAATGTTCTTCTGTCAAGTCCCATTTCTCACCCCTTTACTTATGGCAGGTATAGCAGGCGTTGTTGGCGACGGTTCGCCCTTTCCCGTCGTCATAGAAATGTCCGGGATGGGCATGGCATCTTTCGCATTCCGACATCTTCAGGGTGGAGCGGCTGTACCCGGTGAGTATGTTCAACTCGGGCGCTTGCCCCTTGTCCAACTCGGCCGTCGAGGGATGGCAGGTCATACAGAGCTTTTGCGGATCTTCCGGAGACCCCAGACTCAGCTTGTCTTTCATGGTCAGGTGACAGGTATAGCATTTGGAAAAATGCGCGGCGTGGCTGAAAAAAACGTTATCCGGCTGTTTCTGGTGAGTGACCCAGGGGATGTCCCTGACGGCCTTCACATAGCCTTCCATAAAGGTCTTTTCGGCGGTGTAGGCGGCGGTTTCAACTTCCGTAGCCTTGGGACCCGGTTCCGGGGTCAGGATGCCGTCGTGGCAGGAAAGGCAGGTTTCACGTTGCGGTACGCCCGTGAAGGACCCGTCGTCCCTGAATCTGTGACAGTCCGCACAGGTTGCGCCGCCCTTGGTCAGGTGCGTGCTGTGGCTGAAATAGAAAGGCTCGTCCGCTTTGCTGAACAGGAGGCCGGGAAAAACCAGCCAACCGAAAAGCAACGCCGGGACAAGCCCTGCAAGGAAGGGCACAAGGCCCGAAATACATTTGGGGCGGCAGGTCGCGCTGTCCGCAGAATGTCTGTTTTCCTCCATACCCGTTGCCTCACAGTTTGTTTGACGGTGAAAACACATCTGCCACAAGGCTTCCGCCGGCATTTCCGCGTACCGGGACTTCGCGTCGGGCTCGGGCCGATCCGCCCGCTGGAAAACAAAAACGCCGCGTCTGACCCGTACCTTAGTGAAACTGATAATCCAGGCGCTTGAATCCTGTCAAGGTGATTTTCTGCCTCCGCGTCGCCGGATCTGCTCCGGTGCGCTGTTGCCGTACTGAAAAGGAGAGATGAAGGTCGAAATCAGTGGAAAATTTTTGTCCCTCTCCGCAATGATCGGGGTGATTTTGGGCCACGGTATGCCCAGAGCCGGGTCGTCAAAGCGGATGCCGCCTTCGTGTTCCGGGCTGTAGTAGTCGCTGACCTTGTAATAGAATTCCGTCCCGGCTTCAAGTGTCATGTAGCCGTGGGCGAAACCTTCAGGTATATAGAAGCGGAGCATGTTTTCCTCGCTCAGGACAAGACCGTGCCACTGCCCGTAGGTCGGCGAACCGAGGCGCAGGTCCACCGCGGTATCGTACACGGCGCCTCTGCCGACCCAGACCAGCTTGGCCTGGGCTGTGGGCGGACGCTGAAAATGCAGGCCGCGCAACACGCCTCTGTCTTCCGAACGGCTCAGGTTGTCCTGAACGAAAGTGCGGGCGGACTTCAGTTTTTTTTCCCATTCCGCGCGCCAAGTTTCCATGAAAAAACCGCGATGGTCCCTGTGCGCCTTCAATCGGACGATCAGGAGACCTTCTATTTCCGTGGCTGTGACATCCATGGCGTCCTCCGCGCTTCCCTGCCGTATCGGTCAAGTTTGCAGCAATACGCCTTTTTTGGCAATGCCGTGCGCGAAATTTTTTTTCGGCGTTTTTCCCGGCCCTATAAAGTTGAACAGGCGATCGGCCGATAAGGGGGATACGGGGAAAGTGAGATGGAAATGCACACGTTTTACACGCGCCGGATGTTGTTGCGTTACAGCAGACAATTGGTGGCGGCAAGACGTCTGGCCAGGTATGACCGCCTCGTCGGCAAGGGGTCGCGCGGCGATCCCGGCGTCGAGGAGACGAAAAGACGGGACATGATTGAGCGCATTGCGCGGGAAATCATGGAAAACCTGATTTTTGCCGGCAGCGACAACCCCGTTGTCCGGGAAGTCAGATCCCGTCTGGCCTCGGAGATGGGAGAGGAACTGGTGTTTCGCTACCCGCCCGACGATCCGGATCTGAAAATTTTCAGACCCGTAGCGGACGGCGGAGAAACGGAACTTCTTCCGGGAGAACGACAGGTCGTCATGGGCCGCTTGTGGGACGTTACCTTGCGCACTGTTGACGCGACCATGCTCTGAAGTTAATGATTTTTTTGATGGGCGCGGCTTCGGGCCGCGGCCTAGCGGAGGCTTATTCTATGGAAATTAAAAATTCGCTGCTGAACAATGCCGACCCCTACCGGCTCGACATGGACCAGGCCGCCCGGTCGACGCAGAACGCGCGTCTCCAGGAGAAGCGCAACGGGGCAGGCGAGGCCGCAACCCAGACCGAAGGTGACCGCGTGAGCCTGTCGACCGCCGCTTTGCTGCATACCGCCGCATACGCCGAGGCCGGCAAAGCCCCGGACATCCGTCGGGAAAAGGTGGATGGGTTGAAAGCCCTGGTGGAAAGCGGAGCGTACGTTGCGGACAGCAGAAAAATCGCGGCGGGACTGCTGAAGGACGAGGTTTTCCTGGCCGGAACCCTGGATAAGGGCTGATCCGCATCCTGCCCGGCGGTCATGAAGCAGGTCGATTTCGATTCAATACTGCTTTGAACTGCTCTGAAGTAATTTGATTTTGAGACGCCTCCTCCGGCGCTTAACGGTGAAACACGGTTTCGCCTTGCCTGCGAGGCGGGCGGCGGTGCTTTGCGCTTACGCCGCCCGGGCATTTTCAACTTTGAAATGCTCTAATTCCCGTCTACGGGAGGCCGATGTCCGACCAACTGATCCTTTTTTACGCCCGTGTCGCAGTTGCCGGGAAAAGTCCCGTTATGCCCGGTACCTGCGGTTCCCTGGTCGCTCTGATCGCGGCACCGTATCTTTTTATTCCCCTTCCCGCAGCCGGGCGCATTCTGCTTCTGGCCCTCCTTCTGGCAAGCGGGATACCGGCTTCCGGCCGGGCGGAAAAGCTCCTGAGCCGGACCGATCCCCCGGAAGTGGTGATCGACGAATTTTTCGGGCAATGGCTGACCCTCCTGCCTTTTGCCGCGCCGGACATCGCGGACTATGCGGCGGCTTTCATCCTTTTCCGCTTCTTCGACATCGTCAAGCCGTGGCCCGTCAAAAAGGCGGAAGCCCTGGGCGGCGGTCCGGGCATCATGCTTGACGATGCCGCCGCGGGCATTTATGCAATCCTGTGTTTCGCCCTGCTCAACCTGTTGTTCTGAGGTCCGGCATGGACAGAAGCGTTTTTGAAAGACGCCGCGAAAAACTGCGCCCGCTCCTGCGCGAGACGGGGCTGGCCGCCCTGCTCGTGACTTTGGACGCCGACCGCTTTTATCTGAGCGGCTTTGAGCTGCATGATGCGCAGATCAACGAAAGCTCCGGTTGCCTGCTGATCACGGCGGACGGCCGGGATACGCTCTGCACCGACCACAGATTTGCTGCCGCCGCCGCGCGCCTTTGGGATAAAGAGGATATTTTCCTGTACCGGAACAAAGGTATGCCCCAAGTCAACGCCTTGCTCAAAGAACGCGTGTCCGGCGAGATCGGCTTTGACCCTTCCGCCCTGAGCGTTGAAGCCTTTGAATTGCTGGGCAACGGTTTGCGGCTGCGCAAAGCCGGCGATTTGGTCGCGGAGCTGCGGGTCGTCAAGGAAGACGAGGAGATCCGCAGGCTGGAAAACTCCTGCCGCCTGAACCGGGAACTCATGGACAAACTGCCCGGCATGGCGCGTTCCGGCATGACGGAGGCCTGTCTGGCCCGGGAAATAGAACGCTACTGGCGCGACAGGGGAGCGGAAGAGCTTGCCTTTCCGTCCATCGTGGCCGTGGACGGCAATGCCGCCTTGCCGCATGCCGTGCCCGGACCCGCCGAAATCACCGATTCCTGTTGTCTGCTCGTGGACGCCGGATGCCGGCTCGACGGTTATTGTTCGGACCAGACCCGCACCTTGTGGACAGGCGACAATCCGGACGCCCTTTTTGTTTCGGATCTGGAACTGGTCCGGGAAGCGCAGGAGCGGGCCATACGCGGCATCCGTCCGGGTATTGCCGCCTGCGAGGTTTACAAGCTTGCGGCAGCTTTTCTGGCCGGCAAAGGAAGAGGGGATTTGTTCACGCACGGCCTCGGCCACGGGATCGGTCTTCAGACCCACGAAGCCCCGTCGCTGAACGCAAACTCGGAAAAGGTCCTGCAGCCGGGCATGGTGCTGACCGTGGAACCCGGCCTGTATCGGCAGGGCAGACACGGCGTGCGCTGGGAATACATGGTGCTGGTGACCGAAGACGGCGCGCGGGTGCTTTAGAGCATTTCAAAGTTGAAAATGCTCAGGCGGCGTAAGCGCGAAGCGCCACCGTACGCCCCGCAGGCGTAGGCGAAACTTGCTTTCGCCGTTAAGCGCCGGAGGAGGCGTTTCAAAATCAAATTGCCTTAGAGGGATCCACCCCCTCAGACTCCCCCGGCAGGAGGAATCATTCCCATGCACCCTGATAGGATTTTTCGGCAGGTCATATTTGGGGGGGTCCGGGGCCTGTCCGTCCTGAACGAAGTGAAGGCGGACAAAATCTTGTAGTAATTTCCCCCGGCGGGGTTCGGGGCGGAGCCCCGGTTAAGGCAATTTGATTTTGAGACGGCCGTCCGGTCGAATGCGCGGGCAAAGGGAAAATTGTCGCAGTATGCCGCTGAAGGAACCCGCCGGGGCGGATCCCGGCAAGAATGTCCGCCGCGCGCGTTTTACCGTGCGCGGACAGGTGCAGGGGGTGGGCTTTCGCCCCTTTGTTTTTCTTCTGGCGGAGAAATGCGCCCTCAGCGGTTTCGTGCGCAACGGCCCGGACGGGGTGCTCATTGAGGTTCAGGGAGAAGAGGATAATCTGCATGCCTTTGCCTGCGGTCTGACACGGGATCTGCCGCCCCTGGCCCGGATCACCGACCTGGACCGCGAAAACCTGCCCCCGAAGCCGGAGGAAAAGAACTTCGACATAGCGGCCAGCGGCGGCGGCCGGGGGCAATCAGTGCTCGTCAGCCCGGATGTCGGCATCTGCCCGGCATGCCTGGCCGAGATCCGGGACAGGACGAACCGGCGTTTCAGGCACCCGTTTGCCAACTGCACGGACTGCGGGCCGCGCTACAGCCTTACCCGCTCCATACCCTACGACCGTTCCGGCACCAGCATGGCCTGTTTCCCTATGTGCCCGAAATGCCGCGCCGAGTATGAAAATCCCCGCGACCGGCGTTTTCACGCCCAGCCCAACGCCTGTCCGCACTGCGGCCCCGTGTTGCGGCTGGAACTTCCCGGCGGGACGGGAGAACTCATCCGTATTGAAGGAGACCGGGCACTGCCCGCTCTGGCGCGTTTTCTGTTTGACGGCGGCATAGCGGCCGTCAAGGGCATAGGCGGTTTTCATCTGGCCTGCGACGCGGGCAATGATCGGGCCGTCGCGGAATTGCGCCGACGCAAGGGGCGTCCGCACCAGGCCCTGGCGGTGATGGCCGCCGATCTTGCCGAGGTGCGGCGGTTTGTCTCGGCAGGACCCGCAGAGGAAGACGCGCTCCTGTCTCCCGAACACCCCATAGTCATCTGCCCCCTGCGCCCTTCAATACCGGAAAAGGTTTCAAGCCGTGAAGGGAATTTTGATGAAGCGCCGGACCCGGACGGGTCCGCGTCCCCTCTTTCTTCCCTTGTTGCACCGGCCGGGTCCGTATCCCGCCTCTCTTCTTCGGTGTCTCCGGACACGCGCACCATCGGCGTCATGCTGCCTTACAGTCCCCTGCATGTTTTGCTTCTGGACGAATTTACCGCCCTGGTGCGGCAGGAAGGCAGGACGGCCGCTCTTGTGATGACCTCCGGAAACAGGAGCGGAGAACCCATCTGCCTCGGCAACCGTGAGGCGCGTTCTGTCCTGGCCGGGATTGCGGATGCTTTTCTTTTCCATAACCGGGACATATTGGTCCGCGTTGACGATTCCGTCGTGCGCCCGCGCGCGTTGCGGGGCTGCCTTTTTGCCCCGCAGGGCACAGGACTTTGGAATTCCGTCGTGCGCCCGCGCGCGTTGCGGGACGGCAGCCGTCCGGCGCAGGTCGTCGTCGGCAAGGATTCTGTCGTGCGCCCGCGCGCGTCGCGGGACGGGCAAAAGGCCGGTCTGCTCTTTTTTCGGCGGGCGCGCGGCTTTGTGCCCCGCCCGATCAGTTTCGCGGCATCTGTAGGAAAGAGTGAAGAAGGCCGGCAGGGCGGGACCTTGCCCTGTGTGCTCGGGGCGGGGGCGGAACTCAAAAATGCCCCCTGTCTGACCAGAGGTACGGATGCCTTTGTCTGCCAGCATACAGGGGATATGGAGGATGCCGGTACGGCCGCCTTTCATGAGGAAGCGATCGACCACACGGCGCGCCTTCTGCATGTCGCGCCCGAAATCATTGTGCGCGACATGCATCCTGATTCCCTCAGCGGGCGCATCGCCGAGGACTATGCCGGACGCTCCGGCCTGCCCGTCCTGCGTCTCCAGCATCATTTCGCCCATGCCCATGCCCTTCTGGCCGAGAACGGCCATGCCGGCAAGGCGCTGGCGCTGGTGCTTGACGGGTCGGGCTTCGGCTCGGACGGGACACTGTGGGGCGGTGAACTTCTTTTTCTCGATCCGCATCCGGCCGGAGGCGGGCTGCCGGAACACAGGCGTCTGGCGCGTCTGGCCCCTCTGGATTTGCCGGGCGGCGACGCGGCGGTGCGCGAACCCTGGCGCATCGCCCACGCCCTCTTGCTGCGTCTGGGCCTGATCGACGGACGAGGCGCGGCGTCCTTCTCCCTGCCCTGGCTCCCGGACAGGAAATTTGCGGCGGACATGCTGCCCGCCATGTTGCCTGCTGTACCGTCCGCCATACTCATGCCGTCCGGCGGGATCATGACGGACGGCGGGCTGAACACTCCGCGCGGGAGCGGCTGCGGCCGCCTGTTCGACGCTGTTTCCGCCCTGCTCGGGCTGTGCCTGGAGGCGAGCTATGAGGGACAGGGGGCGATACGTCTGGAGGAAGCGCAGGGAGTGCCGCCCCCGGCTTCCGATCTTTCCTTTCCCGACCCCTCTTTCCCTGATCCTTCCTTACCCGATCCCGTTCTGTACCCTTGCCCTTTGCTTCCCGACCCGGAACAGGGGGAGGCCGGCCTGCTTCTTCTGGACACACGCGCCCTGTTCCGCGCCCTGTGCGAAGACCTTGCCCGCGCTGTTCCTGTCGCGCTCCTCGCGCGGCGTTTCCATCGCAGTCTTGCGGCCGGTCTTGTGGAAGCCGCGGCCTTTCTGGCTGCAGAGCACGGTTTGCAGACGGCGGGTCTGTCCGGCGGCTGTATGCTGAATATGACCCTGAGCGAGCTTTTGCGCGAGGGACTGGAAAAAAAGGGGATGACGGTTCTGGAGCACGGCGCGCTGCCGCCGGGAGACGGCTGCATAGGCTTCGGGCAGGCCGTTTACGGCGCGCTTGTGTCCGTTGTCATGAAGCGAGGTTGTGAAACGGAGTAATTATACCCTGATCCGCCGTGCCTTGTCGTTCCGGGGCCCGACCGGGAGCTTGCAGCCGTCTCCGCAAACCGGGGTGTCATATTGAAAAGTTTATTTTTCAATGCATATATCAACAGACCGTGCTGAAGCGGATCAGCCCGCCCCTTTCCGTCCGGACGGTCCTGCCCAGAACTTCCAGGTGCTCCAGGTACGCCAGCACATCTTGTATCGCAAACCACTGCTGCGCCGGCATAAAGCTTTCCCAGTGTCCCTCCCCCCCGGACCAGTGTATCAGCGGCGCCAACTCTGCAGCCGTCAACTCTTTGCCCCGCAGCAGTTCGGCTGTCTCGTCCAGCCGATGCGTGCGCCCGATGCGCAGATCGTCCATGCGCTTCCGCGCATCACGAAGCAACTTCCCGTGACCGGGCAGAACAAGCTCCATGTCCATGCCGTAGACCTCGTCCAGACTGTGCAGGAAAACGCCGAGAGGGTCGGGCATCTGCGGCCAGTGCGGAGTGTTGGACGCCGCGCCCGAAAGAATAAAGTCCCCGGAAAACAGTATCCTCCGCCCTTCATCATACAAAGCCATGTGTCCCGGCGTGTGTCCCGGCACGGCAAGCACGCGCAGGACAGCATCCCCATAGCGCAGAACATCGCCCTCGCTCACGTAGCTGATACTGATATCCCCTTTGGGACCGCATGTCATGCCGGGGTGCGTGGCCGCCACGGTGCGCATCAGCTCCTGCGGGCATCCGTACCGGGCCATGTCGTCAAGCACGACACGCCAGAAAGCCGGCGCATCGGCCGCCATCCTGACCACGTCCGCACCGTCCTCCGCGCCCGCATAAACGGTCGTTCCCGGTCTCGCGGCAAGTTCCACGGACAGCCCGCAATGGTCGGTGTGCAGATGAGTGAGGAAAAGATCCAGACTGTTTTCCGGCACGCTGAGTTCCGCCAGCCCGCTGTACAGGGCCTCCCGGCATTCGGGCATATTGAAGCCTGTGTCTATCAGCAGGTTACGCGGCGTCCCGCGCAGCAGGTAAACGTTGAGTGCCCGGAGCGCGGTGCGCGGCAAAGGGATTTCTATTCTGTGAACGCCGGGGGCGACCGTTTCCGTCATTCAAAATTCCTTCAGCGGGGTATATCACTTGGAGCAGATTCTTTTGTGCGTCAAACAACAACCGGGCGACAGCCAGGCCCGCAGGCGAAACTTATTTTCGCCGTTAGAGTATTTCAAAATTGAGAATACCCTGAAAGACATGGATTGCAACGCGGCTTCGCCGCTCGCAATGCCAGCCCTCTGTGCGACGATAACTCACCGGCATTCATGACAATGTTCTGCCATTCCGAGGGCCGCTTGCGGCCTGTGGGAATCCATGTCTTTTACCTTCAAAATTTTCCCCGCGTTTTTCTGCTCCTGCACGGCCATAGAGCATTTTCAGCTTTGAAATGCTCCAAGCGCCGGGGGAGGCGTTTCAAAATCAAATTGCCCTAAGCGATACAGGGCCACAGTAGATCAGATAAGTTTCTTCCCCGCTGAAAAGGCGTCGCCCAGTTTCGCGCCTATGCCGTAGTATGCCCGTGAGCCGGCATCGTAAATCAGGGGCGCGACTTTGCGGATGTCCGGGAAAACGCCCGTCGGGTCCAGGCAGTCTTCATCAGCCTTCACATCGGCCACGGCCCCGACCATCATCGTGTGCGAACCGAGATCCAGGCTCCGGACCAGGGAGCACTCCAGCACAACGGGGCATTCCGCGATATAGGGCGCATCCGCGTGTTCCGCGGGCACGGCGGTCCACCCGGCGACGGCAAACTTGTCGTAGCGTCTGCCGGAAACTATGCCCGCGTAATCCGTCCCCGTCAGCATGGCCTCGGAAGGGATGCCCACGGTGAAGGCTTTGCGGGCCAGCAGAGCGTCGTGCGTTCGGCGCGCCGGGCGTATGGATACGGCAAGACAAAGCGGCTCGGAACAGCAAATGCCGCCCCAGGCCGCCGTCATGACCCCAGGTTTGCCGTCTTCGTACCATACGGATACCAGAAGCGCGGGTTCGGGATACAACAAGGGCAAGGGACCGAGGGAACGTTTCGGACGCGGAGCGGACACGGCGATTCTCCTTAAGGCAATTTGATTTCGGGATGCTTTAAAGCAATTTGATGCCGGCCGAGGTGCACACAATATTTCAATCCACAACCGGCTCCATCCGCCGATCGTCTCCGTCCCGGCGGATAGGAATCGGCCGGCTTGCCCCTCCCTGATGGAAGAGGTTACCTGCAATGTGCTACCGCCCTTGCCGGGAGTCAACCGGCAACTCCCTGAGGGAGAGGTTTCAAACCATAAAGGAAATTTTGATGAACATATCTTCCGGCGTATGCTCGTGTCAATATGCAGTTCTCATAAAAACGTCATATTATCAATCTCTTGGCCGGATTGGACTTTCCCGGGCTTTTCCATTATCGTATCGCGCCGTTGGAGCATAAATGATTTTGGAACGCTCCACTCGGCGTGGACGGCGAAAGTAAATTTCGCCTACGCCTCATGGGTGGGCGGCGGTTTCCGCCGCTCGGCATTTTGTAATTTCATTTGCAGAACGCTCTGAAACAATTTGATTTCGACAGCCGGCCGCACAACAGGCTCCCCCCGAGGATTTTCCGTGCCGAGACAGGAACACATCAGAAATTTCAGTATAATCGCGCATATAGATCACGGGAAATCGACGCTCGCGGACAGGCTTCTGGAAAAAACCGGCCTGCTCTCGGAAAGGGACAAAAGAGATCAGTACCTGGACCGTATGGACCTTGAACGCGAACGCGGCATCACCATCAAGGCCCAGACCGTGCGCATTCCCTACCGTGCAAAGGACGGAAAGGACTATATCCTGAACCTCATAGACACCCCCGGCCATGTGGACTTCAACTATGAAGTCTCGCGCTCCCTGGCCGCCTGCGAAGGCGCCCTGCTGGTAGTGGACGCCTCCCAGGGCGTCGAGGCCCAGACCCTGGCCAACGTATACCTGGCTCTGGACAACAATCTGGAAGTCATCCCCGTCCTGAACAAAATAGATCTGGCGGGCGCCGACCCCGAAAAGGTCAAGGCGGAAATCGAGGAAGGCATCGGTCTGGACTGCTCCGGCGCGCTGCCGGTCAGCGCCAAGACCGGCCAGGGCGTCGAGGCTGTCCTGGAAGCCGTGGTAAGCAGGCTGCCCGCCCCGGAGGGCGATCCGACCGCACCCCTGAAAGCCCTGATCTTTGATTCCTGGTACGATGCCTATCAGGGAGTCATCATACTCTGCCGGGTTATGGAAGGACGCGTCGCAAGGGGCGACCGCATCCGGCTTTTTTCCACGGGCACGGCATACGAAGTCCTGCGCCTCGGCGTGTTCTCCCCCGATGTCGCGGACATAGATTCCCTGTCCGCCGGAGAGGTGGGCTTTTTATGCGCGGGCATAAAGGAACTGAGGGACGCGCGCGTGGGCGACACGGTCACTCTTTCGGACAGGCCGGCCGCCGAAGCCGTGCCCGGCTTCAAGGAAGTGAAGCCCATGGTCTTTTGCGGGCTGTACCCCACGGACAACGCCGACTACGAAAACCTGAAGCAAGCCCTTGAAAAGCTGCACCTCAACGATGCTGCCTTTTCCTTTGAAGCCGAAAGTTCCCAGGCTCTGGGCTTCGGCTTCCGTTGCGGCTTCCTCGGCCTCCTGCACATGGAAATAATCCAGGAACGCCTGGAACGCGAGTTCCGCATCGAACTCATTGCCACTGCCCCTTCGGTGGTCTACGAAGTGACCGCTTCGGACGGACGCACGCAACGCGTGGACAACCCGGCCAAACTGCCCGATCCTTCGTCCATAGTTTCGTTCCGCGAACCCTATGTACATATGGAAATCCATGTCCCCGACCCCTATGTGGGCAACGTGCTCAAACTCTGCGAGGAAAAGCGCGGCCTGCAGAAAGACATGCGCTACCTCGGCGCCGCCCGCGTGATCATTACCTACGAACTGCCCTTTTCGGAAATTGTCTACGATTTTTTCGACCGTCTCAAGTCCTGCACCAGGGGCTACGCCTCCATGGACTACGAATTTCTGGACTACCGCGAGGCGGATCTGGTGAAACTGGACATGCTGATCAACGGCGACGTCGTGGACGCCCTGGCCGTCATCGTCCACCGCTCGGAAGCCGCGCGGCGCGGGCGGGCCGTGGCCCTCAAACTCAAGCGGTCCATCCCGCGCCAGCTTTTTGAAGTGGTGATCCAGGCCGCGATCGGCAGCAGGGTAATCGCCCGCGAACGCAACTCCCCCATGGGTAAAAACGTGACCGCCAAATGCTACGGCGGCGACGTCACCCGCAAACGCAAACTTTTGGAAAAACAGAAAGAAGGCAAAAAACGCATGAAGCGCATGGGCAACGTCGAATTGCCCCAGGAAGCCTTTCTCGCCGCACTGAAGGCAGGAGACGAATAATGTCCCGGACACTGTACGAAACCCCGCTGCACACGATCATGGATTATGTGAAGATATTTATCGCGGCGCTCGGCATCGCCATGCTTATCCGCACCTTCATCATCCAGCCTTTCATCATCCCCTCCGAATCCATGCTGAATACCCTGCAGATAGGCGACCGCCTCTTTGTGCTCAAGTTCAGCTACGGCATACATCTGCCTTTTGTGGAAAAAGAGCTTTTTTCCATGGGGGAACCGGAAGCGGGCGACATCATCGTTTTTCCCTTTCCTCAGAACAAAAAAGAAGACTATATCAAGCGCGTGGTCGGCGTAGCCGGGGATACCCTGGAAATGCGCAACAAAAAGCTTTACCGCAACGGCAAAGCCGTTGACGAGCCCTATGCCGTGCACGATGCCGGAGACACGGATCCCTACCGCGACAATTTCCGCCCGCTCACCGTGCCGCCGGGCAAAGTCTTCGTGCTCGGCGACAATCGGGACAACTCCCGCGATTCGCGTTACTGGGGCTTTGTGGACAAGGATACCGTCCACGGCAGGGCCGTGATCATTTACTGGTCGAGCACGGATTTCATCAACATCAAATGGTCGCGCATAGGCAAGTTGCTGCGTTGAAGCTCTCCGGCCCGATGCGCTTTTGCAGCGACATGCTTTTCGGTCTCTACGGGGGGTTGTGGCGCGCGGCTGTTCCCCTGCTGGCGCGCCACAGCCGCCTGCGCGTGGATTTCGGGCAGCGACTGCACCCGGAGAAGGGGCCTGCAGCCGCCTTGCGGAATATTTCTTGCGCGCCCGGACAGAGGCCCCTGCGCCTCTGGATACAGGCGGCCTCGGCCGGGGAGGCCCGGCTTGCGTGCGCCCTGCTTTCCGCCCTGGAACGCGCCGCGGCCGCGCAGCCGCGCTTCGCCTCACGCCCCCTGCACGTTCTGGCCTGCACCTGCACCCGCCAAGGGCTGGACACCTTGAACGGCGGGGAGGAGAGCAACGGGGTACGCCTTCTGAACGCTTATATGCCCTTGGACCACCCGGACATCATGCGCGCTGCCCTGCGTCGGGCCGCGCCCGATGCCGTGGTCCTTCTGGAAACGGAACTCTGGCCGGGGCAGCTCCGGGCCGCGAAGCAGGCCGGCATTCCCGTCCTGCTGCTTAACGCGCGCATGTCGGAGAAAAGCGCACGCCTCTATTCTCTTACGCGTTTCTTTTGGCGCTCTCTCGCCCCGGAGCGCATCGCCGCCGTATCCGAAGACGATGCCCGCCGTTTCGCGGACCTTTTCGGTAACCCGGAGAAAATCTCCGTGTTGCCCAACATCAAGTTCGATCTGGCCTGCCCGGAACCGGACAGATCATCCCCCTGTCCGCGCGCCGCGCTCCTGCCTGCGGAGAGCGGACCCGTCCTGCTTTTCGCCTCGGTGCGCGAGGAAGAGGAAAAAATCCTCCTGCCCCTGCTCAAGTCATTGTACGACAGGGAAATACAAGGGCAGCGCGCGGTATTGATCATCGCCCCCCGGCACATGCATCGCATCGTGGCTTGGGAGGAAGGGTTGCGCGCCGCAGGCCTGCCCGTTCTGCGCCTCTCCCGCCGGAAGGAAGACGGGTCGCCGGCCGGCCGGCCCGTCTTCCTTCTGGACAGCTTCGGGGCACTGCAATCCCTGTACGGGGACGTTGACGCGGCCTTTGTCGGCGGGAGCCTGGCCCCCCTCGGCGGACAGAATTTTCTGGAAGCGGCGGGAGCGGGCGTGACTACCCTGGTCGGCCCCCATCTGGACAATTTTCGCTGGGTCGGCGAAGATGTGTTCAGCGCCGGTCTGGTCAGGCGGGTTTCGAACGCGGGAGAACTGAGGGATGCCCTGCTTGCGGTCCTTGCGGAACGGGCGGCGGACATTTTCCGGTCGGACCGGGTCTGTTCCGTCGCGGAGGCCAGAGCGGCGGCCGCGGCCGGAAAGCGCGCGCGTTTCCGCGCCCTGATCGACCCGAAACTGGGCGGAACCCTGCGCGCCGCACAGTTTGTTGTGGAAAACCTTCAATAATATTATACTGTACAGCCGATTGCTTCGTACTGAGCAACAAGGTAATTTGATGACAAAACCGGCAGCCCGCATCCTTTTTTGTATCGGTATTGTTCTGTCCTGCCCCGCCGTCCGCGCCGCCGAGGTCTATACCCTGGAAAAGGCCGTGACTGCGGCTTTGGAGCGCAACTTTACCATCCAGGCCGCCGCCGAAGGCCGCGAGGCCGCCCGCTCCGGCGTTTCGTCCGCGCGCAGCGCCTTCGGCCCCGTGCTCGGCTCGGGCTATGCCTATGACCGCCGCCAGCACGACCAGGAAAGCACCGGCCGCGCCGTGGACAGGGAACTCTACACATGGCGCGTCTACCTGAACCAGAACCTTTTCTCCGGCTTCGACACCCTGGCGGACTATCAGAAGGCCGCCCTGCGGGAAGAAAGCGCGCAGGCCGGGGTGAAACGCGCCCGTCTGGAACTTATTCGGCTGGTACAGACCCATTTCGTCACCTACCTCAAGGCGCTCGAAGACGCGCGCAGCGCCGCCGACGCCCTGGATCGCCTGCGTTCCCAGATGAATTCCAGCCGGGCTTTCTATGATGTCGGCGTTTCTCCGCGCATTGACGTGCTCCAGGCCGAAGTGGACGTATCCACGGCTGAAAGCGCCCTGCTGGTCGCGGAAAACGCCGTGGAAACGCAGAAGGCCAGGCTCAATACCCTGCTGCGCCTGCCCATTGACGGCGACGCGGTATACAAGGGCACGCTGGAATACATCGACTTCGGCAAAAATCTGGACGAATGTCTGCAAACTGCCTACAAAAAGCGACCGGATCTGATCATGGCGGAAAAATCCGTCCAGATCGCGGAAAAAGACGTCACCAAGGCGCAAAGCGGCTGGTATCCGCGCATAGACGCTTACGGCGCGTGGGGCAGCAGGGGCAATACCGGTTCCGTGTCCGGCAGTCCCAACATCAGCAACAGATTCAGCGAATGGACCGTGGGCGTGAGCGCGGAATGGAGGCTTTTTGAATGGGGCAAAACCTTTTTCGACACCCGGCAGGCGCGGCATGAAAGCTCGCGGCTCAGGTTTGAAGCCGAAAACCTGAAACAGGAAGTCGGTTTCATGATCAAGGAACGCATGCTGGCCATGAGCGAAGCCGCCAAACGCATCAAGGTCGCCCAGGCGGCCGTGGTGCAGGCGCGGGAGGCATACCGCATGGCCGACGCCCGATACCGCCGGCAGGTAGGGACCATGACCGACGTGCTCGACGCCCAGGCCAAGCTGTCCCAGGCCGAGGCATCCCTCGCCGGGGCGCGCGCCGACTACTCCATAGCCCTGACCAACATTTACACCGACATCGGGGAAGAAAACCCCTCCCTGCGTCCCCGATGAAAGCGCGCGCGATCTCCGGTCCCCAGTCCCCGATACGGTCCCCGGCGACATGCATGACGGCCGGCACGACGGAGCATGCGGAAATGTCTGAAAACAGTCTTGATGAAAGCGACATTCACACAAAATTGTCGATCGGCGCAATCGTCTCCTTTGCGCTCACGTCGGCAATATGTTCTTTGATAATTTTCATAATAGTTGCGACAAAAATCAAAAATGAAAATTTGACGATGGAGCAGTGTATTCTCGAAAAAAGCACAAAACTGAATGAGGTTATTTCCAGGCTGCTGTCCAGGACGCATATTATTTCCGCCATGATGGAGATTCGCGAGGATACGTCGGATGATTTCGAACATATGGCCGCTGCGGTAGTTGATGACCCGGCCATCATGAATATTTTTGTCGCCCCGTCCGGAGTCGTTTCCAAAGTCTATCCCCTGCATGGGAATGAAAACCTGATCGGCTTGAATCTTTTTGAAGAAGGCGCCGTCGCCGGGGAGGCGGTCCGGGCGAAAGAGCAGGACAGGCTCACGTTCGGCGGACCCTTTCCCCTGCCGCAGGGCGGGCAGGCTCTGGCGGGCCTGCTGCCGGTCTTTCTCGGCAGACCCGGCAGCGGAAAGGACTTCCGGGGACTGCTGGGCATTACTCTGAAATACCCGCAAGCTATGGCCGACGTCGGCCTGGATGAGCTTTCGCTGTATGGCCTCGGCTATGAACTGTGGAGAATCAATCCGGATGGCGATGCAAAGCAGATTATTACGGGCGTCGGCGATCATGTATCCCCCTTCGGGCGTTTTGTCGAGAAGCGTGTAAGCATTGTCGACGCGGACTGGAACCTGCGCATCGGTGTCGCCGGCAAGTGGTATGACGCCCCGGAAATCCGGGCGATGATTCCGGTCGCTTTACTCATAAGTTTTCTGGTTGCTTTTCTTATGCAAAAAAGATTTGACTTAAAAGCAATGAAAAAATTAAAGCACATGGCCTACATAGACTCGTTGACAGAGGTATTCAACAGACGCTGTTTTATGGAGTTGGCATCCTTGCGCATTGAGATGCTGAAAAGAACAAAAGAATTCGGATTTTTAATTATATTTGATTTGGACAATTTCAAGAAAATAAATGATACCTATGGACATCTCGCCGGAGATGAAGTCTTGAGGGTCATTCCCGGCCGAATAAAAATGTGCATTCGCCCTTATGACCTGATGGCGCGCTACGGCGGAGATGAATTCATAATGTTTATTACATGCGCTGATGCAACGGATATAGCGGATGTCGTGGAGCGTTGCAGACGCAGCATTGCCGGCAAGCCGGTCGAGTTTGAAGACAAAAATATACCCGTCACCGCAAGTTTCGGCGTTGCTGCGTTTTCCCCGGACCTGGATCTCAAAACGGCAATGAAATTTGCGGACGAAGCGCTTTACGGCGCAAAGAAAAAGGGACGCAACATATGCGATATGCATGGTAATTGCGAATTGCTGCCGCTTTATTCCGGGCACGGCTGAGGCCGTCTGATTTGGAGACGCCTCCTCCGGCGCTTAACGTCGAAACGCGGGTTCGCCTCGGGGCGGGTGGCGGCGCTGTTTCTGCGGGCCGCATCCTTAAGCCGGAAAGACCGGCTTAAGGTTTTTGCTCGCGCTTTCGTCGCCTGAGCATTTTCAACTTTGAAATGCTCCAATTCCAAATTAAAAATGATGGGCGATTTGGTGGAATACAGGGATTACGCTACCGGCGGCCATATTTCACGTACCACCAGGCTTCTTTCCATACTTACGGACAACCTGCCGCTCGGCAGCATTTATGCCGAAAGCGTTGCGCTGTGGGACACGGCCATGTTCCTGCAGTCTTCTCAACTGCACGACATCGGGAAAATCAGCATCCCGGACGTGATCCTGCTCAAGCCCGGTCCTTTGAGCGCCGATGAACGCGAAAAAATGAAAACACATGCGGATGTCGGGGCGCACATGATCGCCCAGTTGCAGGAACAAGTTGAGGGCAGCGATTTTCTGGAGCATGCCAAGATTATGGCGGGCACCCACCACGAGCGTTGGGACGGCGGCGGTTATCCTCTGGGATTGAAAAAAGAGGAGATTCCCCTGCAGGGACGCATGATGGCTTTTGCCGACGTCTACGATGCCCTGATTTCAAAGCGCCCATACAAAGAACCGTACAGCAGCGAACAGGCTCTGGACATTATCAGGCGGGAGAGAGGCAGACAGTTCGACCCGGAACTCACGGACATATTCCTCAAAGCCATGGAAAATTTTGAGCCGGGGCAGGATCGACAGGTAGCGTAATATGCTGTAAAAACAGGTATATTTTTGATGAACGCAACGCATCCCGATTTTCTGTTGCAAAACTACCGTTTTGATCTTCCCAAAGATCGTATCGCCCAGGTTCCGGCACCGCATCGGTCCGATTCGCGCCTGCTGGTGCTGGACCGTCGCGGCGCAACGCTTGAAGATTGCCGCTTTGCCGACCTTGCGAAGTATCTGCCGGCAAACTGTCTGCTTGTCGCCAACAACTCCAGAGTGGTTCCGGCGCGCCTTTTCGGCCGCAGGCCGAATGGGGGAATCCTGGAAATGCTGCTGCTCACCCCTCTGCCGATGCTTGGAGCCGCCGCCGCCCTTCCGGGCGAACATGCGGCCGAGGCGGACGTCCTCATGCGCCCGGCAGCGAAACTGCGCCCCGGCGACAGATGCGCCTTCGCCCCCGAACTTGAGGCCGTGATTCTGGAACGCGGTCCCTCCGGCCGCTGCCGGGTCAGGCTGTTCTGGAACGGCACCTTGCCCGACATTCTTGAACGCCGGGGCTGTCTGCCCCTGCCTCCGTATATCCGCCGCCCCCGGCCCGCGGCGCGGGGAGCGGCCGTCAATGCGGCCGCTGTAGATGAAAACACATTGCGGCGGATGGACGCGGAGCGCTACCAGACGGTCTACGCCAGGAAGGACAAAGCCGGGTCAGCCGCAGCGCCCACCGCGGGATTGCATTTTACGACCGAACTGCGCGAGCGCATACAAGCCTCCGGCCGGGAATGGGCGGAACTGACCCTGTATGTCGGCTACGGCACCTTCAATCCCGTCCGCTGCCGGGATATTCGGGAGCACACAATGCACCCCGAGCAGGCGGAAATTCCGGCCGGCACGGCAAGCGCACTGCAGGCGGCCGCCGCGGCGGGTAGACCCGTCGTCGCCGTGGGAACCACGTCGGCCCGCGTTCTGGAAGCAGTATTCGCCGCCCAGAATCCCGAAGCGGATCCGGCGCCTGGAAACCCGCCCGGCCCGCAAAATCCGGCAACATACGCCGATATTCGCGCCGAACGGTTGCGCGCAAAACAGAAGGCCGTTTTCAGACCCTTTGCCGGGGACGTAAATATTTTCATCCATCCAGGCAAGAACTTTCATGTCGTTGACGGGCTGATCACCAATTTTCATCTGCCTGAATCCACTCTGCTGCTCCTGGTTTCAGCCATGGCGGGGCGAGAACGCATCCTCGCGGCATACAGGGAGGCCCTGGCACGCGGTTTCAATTTTTTCTCGTACGGCGATGCCATGCTGATTTTGTGAGGCAATGCCCATACTGAATTATTCCAGCTCAAAAAATTATATGAAAAGCTCAATGAGGTCGAACGGCTGTTCAGGAGATTGAAAGGGTTCAGGCGTGCTTTTACCCGCTATGACAAGCTTGATGTCATGTTTATGGGATTCATGGTTTTTGCCTTGATTGTAGAGAATCTCAGAAGGATTGTATAGATAGTGTCAACGGGCCCTAATCTTTTGCCCAAGGCAATCGCATGAAGTGGACAACAAACTGAAATATCAAGATAATTTTTTGAGGCCTTGATTTAAAAAACTTATTATTTCAAGGCGTTATCGTTTTTCATTCGATTGCCCTGATCTTTTGCCGCGCGCGGCGCTGAAAATGTTCGCCGACTTCGGCAGCTACCAGAATTCTCTGCGCTCCTTGTACTTTTTATCGAAAGATTCCAGGGATTGCTTGTCTTTGGCGGCGGAAGCCAACGCTCTGGCTTTGTCGTAAAAACGCAGCACCTTGCCTTTGTCGTTGGCGTACAAGGCGCTGTAAGCCATGTACAGGTTGGCCTCGAACATTTTCCTTTCCGCCCCGTACATACGCGCCAGCATCTCATGCACCTCCGGGTCTTCCGGTTCCTTGCGCAGGACGCGTCGGGCGTAGTCGAGGGCTTCGCCTGTCCTGCCCGCGTCCTCCAGATCCCTGGCGCGGTAATAGAGGGCGTGGGTGTCCTCGGGGTTCATTTCGACGGCCCGCCGGAGCAGTTTCGACCCCAAGCCCTTGTTGCCCTTGAGATAGTGAAAGGCACCCGCTTCACGCACGATCAGCTCGTCGTTCGGAGAACAGGTCAGGGCGGAATCGAAATAGTCGGCGGCTTCCTTGACCCGGTTGCGCCGGGAACAGAGTATCCCCATACCCGTAAGGGCCATGCAGCGGGTTTTGCCCTGCATCTGCGCGGCAAAGGCTCCGGCCGAGGGGTCAGGGTCGCCGTATCTGGCCCGCACCAAAGCCTGCACGCGCAGGAAGCGCGTATCGTCCCCGGCGCGCGGGGCGGGAAGGCGCGACACGCGTATGCCCATATCCTTGACCCGCTCCGTCAGGGCCGGGTGGGTGGACAGGTAGGTCGGAACCTCGCTGCCCAGGAGCCACTGCCTGCGGCTCAATATGCGGAAGGCCCCGACCATGCCGCCGGGATCGTAGCCCGCGCCGGCCAGATAGTTCATGCCTACCTGATCGGCTTCGCGCTCGTCGGCGCGGCTGTAGTTGAGCATGGCCGCCTGCCCCGCCGCCATGGACCCGGCTACGGTCGCGGAAGCGGCTGAACCGCCCATAAGTGCCCCGGCCAGCATCCCGAGTACGGAAAGCACGGAAACGATCTGACTGTTCTCAATGCGCGAGGCTATATGCCGCTGGGTGACGTGCGCCATTTCATGGGCCAGTACTCCCGCGACCTCCGCCTCATGATCCATGGCCAGAATCAGGCCGGTATGCACGAAAATGTAGCCGCCGGGACAGGCGAAGGCGTTGACGGCGTTATGCCGGATCACGCTCACGGAGAACGGGAAGGGCTGTTTGGGCATGGCCCGCGTCAGACGGTCGACAATACTTTTTACATAGCCCGTGATTTCCGCATCCTGCACCAGAGGCATGCGGGAACGGATGAGGATGTTGAATTTTTCCCCCAGTTCTTTTTCGTCTTTCAGCGTGAACGATCCCCAGGCCTCCGCCCGGAAAGGAAAGACGGCGAGGTTCAGGAGCAGAGCCGGCAACAGGAGGATGCTGGGGAACTTTACCTTCACAACACATCCCACTCCGAACCCTGCGCCGAGTCGCGTACTGCGACGCCCATATCGGCGAGGGCGGCGCGCAGCCGGTCGGCGGCCGGGAAATCCTTGCGCGCTCTGGCTTCAGTGCGTTCCCGCAGCAATGTTTCCATGTGCGCGACGTCTATGTTTCCGCGTACGGCGCGCAGCTTTTTCAATTCGTCAAGGAATTGCCGGGGCGGCAGGAGAAAAATGCCGAAGACTGCCTGCCAGGCCGGGAGCAGAGCGGATATGCGGGCTATGAGTCCCCGCGCGCCGGCGTTTTTGCGCAGCGTCCTGTCGTCCATGATGCGCTGGGCCAGATGCAGAAGGCTGTTGATATGGCCAAGCGCGGCGGCGGTGTTCAGATCGTCGTCAAGAGCCGCTTCCCAGGCGGCGGCAAAGCGCTCGAATTCCCCGGCCATATCCTCGGGCGCTTTGCCGCCTCCGGCCATGGGACCGGCCTGCGCCTGCTCCATCAAGTCCAAGGTTTCGTAGATGCGCCGAAGGTTTTTTTCCGCCTCGGTCAGCGCCTCCGCCGAAAAATCCATGGGACTCCGGTAATGGCGCGTGAGCAGGAAAAAGCGCAGGACCTCGGGCGGACAATCCTTCAGAATCTCCCGAATCATCTTGAAATTGTTCAGAGATTTCGACATTTTTTGCGAGTCCACGCGTACCAGACCGTTGTGTACCCAGAAGCGTGCGAACTCATGGCCCGAGGCCGCCTCGCTTTGGGCGATCTCGTTCTCATGGTGGGGGAAGATCAGATCCTGACCGCCCCCGTGTATATCCAAAGGCAAAGGGAGCTCCTTGGCGCTCATGGCCGAACACTCGATATGCCAGCCGGGGCGGCCGGGACCCCAGGGGCTGTCCCATGCCGGTTCGCCCGGTTTGGCGCTCTTCCAGAGGGCAAAATCCAGGGGGTCTTCCTTTTCTTCACCCGGCGTAACCCTGGCCCCGGCGCGCAACTCGTTCGGGTCGCGTCCGGAGAGTTTGCCGTAAGCGGCAAAGGAGCGCACACGGAAATACACGTCCCCGCCGGGCGCGGCATAGGCGTATCCCTTGTCAGTCAGGGTCCGGCAGAGTTGCGTCATTTCGTTTATGTAGCGTGTGGCTCTCGGCTCCACATCCGGCCGGCGCACATTCAGTCGATCCATATCCTCGTGAAAGGCCCGGATAAAACGCTCCGCCACCTCCTCGCTCGTGATGCCTTCCTCGGTGGCCTTGTTGATGATTTTGTCGTCCACATCCGTGAAATTGCGAACGTAGGTCACGTCCAGCCCGGTCTGTTCAAGCCTGCGGACCAGGACATCAAAGACCACGGCCGAGCGGGCGTGGCCTATATGGCAGTAATCATAGGCTGTTATGCCGCAGGCATAGACGGCGGCCCTGCCCGGCCGCACCGGGACGAAATCTTCTTTTTTACGGGACAAGGCATTGTAGAGCTGCATAGGCTTCAGACCTCTATGAGCGCGACGCGGCGGGCATGTCTGCCGCCTTCGAATTCCGTGCGCAGAAAAATGTCCGCCAGATCTCCCGCCAGGGGCGGAGCGGTAACGCGCGCGGCCAGACAGAGGATATTGGCGTTGTTGTGGGCACGGCAGGCGCGTGCCGTAAATTCGTCGGTACAGAGTGCGGCGCGGATGCCTTTGTGCCGGTTGGCGGCCATACACATGCCTACGCCCGTGCCGCAGATCAGAATGCCTCTGCCGCCTTCCGCCGATACCCGCGCGCAGAGTTTATGCGCGAATACCGGATAATCGCAGCTTTCCGCCGACTCCGGGCCGAGGTCCTCCATCCGCAATCCCTGCGCGGACAGGCCGGCGCACAGGTATTCCTTCAGGGCGAAGCCGGCATGGTCGGAGGCGATGAAAACAGTGTCGTGATCCATGAACGCGTCCTCAGCGGGTCAGCGCGCCGCGGTCTTCGGCGGAGACTTCATTATCGTTCCCGGGGGGAGAATAAGGGAGGTCTGTTCCCCGGTGTAGGGCGGGGAAACACGCTCCGATTCCCGGACGGAAATCAGGGCCGAATCGCCGCGCGCATGGAAAACACGCAGCCTTTCCGGGCGCATCGGGTCGCCGGCAGCGCTTTCCGGTATCTCAATTGTCCATCCGTTCTCACCGCGCCAGACCAAAGGTGTGCCGTCAAAGGACAGTTCCAGCAGACCGGGCAACGCGGCGTTCCGCAGAGTGAAGCGGCAGCCGCCGGCGGAGGGGCGGTGTTCGGGAACGGCGTCTTTCCCGTCGGGCGGCAGAAAGAGCGGTCCCCAACGCCCTGTGAGCAGCAGAGCAAGGTCGGACAGGGAGAAGGGGAGAGGGACGCCGAAAGAGGTCAGGGAGCGTTGCTCGTCCTGTTGCAGATAGGCGGTGTTTTCGTTCGGGATATAAAGCAGGGTGGACTGTCCGTCTTCACGGATCTTTGCGGCGACCATGCCCATGCCCACCTGCAGGTCGAGGCGCAGGGGCAGGGGAGCGCCGCTCATACCGTTGCCCCAGAGCAGGATTGCGGCGCGCCGGGTACTTCCCTTGGTATCTGTATAGCGCAACCCGGCACTCAGGCGGAAGGGGCCGTCCATGGGCCCGCCTTTTTCCGCGCGTTCGCGGAAGCTTTGCCAGATTTCCGCGCCCCTGTCGGCGGAGGCGTTCTGTTCTTCCGAAGGCGTTGCGAGGTGGGGCGCCTGCGCGCCTGCGCAGGCCTGAAGCAGGAGGGCCAAGGCAAGAACGAGGAATACGGTGTTTTTTTGCACTCCATACGGGACGCCACCGCCTGCCAGCCGCCGGAGGGCAAGAACGAGGAATGCGGTGTTTTTTTGCACTGTGTTCATGGCGTCAGAGTATGGAGAGGAGCAGTGATTCCACCAGACCCGCCATATCTTTGTGCCGGCCGCTGACGGTGATGAGGTAGAAATTGCTGCCGGCGACGACGACGGAGGCTTCGGAATCCGTTCCGTCGGGCGATTTGAAGGTAAAGGAATAGTAGTTGGGGTCGTTGTCCACCATGACCGGGCGGCTGCCGTTCAGTTCGGCGGCATAGGCTTCGGCCAGTTCCTCGGCGTTCATGCCGTCCACGCGCGTGAGCAGTTCGACCGCGACCTGCATGGAGGCCGTGCCGTCAGGCGCTGTGAACGCAGTGGTTCTGCCTTCGCGCTTTACCGTCCAGCCGGGCGGCAGATCCACGGAAAAATCCGTAAAATCCCTGGTCAGCGCGAATGCGGGCGCGGCTAGAAAAACCGCCGTACACAGCGCAACCGTAAAAATTTTCATGCTCCGTCCCCTGTTTCTTCACAGCGTCAAGAAACAGATAGGATAGCAGAAAAAACGGCAACGGACAATAACCCGAAAGCAACTCCGCGGAGCGGGGGTCAGCCGAAAATCATGTTTTCCGGCCTGTAATCCCGCATGGAAAAGTTTACTTTTCAGTGCCCGTATCAACAGTTCCGGGCGGTGAGGCGAATTCCGGTTGCGGACCGTATTTGAACAGGTAATCCCTTGCTTTGAAGTCGTTCTCTCTGTGCCAGAAATCGCCCGGTTCGGGATTGTTGCCCACATAGCCCCGCAGGTAATCGCTGTGGTTGCCGTATGCGCCGGGCCGCGCGGCGGGCATGGGCGGGCCCGGCCTCAAGGTGCCTACACCGCGTACCGGGCCCGGCGCCGTGTACAGGTCGGCGGGAGATGCCCCGGCGCCGGACAGTTCGGCGCATAGGGCGGCAAACGCCGAAAGGATCAAACAGAGATATACGCGCATGCCGTGCCTCCGTGCGGAATTTTTGTTCTGTATGCCGGGCGGCGGCGAATGCCCGGTCGCGTCAGGTGAAGTCCGTCCCGATAATGAGTTCGGCGGCCGCACGCAGGTCGTCCGCGACAGGCAGACCCGCGGGCATATCCGCTTCGGCCCTGTGGCCGTAGCCGGTGCGGACCAGGATGGAGCGGCAGCCGGCAGCCCGTCCGGCCCGGATGTCGGAAATTTTGTCCCCTATCATCCATGAGCGTTTGCAATCCAGACCGAGTTCCTCCGTAGCCCGCAACAGAAGTCCGGGTTTCGGCTTGCGGCAGGAACAGTCGCCCGTAAAGTCCGGGTGATGCGGGCAGTAATAAAAAGCATCTATGATCGCGCCGCGGCCGGCCAGATCTTCGTTCACATAGTCGTGCAGGGCATCCACGTCCGCGGTTCCGTATAGTCCCCGCGCCAATCCCGACTGGTTGCTGACCACTACCAGTCTGTATCCGAAGCCATGCAGGCGGGCCAGTGCCTGCGGCGCGCCGGGGAGCCATTGCCAACCCGCCCGGTCGTGCACATAGCCTGTTTCAAGGTTCAAGGTGCCGTCGCGGTCAAGGAACACGGCGGAACCGGGAGATATAGGCGATACCGTCGGCAGTTTCACGGCGCTTTTCCTTAGAGCATTTTACGCTTGAGATTGTCGCTCACGGCGGGCACAGCCCGCCTGCTCCAATCCCGCGGCAAGGATTTGCCGGCAAATCCTTGCAGAGCAGATTGACATTGAAAATGTCAATCTGCTCTAATTCGTTTCCAGATAAAAATTGCGTCCTGCAATTTTTATCTGTCGGTTGCGGCGAAAGCGTGGTTTCGCCTTACCCCTCGAAATGCTTTGCATTTCGACGCGACATCTTGTCGCGTATTCCAATTCTAAATTCATTGCTGTCCGGCTAAGGGTTAAAAAATATGTTCAAAATCTCCATGATTCATGCTACAAAACAGCTATCAACACCATTGCAGCTCAAGGAGATTTTGAACATGGCCCACCATAACACACTCTTCTCGCAAACGCTGTCGCTCATTCCCAGACATGTTTTTCAGAAATTTGAACATCGACAAGACCGGGCGTTCGTCACGCAAATTCGGCTTCAAGGAGCAGTTCTCCGCCATGGCTTTTATCCAGCTTGCCGCAAGGCGTTCCATGCGAGATGGCGTTCGCGCACTCTCG
>JAISRC010000150.1 GCA_031273845.1 Desulfovibrio sp.
TTGCAGCCGCGATATTTTTGTGGGTATCGCTCGCAAGGCCCGTGCCGGCTCCTTAAGGCAGCACCAAAACCGACACTACTTGGCTGCTACAAAAAGTGCGAAAAATTCTGGACAGTACCGCTTCGCGGAGCCTGCCCCGAGGGGCTCAGAAGGGCTCAGAATGACAAGACAAGAAGCGCGGCGGATTATGGCGATGCACAAAGGGCGGCCCCTGCGGACCGCCCTTTGTCGAACTTCACAAATCCCGAACGGGGTTTCAGCGCTTCATCAACTGCTCCATGACCCGGTTCAGTTCCTGCGCCATCTGCGACAGTTCCTGCACAGCGGCGGAAGACTGCACCATGCCGTCCGTGGTTTCGTTTACGATACGGTTGATTTCCTCGATGGACCTGTTGATTTCTTCCGAGGTCGAGCTTTGTTCTTCCGCGGCCGTGGCAATGGAGGTCACTACCGAGGAGTTGGCCGCCGCCAGATCCACGATTTCCTTCAGGGCCTCGCCGGAGGAATTGGCCAGCGTGGTCGCCTCGCCTATGCTGGACACGGCGGAACCGACTTCCTGAATATTGGTCTTTGCCGACTGCTGTATGGCGTTGATGCTGCTGCCCACTTCCTGGGTCGCGGACATGGTCTTTTCCGCCAGTTTGCGCACTTCGTCGGCCACCACCGCGAAACCGCGCCCGGCTTCGCCCGCCCTGGCCGCCTCAATGGCCGCGTTCAGGGCCAGCAGGTTGGTCTGGTCCGCAATGTCGGAAATGACGTTCATCACCCCGCCTATGCTCTCGGCCTGCGAGCCCAGTTCCTGCATATTGTTCTGCAATGTCGTGGCCACGGAGTTCACATGGTTGATGGCGTTCACCACCTGGTTGACCAGTTTGGCGCCGTTCTGAGCCTTGTCGCGCGTGACCTCGCTCTGTTCCGAAGCCTGGCCGGCGTTGCGCGCCACTTCCAGCACGGTGGAGTTCATCTCGCTCATGGCGCTTGCCGTGGATTCAACGCGCGTACGCTGCGTTTCAGCCCCGCGCGACACCTCTTCGACCTGGGCCGAGAGTTCTTCCGAGGCCGCGGCCACGCGGCTTGAGATGCTCGACGCCTGATTGGCGACATTCTGTATGGTACGCTCGGTATCCTTGATCGCCGTCAGGTCGGTGATGAGCTGCAGCACGGCGGTGAGGTTGCCGTCCTTATCCAGCATGGGCAGGGCGGTGTAGGTGATGTCCATATCCTTGCCGCGCGGCTTGCAGCGGGTTTCGGCCGTGGCCGGGCTTTTGCTGTCGATGGCTCTTCTCAGCGCATCGTTGGGGGTGTCGGTGTCCTCGCGGTTGAAAAGCTGCCTGCACGTTTTGCCGACGCCGTCGGCGCCGGCGACTTCCAGCGCCCGCAGGTTCATGTATTCGGCCTTGGTATCTCTGGTCATCATGAGCACCGGGGTCGGAATGCTGTCTATGACGCTACGCAGAGTATGTATGATATTGTTGGTGCCGTTGATCAGGGTGGCGAAGCTGCCGCTGAAGCGGGAGGCGTCGATCTGACTCTGCAGCTTGCCGTACTGAATATCGTGAGCCAGCTTGGTGTATTCCTCCAGAATGTTGTTCAGCACAGAGGGTATGGTGCGCATGGCGTCAACCATGTGGCCGATTTCACCTTTTTCGGTGATCTGGACCTTGTATGCGAAATCGCCCTCGGCTACGGCCGACGCAAAGGCGGACAACTTGTTGAGCACGCGCATCAGGCCGATGACGATGACCAGGGCCGCCAGCAATCCGACCGCCAGTCCCGTGCCGCTTGAAGTCAGCATGGCGGCTTCCGCGGTCGACAGATCCTGCAGGGCACGTTCGGCCACTTCACCCGCTTCTTTATCAATTTGCGAGTTGAACTTTGCTATGTTGTCGTCCGCCGTACGGGCCTCTTCCAGGACTTTCTCAACCTGGGCATCCTTCTTCGCCGTACGTTCCTGCATCGTCCGCACGTCCCTGGCCAGCTGTTCATGGGAGGCCATGAGGACACCATAAGCCTGTTTGCCTTTCTCGCTGATCAGGACGCTCTGTATTTTCAGCAAAATCTCGTGCATGCCGGCGATCCGTTCCATGGCTTCCTTGGCGTATCTCTGGTCAAGGCTTTCTCCGAAACGTCCCAGAGAGGACACTGTCTGGGCCATATGCGGCCATAACCGGGTATACAGATACAGTACATCGGTGTTGTTGAGCGTGCGGGCAAGCTCGGACAGATCATCAAGGAGTTTGTACATACTGTTGTAATTCGGCCGCACTTGTTCCTGGTATATTTTCTGCAATTCCTGCACGCTGTCGCGCATGTCCCTGATCTGCGGTTTGATATGCGCGCCCAGCTGCTCCATTGCGTTGAGTTGCTGTATCCTTGATTCGACACGCGAGAGGCTGATGGCTTCCTTGGTGAGGTTCACGAAGCTGTCCGCCTTGTCCAGAGCGTATTCGACCATTTTCGGATCATAGTTACGCAGGAACAAGTTGATGTTCCTGAGCATATCCGAAGTTGATACGGACATGTCGCTGGCGATGACGTTTACTCGCGCATACCTGCGATATAGTGAAAAGCTGTCCGCGGAGCCCCGCAGTTGTATAATGCCGAGCACGGCCATTCCCGCCAACAGTACAATCATGAGTCCGAATCCGATAATAATTTTGATCTTAGTCGTCATGTTTTTCCTCTCCCCTGGATAAAATGCCCATAGCGGCCTATGCGGTTTGCCTATTTACCCGCAGGAGTTCGGGGACGTCAAGCTGTTTTTGCCTTGCCCGCCATTTTCTTTGTTTGTTTTGCGGGCTTCGGGTCGCTCCGGAACGACCCCGGAGCGGTCGGACGGGCGCTCGAATGAACATTGCAACAGCGTGAAGCAGCGAGGCAATTTTTGCGAGCGTAATATGGAGCTATGTATTATTCCATATAATTATCTTGTTTCTTCGACTGCACCGGCGTGCCGGGCCATAATCCGCCGTGCCCCGTCGTTCCGAGGTGCAGTCGAAGGGCCTGCAAGCATTGCCGCACAGCGCATTGTCATTCTGAGCCGAAGGCGAAGAATCCATCTTGGCGCCTTGAAAAAACAAAACACCGAAGATAGGGAAGCACCGATTTAATCGGGGCGCTGCCCCGAACCCCGCCGGGGGAAACTACTACAAGATTTTGTCCGCCTTCACTGCGTTCAGGACGGACAGGCCCCCGGACTCCTTCAAATATAACCTGCTGAAATATTTATTGGGGATGCTGAGGCCGTTCGTCCCGAACCAGGCGAAGGCGAACAAATTTGAGCAAGGCGTCTCTGCCGGGGGAGTTTGAGGGAGCGGTGCCTCCTCAAAGAAATAAATCAGCGTTTCCTTAAAAAAATCAAAAAGATGGATTCTTCGCCTTCGGCTCAGAATGACAAGACAAGAAGCGTGGCGGATTATGGCGGGCAAAGCCTGTGTCGCTCAGGCAGAAGCTTGCGGCGTTGGCTGAATAGCGTAAAAACACTATAGGCAAGTCCCCCGAAAGGAGGATGCGTTTATGGCGAAGTTCCTTGCGAACGTGGCCGCTGCTGTTGTGGCGGGCGTTCTCGTGGCCCTGATTATCCGTTGCCTTAACGTGTAGACAGGTTGCCCCTGAAGGAACGGAGCATTCCTGTCAGGGGCGGGAAACTGTGACCTAAAAATCACGGGGAACTTGCCGGGGCCGGGGGTGTGTCAGCACTTCCGGCCCACTTGGCATTTACAATACACATTCCCCGCCGCGTGTCAATCCCCCGCCATGCCCATAATCCACCGCAGTTCTGCTGAATATCTTTTGATCTCGGTAGGTTCCGACATACTAATGCTCACCTGATTGGTGATGGATTTTCCCCCCTCGTTTTCATGTATCTATTGGCTTTTACAAGCACAACAGTTCTTTTCTCTTTTTAGCGTGGTGGATTATGGTGAGCGCTGTCGGGCAGAGCCTGTTGACACCCCGCGCCGGGCCGCCCTATTATAGACTGCAATCGTGAAATATTCCGACCAATTTGTTTTACACGCAACATGCCGTGAGGCGGCCATGCCCGATGCCCCGTTCCGCAAACTTTCCTCCCTGAGTCTGATCATCCCGGTCTTCAACGAAGAAGAAAGCCTGCCCGCGTTGCGGACGGAACTGGAGCGCCTGCTGCCTTCTTTCACAGGCGTTGATGTCGAGCTGATTCTGGTTGACGACGGTTCCACGGATGCCGGGCCGGACTACTGCGCGGCATGGGCCGCAGAAGCGCCCTGGGTCAAGGTGGTCACATTCAGCCGCAATTTCGGGCATCAGCCCGCCGTCAGCGCGGGCCTGCGCTATGCCGGAGGCGAGGCGGCGGTCATACTGGACGCGGACCTGCAGGACCCGCCGGAAGTCATCCCTGAAATGATCCGGCTCTACGAGGCCGGCTACGACGTGGTCTACGGCCGGCGCCGGTCACGGAGCGGCGAAAGCCGCTTCAAGCTGGCCTCCGCCTGGCTTTTTTATCGCCTGATGCGCAGGTGCGTGCATAAAGACCTGCCTGTGGACGCCGGGGACTTCCGCCTCATGTCCAGACGTTGCGTGGATGTCCTGAACGCCATGCCCGAAGTGCACCGCTTCATGCGCGGTCTGGCCGCCTGGGCGGGCTTCAGGCAGACGGCCGTTCTTTATGACCGCAAGGAACGGCTGTACGGGGAAAGCAAATATCCCCTGAGCAAAATGTTTTTCCTGGCCTGGGACGCGATCTCCTCTTTTTCCGCCCTGCCGGTCCGCGCCGTGAATTTCATGGGCCTGTGCTTTCTGCTCTTCGGTTTCGCCGTCTGCCTCTATGCCCTGGTGCAGCATCTGTCCGGGCATACCGTTCCGGGCTGGTCCTCGCTTGTCGGCCTGATGACGGTTATCGGCGGGCTGACCATCTGTTCCGTGGGCATCATAGGCGAATATGTGGGCAAGATATACGAAGAAGTGAAACGGCGCCCGCTGTTTATCGTGGAAAAAACCCTGAATCTGGACGGGCGCGGCGCGAAAAAGCCCGTGGGCCGGCAGTGAAACAGCACCCGCTGTATATCGTGGAAAAAACCCTGAATCCGGACGGACGCGGCGCGGAAATGCCCGTGCGCCGGCATTGAGGACGGAGCCGGAGGAGCATTCCAAAAGTAAACCGCTTCAGGTTTCGCCCCGAGGAAAGCGCAGCTATGGACGCCTTCGCCCTTTCTTATGAAGATATCGTTGCAGCCCACAAGAGGATCTCCGGCGCGGCCCGCCGCACCCCTGTCCTGACCTCATCCACGGCCGACGGACGTGCGGGGGGCGCTCTCCTGTTCAAATGCGAGAACTTTCAGCGCATGGGAGCCTTCAAATTCCGGGGAGCCTTCAACTCCCTGTCCCGGTTCACAGAGGAACAAAAGGCCGCCGGGGTTGTGACCTTTTCCTCCGGCAACCACGCCCAGGCCGTTGCCCTGTCCGCCCGCATCCTCGGCATCCGGGCGGTCATCATCATGCCCAGGGACGCGCCGGCCGCAAAGGTCGCGGCTACCGAGGGCTACGGCGCGGAAATAATCTTTTACGACCGCTACAGCGAAGACCGGGACGCGCTGGGCGCGAAAGTCGCGGCGGAACAGGGCCTGACCCTCATTCCCCCTTATGACCATCCCGACGTGATGGCCGGCCAGGGCACAACCGCCAAAGAACTGATCGAAGACGCGGGACCTGTGGACCTGCTCCTGACCCCTCTGGGGGGGGGCGGCCTGCTCTCCGGCTGCGCCGTCGCAACCCGCGAGCTTTGCCCGGACTGCGAAATCTACGGCGTGGAGCCGGAGGCGGGCGACGACGGCCGACGGAGCTTCCACAGCGGACGGATAACGACAATAGAAACGCCGCAGACCATTGCCGACGGTGCGCAGACCCGGAGTCTGGGACGCTTTACCTTCCCGGTCATCCGGGGACTGGTGAAGGACATCCTGACGGTTTCGGACGCCGAACTCGCGCAGGCCATGCGTTTTTTCGCGGAACGCATGAAGATCGTGGTCGAGCCCACAGGCTGTCTGGCCGCGGCCGCCGTGTTCAGCGGCCGCCTGGATCTTGCCGGCAGACGCGCGGGCATCGTGGTCTCCGGCGGCAACGTGGATATGGAAAAGTACGCCGCCCTGCTCCGCTGACAGCCTGAGCCTTTTGCCGGCTGCCGGGGCTTTGTTTTCATCGGCAAACAGGATATGTATGCGCTTCCGGCGCGTTGTCCCGACCTGTTCCGCCGTGCCGCACCGATCTGTTCCGGCATGCTGCCTCAAATTGTTCCGGCGCGTTGCCTCAACTTGGAGTCTCCATGTTCAGCCTGATCTTCAAAAAAATTTTCGGGTCAAAAAACGACCGCTACATAAAGCGCAAGATGCAGCTCGTGCGCAAAATCGGCGCATTGGAAGCGCAGATGCAACAACTCGCAGCCGAGGACTTTCCCGCGCGCATGGCGGAATTCAAACGCCAGGCATGTGAGGAGGGCCGCAGCCTCGACGACCTGCTCCCTGAAGTTTTCGCTCTGGTGCGCGAAGCCTCGATCCGTTCTCTGGGCATGCGGCATTTCGACGTGCAGCTCATAGGCGGCATCGTGCTGCACTCCGGACGCATCGCGGAAATGAAAACAGGCGAAGGCAAAACCCTGGCGGCGACCCTGGCCGTGGCCCTGAACACCCTTTCCGGCAAAGGCGTGCACGTGATCACCGTCAACGACTATCTGGCCCGGCGCGACGCCGCATGGATGGGCAAGCTGTACAGCTTCCTCGGCCTGAGCGTCGGGGTCATCGTCCACGGGCTGACCGACCGGGAGCGTCAGGAGGCTTACTTCGCCGACGTCACATACGGCACCAACAACGAATTCGGCTTCGACTATCTGCGCGACAACATGAAATTCTACCGGAATCAGCTTGTGCAGCGCGGGCACAACTTCGCCATCGTGGACGAAGTGGACTCCATACTCATAGACGAGGCACGCACCCCGCTGATCATCTCCGGCGCGGCCGACGATTCCACGGACCTTTACCGCAAGGCGGATTCCATAGTTTTACGGCTCAGTCCGGAAGACTACAGCCTGGACGAAAAAGCCCGCGCGGCCATGCTCACGGACAAAGGCACGGAACACGTCGAGCAGCTTCTGGGCATAGACAACCTCTTTGACGCCCGGAACATCACCATCCAGCACCATGTGCATCAGGCGCTGAAAGCCCACCACATATTCAAGCGCGATGTGGATTATATCGTGAATGACAACCAGGTGGTCATCGTGGACGAGTTCACGGGCCGGCTGATGCCCGGACGCCGCTTCTCGGACGGTCTGCATCAGGCCCTGGAAGCCAAGGAGCATGTGAAGGTCGAGGCTGAAAACCAGACACTGGCCTCCATCACCTTCCAGAACTACTTCCGCATGTACGACAAACTGGCGGGCATGACCGGCACCGCCGACACCGAAGCCGTGGAGTTCCACGAAATATACGGGCTGGAAGTCATTTCCGTGCCGACGCACCGGCCCATGATCCGCCTGGATATGCCCGACGTCATCTACCGCACCCGCAACGAAAAAATGGAAGCCATAGTCGCCGGGATCAAGGAATTGCACAAGTGCGGGCAACCCGTGCTGGTCGGCACCATTTCCATAGAAACCTCGGAATTTCTTTCCGAGCGCCTGAAAAAAATCAACATTCCCCACAATGTGCTGAACGCCAAGCACCACGAGCAGGAAGCGGCGATCATCGCGGAAGCCGGCCGGAAAAACAAGGTGACCATAGCCACCAACATGGCCGGGCGCGGCACGGACATCGTTCTGGGCGAGGGAGTGCGCGAACTCGGCGGCCTCTATATCCTGGGCACGGAGCGCCATGAAAGCCGGCGCATCGACAACCAGTTGCGCGGGCGCTCCGGACGCCAGGGCGACCCCGGCTGCTCGCGTTTCTATCTTTCTCTGGAAGACGACCTGATGCGCCTCTTCGGCTCCGAGCGCATCTCCAAACTCATGGAAACGCTGGGGCTCAAAGACGGGGAATCCATTGAGCACCGCATGATCTCCCATGCCATTGAAAACGCCCAGAAAAGGGTGGAAGGCCACAACTTTGAAATACGCAAAACCCTGCTGGATTATGACAACGTCATGAACCAGCAGCGCGAGGTCATCTATTCCCTGCGCCGCGACGCCATCAACAGTCAGGACACCGAAGCCGCCGTCATGGAATTCCTGGACGACACCCTGAATGAGATGTACTCCGCCTACGATGCCGCGCGCGGCAAACTCACCCCGGAAGAGGAAGAACTGCTCAAGGCGCGGCTTCAGGAAGTGTTCAACCTCAAGCGCGTCCGGTCCGAAGACGAACCCCTGCCCCCGCCCGGCGAATGCCGCGACTGCGTCTTGCGGATTTTTGACGAACTGAGGACCTCTGCGCCGGAGGTTTACGCGGATATCCTGCGCTATTTCCTGCTGGAAGAACTGGACCGGGCCTGGAAGGAACACCTTCTGAACATGGACCGCCTGCGCGACGGCATCGGCCTGCGCGGCTACGGCCAGCGCGACCCCAAGCAGGAATACAAGAGTGAAGGTTTCGCCATGTTTCAGGAGATGCTCTTCAGCATCCAGGAGAACCTCTTCAAGTCCCTTACCCGCCTGCGCATTCAGGTTGAGGACCGGGAAGGCGCCGCCCCGGCGGAATCCGCGACGGAAACCGCGGCTGGAAGCCCGCCGGAAAACGCTCCCGCCGGCGAAAGCGCTCCTGAAAGCGTCCCTGACAGGAAGGCGGCGGGCGCCCGGCAGGGCAAAAGCGCGGCATCGCCTTTCACGCACAAGGATCGGAGCGACAAACTCAACTACTCCCGTGCCGCCGAGCCGGCGAAAAGGACCCCGGAGCGCCGGGAAACGCCCAAGGTCGGGCGCAATGACGAGTGCCCCTGCGGGAGCGGCAAAAAATACAAAAAATGCTGCGGCATGGGGAAATAACCATGCCCGGCCGGCGCATACTGCTTCTCGGGGTAGGCAACATCCTTTACCGGGACGAGGGGATCGGTGTCCACGCCTTGCGCCAGCTGGAGCGGAACTACAGCTTTTCCGACAATGTGACCCTGACGGACGGGGGGGTCATGGGCAAACTGCTCATGTCCGTGCTGGTGGAGCATGATTTCGTCATTGTCCTTGATGCCGTTCTGGGCGGGGGGGAGCCGGGAACGGTTTACCGCCTGGAAGGCGAAGGGTTGCGCAAAAGCCTGGGATTTCATGATTCCCAGCATCAAGTGGACCTGGTGGACACCCTCATAAGCTGTGAACTCATCGGCGGCAGACCGGAAGCGGTGGTCATCGGCATGGAGCCGGAAAACTATACCGACCTCGGGACGGAACCGACGCCGCTTTGCGCGGCGGCTCTGCCCGGGTTCATAGGTCATGTTCTTGACGAACTGAAGGCGGCCGGCGGCACCTGCCTGTCCGGCAACGCTTCCTGATGCGGGTTCGCAGGCGGGCTTTGCCTGTCCTCCATGCTGTTAAAATGCGTTGCCGTGCTCAAGCATCTTCAGAAACCGGCCGTTGTCGGCCTGGATACCGAAGCAATAGAAACCGCACGGATATGGTTTCTATTGTAAATTGGTATTACACGGAATCGCATTACTTGAAATCATATACTTGGTACTGTACGTCCATCGGTGTGCAATCGACTCCGTTGATAGGCAATATGTCCTGTGGACAGGCAGACATGACCACCGCGCAGTCGATGACTGCCTCAAGCACGACATAGTCGCCGGGTTTGGTTGTCGGGGGAAGCCAGTGCAACTTGTTTTCGACGATGGGTGTGTTCATCCAGAGGTTGAGGGGACTGGGGCAGAATTGGACATCGGTAATGCCGATGCGGCGTAAGGCAGCGAACATGTTGTCTTGACAGTTTTCATGATATTCTTTGACTCCGAGAAGGATATAGCGGTAGATGTCGCATGCGGCGATAAAGGTGTCGTGCGCTCCGTTTGAGGTATCCTCCAGCATCTGCAACATGGGGCGGCGATGGTTGCTTATCAGGGCGTCTCCGGCTGTGGGAACGCCCTTGTTCAGCGTTGCGCGCAAGTGCTGCATGGATAGGTGTTCGAGTGGATCGTGGACATTAAAGGCCCAGGTATCGACGACCTGCATGCCGTGCGTGTTGATGATTTTGATGTGCTGTCCGCTTTTGAGGACAGCCGCGGCTCCCTGCCGCGCCGGAATGGTGATCGGTCGGCTCATTACAGACTCCTTTATTATGACTGTTCGTCGCCGTGTGAGCTTTGCCGGCATTTTTTTCTCTACGCCCGTAACTTTGCAGAAAAGCGCGGACTCGCCGGTTTTCCGCATTGTGAAATATTCGGTCCGGCGTCCCCTGTTCAAGTATCCGCCCGTCTTCCATAAAGACGATAAGATCGGCAACGCCGGCGGCAAAGCCCATTTCATGTGTGACGACGATCATTGTCATGCCTTCTCCGGCAAGGCTTTGCATGACATCAAGCACGTCGCCCACCAGTTCGGGATCAAGGGAAGAGGTGGGTTCATCAAAGAGCATGATCCGCGGTTCCATGGCCAGAGCCCTGGCAATCGCCACCCTTTGTTGCTGTCCGCCCGAAAGCTGGGCAGGATATCTGTTTTCCATGTCGGCCAGCCCTACCTTGGCCAGCATGTCGCGGCTTATCCGCAGCGCCTCGGTGATATTTTTCTTTTTTACCGAACGCACGGCTTCGCTGACGTTTTCGACGGCAGTCATGTGGGGCCACAGGTTGAAATGCTGAAATACCATGCCTAAATCCCGACGCATTACCCGTATGTGTTCCTTGGGCATGGGTACGCGCCTGCCGTCATAGCTTGTGCTGTATCCTATACGTTCGCCGAAAATCAGCACTTCGCCACAGTCGTATTCCTCCAAAAAGTTTATGCAGCGCAACAGTGTACTCTTGCCGGAACCCGAAGGCCCGATCAGGCAGACCACCTGTGAAGGAAAAATTTCCAGATTGATGCCCTTCAAAACATGCACATCGCCAAAATGCTTATGGACATCACGTAGTTGCAGTACAGGAGGGGTATGAACGGTAATCGGGGCCATATCTTTCTCTCATTTTTTGAGTGAACGATGCCGCGTCAGACGGATTTCAAGGCAACGTCCGGCCCATCCGGCCAGGGAGGAAAGCAGCCAGTAGCTTAATGCCAGCAGGCATAGCGGTTCCACAATAATAAAACTCTCATTCATGATCCTCGTGGATTGCTTGGTCATCTCCGTGACGGTGATGATCGACAATACTGCGGAGTCCTTCATCAGGGTGATGATCTGGTTGACGGACGGCGGCACGATGAGGCCGGCCATCTGGGGTAATTCTATTCGCCACAGAATACGCAGAGGAGAAATGCCGAGGCTGTGCGCCGCCTCGAGATGTCCCGCCGGAATGGAGAGAAAGCCGGCCCGGAAAATTTCCGCGAAATACGCCCCCGCGTACAGGGCAAGCCCCACTGTGCCCGCCGTGTCGGCTTCAAGGGACAAGCCGAACGCCGGGCCGCCGAAGTACAGCAGATAGAGCTGGACAAGCAGGGGAGTGCCTCGAAAAATCTCAATATAGACGCGCAATATGCGTCGCCGTAAGATATGGTTGCGGCTCAGTATTTCAACCATGAAACCGAGCAGGATGCCGGCGGAAACGGCGACCGCGCAGATGTGCAAGGTTGTCCACAGGCCCAAGGCCAGATCGGCACCGTGCTGCCGGAAAAAGTCCGCCCAATGAATCACTATGTCCGCCGGCATATCCATTGTGCATCATCCCGCCCGGCCGGCGATGAGCCGTTGGTGTATTTTGTTGCCGCTCCATGCGATGAAGAGATTGGCGGCCAGATAAAGGATCGCCGTTGCAGTGTAGACCTCCAGCGGTCTGTAAGTAACGGCGACAAGCTGCTCGCTGCGCCGAAGAAGTTCAGTAACGGCAATGACGGAGATCAGTGATGAATTTTTTACCAAGATGATGAGCTCATTCACAAGTTGCGGCATGGTCAGCCCCAGCACCTGCGGCAGAAGAATACGCCTGAGAATGCGCAGGTCCTGCAGTCCGAGAGCGTACGCAGCCTCCAATTGGCCGCGCGGGATAGAAGCGAAACCGGCCCGCAAAATTTCTGCCTGAAACGCTCCCGTGTTTAGGGCCAGAGCCAAAACAGCCGCCAAGACAGACGGCATTTCCAGCCCGGCGGCCGACGGCAGATAGAAAAGCAGCAGCAGGACAACGAGAATGGGAATGCCCCGCAAGGCGCTGATGCAGACGCCGGCAATTGCGTGAGCAGCGCACAGGGGCGAACAGCGCATCCAGCAGAGCAGCAGGCCGATCACAAAGCCCGCCACGGCGGAGAGCAAAGAAATGCCCAAGGTGACCAGGAGTCCACCGGGCAAGGTATGAATGATGGACGTGAGCAAATGGGGCGCGTCCACAGGATTCTTCCTGAAAAAAGCTGCCGCCCGGCCGCCGGAAGACGGCCGGAAAACATTTTATTGCACCGGTACGGGAAGTTCGTCGGATGGAACATCCATCACAAACCCAAACCATTTTTCCTGCAGCGCCTTCATCCGGCCGTTCTCGTTCAGCTTGCGCAAGCCTGCATCGAAAAAGGCCGCGAGGGAGGCGCTCTCCGCATCTTTGCGGGCGGCCCATGAGAAATAGACAGGCGGCCCATAAGGCGGCGTGATGATGCGGAAAAGGTTGGGACGTTTTTTGACCGCGTCCGACAGATTCGGAAAAGATTGGGATACGCCCTGCAGCCGCCCGGCCGCGAGGTCGGCATAAGCCTCGTCGAAACTGACGTATTCTTTGTCCTTGACGGCTTTCTGCCCTTGCGACTCCAGTCGCTTGCTCAATTCCCTCAGAGCCAGCAGTTGCGCGGAGCCGACCTGAGATCCCACAGTCGCACCGGCGAGCGATTCCGGCGTGGTGTACGGCGAATCTGCTTTGACCAGCATGGCCACCGTCGCGTCCGCTATGGGCAGGCTCATATGGTAGCGTTCATAGCGTTCCCTGGTAGCCGTGACGGAGGTGACGACGTAATCAAATTTACCGGCCGCAAGACCGGGCAGTATGCCCTGCCAGGGAAGATCCAGGCGATTGACCTTGACTCCGGGCAGATCCTTCATGATAAGTTCCAGCATGTCGGCGGAGTAGCCGACGATTTTGCCGTTTTCCACAAATTCAAAGGGTGGGAAGCGAGCCTCGGTGCCGATGACGATTTCACCGCGCTTTTTGATTTCATCCAGCAGATCGGCTTTTGCCGTACAGGGGTCTGCGGCGCTTGCCGCAAGCGCCAGCAGACAGAACAGGAAAAAATATGTGGAAGAAAAAAACAGTTTCATGGTATCCTCCTCAAGCCTGCATACTATCAAAAACCATGCCAATATTATCTTTTAGAGCATTTCAAAGTTGAACATACTCTATGACCGCACTGGAGCGGAAAAACACAGGAAAACACAGGAAAAATTTCTTTTGAAAGCAAAAGGCATGGATTCCCACGGGCCGCAAGCGGCCCTCGGAATGACAGAAAGTTGTCATGAATGCCGGTGAGTTGTCATTGCACAGGGGATTGTCATTGCGAGCGGCGAAGCCGCGCGGCAATCCATGCCTTTTAG
>JAISRC010000007.1 GCA_031273845.1 Desulfovibrio sp.
GACAGAAAGCTGTCATGCATGCCGGTGAGTTATCGTTGCACAGAGGGTTGTCATTGCAAGCGGCGAAGCCGCGCGGCAATTCATGCCTTTCAGGGTATTCTCAATGTTAATCTGCTCTAGGAGCCTGTCGGACTTTAGCAACCGATCGGCTTTGTCGGGAAAAATACTGCACTTGCTTGAACTTTTTTAAAATTATGTCAATATACATCTTGACACGAATCTTTATCAACGCATAGAGTAGTTCATCTGTGTGCGCCGAAAATGCGTATAACCCGCCGGCAACGGCATGGTGGCATGGTCGTGGGCAAGGATAAATTTTTTCCTCCCCGGAAAGGAAAATTACAGGCTGAAATGAAATATTTCAGCCTGATTTTTGCACACACACACACACACACACACACACACACAGTCCGGTAGCGTGCTTCTCCATTAAGAGCGGCGCGCTTTTTGCCTTTCCGCCCGGCCCTGTTTTCTTCGGAGGACAGGGCTTTCTTTGTGCAGAAACGACGCGAAGCGCCGCCGCCCGCCGCAGCAACTGCCTCAAGCGTTGCCGTACGATTGCCGCAAAGCGAAGTTCCCCGCATCCTGAATGAGGACTCCCATGTCCGCGTTGCCTGCTCCCGTTCTGCAAACATCCCTCGCCATTGACAGCATTCTTTCCGCCATTCCCAACCCCGTAATCGGCATCGACGGCCAGGGAATCATACGGCTCTGCAATGAAGCCATGCTGGATCTCCTGTCCAGTAGGCGGGAAGATGTCCTGGGTCGGTCCATTGTGGAATGTATTGAAGGCAGCCGCTTGCCCGACATCCTGCAAAGCGGGCAGGAGGAAACATGGCGGCGTTTTTTTGTGGGCGGCAGGGCCTTCCTGGTAAGCCGTGCTCCCCTGTATATAGACGGGCAGATGGCGGGAGCCCTCGCAAGCCTGCACGAGATATCCGATCTGGAGAATATATCCAGTGAACTCAAATCATTTCGCCTTTTGACCGAGGAGCTGGAAGGCATTATCGAGGTCGCCTTTGACGGGATCTATGTGACCGACGGACAGGGCGTCACCCTGCGGATCAACGAAAGCTACCAGCGCATTACCGGGCTGAAGCCTCACGAGGTTATCGGATACAGCATGTATGAATTGGTGGAGCGCGGGGTCTTTGACCAGTCCGTCACCATCAATGTCCTGGAAAGCGGCAAGCCGTGCAGCGTGATCCAGGCCATCCGCAGTGGAGTGACCGTTCTTGCCAGCGCCAATCCCCTCTATGATTCTACGGGAAAAATAGTTCGGGTGGTGACGGCGGTGCGGGATCTCACCGAGTTGAACCGTTTGCAGGATGAACTCACCCAGGCCGAACACCTGAAAAATCAATACGAGGAGGAGTTGAAAAAGCTTCGCCGGAATACGACCGACTCCCCGGAGATCATCGCCCGGTCCGCTCCCATGCGCGCCGTTCTGGACATGGCCTCGCGCGTCAGTTCCGTGGATTCCACGGTCCTCATCCTGGGTGAGTCCGGCGTGGGCAAGGAGGTTATCGCGACCTTCATCCACAAGCATTCTCAACGCAGCGACAAGCCCTTTATCAAAATCAACTGTACGGCCATACCTGAACAACTTCTGGAATCGGAGCTGTTCGGCTATGTGCGGGGCGCCTTCACCGGGGCCGTCAGAGAGGGAAAAGCGGGCCTGTTTGAAGCGGCGGGCGGCGGTACCCTTCTGCTGGATGAAATCGGGGATTTGCCTTTGGGACTGCAAGCCAAACTGTTGCGGGTCATTCAGGAAAAACAGACGCGGCGCATCGGCTCGAACACCCCCCGTGACGTGGATGTGCGCCTTCTGGCCGCCACCAACCGGGATTTATCCGAGCGCGTTGCGCAGAAGCTGTTTCGGGAAGACCTCTATTATCGCCTGAATGTTGTGCCCATCCAGGTGCCCCCCTTACGCGGGCGCAAAGAGGATATCTTGCTCATGATCCCCGCTTTCCTGGAAAAATATTGCAAACGCCACAATCGCCGCCGCGATCTGCACCCCACCGTCATTCCCCGCCTTTTGGACTATCCCTGGCCGGGGAATGTGCGGGAGTTGGAGAACATCATGGAACGGCTGGTAGTGACCGCGCCGGGGACCACGATTACCCTCCGGGATCTGCCTCCTTTTCTCCGCAAGCAGAAGCCCGCCCCGGCCGGCGGCATTACCCTGCCGACGGACAGCCTGAAGAGCGCCGTGGAGCAGTTTGAATCCGCAATTCTCAAAGAAGCCTTGGCCAGGTACCGGACAACCCGCGAGGTGGCCGGCGCCCTTGCCGTCAACCAGTCCACAGTGGTGCGCAAGGCCAGGGCCTACGGTTTGAAACTGCGCGGGGCAAGGAGAAGCGGGGACCTTCATTCCTAAAGCAATTTGGTTTTGATACCGTTTCCTATTCCTAATGCAATATAGCGACTTATCTAAACCTTGTATTATAATGGGTTATTTGCGAAATTTACGACAACGACCAGAGGAAACGGTATGAAACGCCTCCTCCGGCGTTTAACGGCGAAGCAAGCTACGCCTATGCCTGTGGGGCGGGCGGCGGAAACCGCCGCCTGAGCATTTTGCAAATGAAATTGCAAAACGCTTAAAGCATTTCAAAGTTGAAAATGCTTACTCCGTATAGCGGAAGCGGGGCGCACGTTTGCCCAGGAAGGCCGCAACGCCTTCAATAGCGTTGTGGTGATTGAAAATTCCTTCAATATATTCCAGGTTCGTATAGTGGTTATCCTTGGATTCCCGCAACCACATCTTTCGCATGCCTTCCTTGATGACGCGCAGGGCGTTGGGAGGGCGGCAGGCAATCTTTTCAGCCATGGTCAAGGCATGTTCCAGCGCGGCCCCGGCCGGCGCAATCTTGTTGACCAGTCCGATCCTGTACGCTTCCGTAGCGTCGATGGTCTCTCCCAGATACATCATTTCCAGCGCCCGCGCCGGGCCGATGAGTTTGGGCAGGCGATAGAGACCGCCGGCCGCCGGGTATAGCCCAAGGGTGATTTCGGGCTGAGAAAACAGCGCCTTTTCCGACACGATGCGTATATCGCAACAGCAGGCCAGTTCCAGTCCTCCGCCCATGCAGAACCCTTCAACGGCGCAGACGGTAGGTTTGCCGATGAATTCAAGGCTGTTCATCACGTCCGTTTCTATCTTGAATTTCCTGCCGGTGAAGTTTCCCGCCATTTCCTTGAAACCGGTCAGGTCCGAACCGGCGTTGAAGGCCTTATTGCCCGAGCCTGTAAGGACAAGGACGCGGACATCGGGGTCCGTCCCCAGTTTCCGGAGCGACTCGCCGAGTTCCTGCAGGGAAGGGACGCTGTTCAGATTCAGGGGCGGATTATTCAGGGTCACCAAGGCAACGGAACTTTCTCTTTTTTCAACCAGGACAAAGTGATTTTCGTAGGTGATCGTCATCATCGCTTCCTTTTCGGCTAATGGTCCGTATGGCCGTCAGGGCCTTTTCCCCTTCGTCCCCGGAGGAAACGATCATCTTCCCTTTCAGACCGTGCAGATTTTCGTGGGAAGCACAGGACACAGGGCAACCGCAGATGACGACCACAAAATGGCAGGGCATGCCTTCGCGCGCATAGACAATGTCAAGATCGGGGAAGGCGACGCGGAGTTTTTCAGCCAACGCTGTCCGGTCATGGCGGGGGTTGCACCCCCCACAGTATGCAATACCTATTTTCTTTCGCATGGATGCGCTTGCCGCCGAAGGTCGCAAGCGGGCCGGAATTTTTCCTCCCGGCAATACCGTGCGACCTCGACGTTCCGTCCCGCCTACCGCGGGGGAAAGCGCACAGGTCGGCTTCCCCCCGGCGAAAAGTCAGTCAATGTGTGCGATTTTCTTGGCCAGTTGTTTTTTCTGCTCCATATTCCCCTGACGGGCGATCACAATACGTTGCGCCTGAGGGGAACCGGCACCGTGCATGGACTCGGTGCGGTAGCCGACGGCCGCCGTGCCCAAGGTCAGATTTTCAATGAGGCGCAGAATTTTTATCCTGGTTTCCGTGGGAATTGTTGCCACACCACGCAGATACTTGTCAATATAGGGGCCGAGCTTGGGGTGGCGCAGGTCTTTTTCCGAAGGGGCGGTGACCATCAGTCCCCCGGCGATATCCTCTGCCAGACGGGTAATTTCATAGGGGAAGCGAGTCACATTCTGCTTGCAGACATTGGCCAGCAGCAAGTCGATGAGGTAATTGCCGGATTCGGTCCGGCTGCCCTCACAGGAGCAGGCGATGCCGCTGGAATACAGGGTTTCGTTGAGGTGGGTCATCTCGATGAGTTTGTCCTTGACATGGCTGGCCTTTTGCGCCCCATTGTATTCCGCGGCCAGGGCCGCCGCGCCGATAAGTACATCGCCCACTCCCACCTTGCAGCCCCCGTAGCTCTGGCGATGATAGCCCGCGAAGCGTTCCACCAGCATACCGGAAAAATCCGTCTCACCGTTCATGAATATCCGGTCATTCGGCACGAACACATTGTCGAAGATGGTCAGGGCCTCCACTCCGCCGTATTCACAGTTGCCCACGTCCAGGGTGCTCCCTTCCAGCTTCCGGGTGTCACAAGACTGGCGCCCGATGATCATGAACAGGTTTTCCGCGTCCAGGGGGACTGCGAAGGATACGGCATAATCCTTGTCTTCAGGACCCATGGCGATGGTGGGCATAACAACTACCTGGTGTGAGTTGCAGATGCCCGTCTGGTGCGCTTTGGCCCCGCGCACGACGACGCCGTCCTTGCGGCGTTCCACCACACGCAGATAAAGATCCGGGTCCGCCTGTTTGCCCGGGGAAAGGCCCCTGTCTCCCTTGGGATCCGTCATGGCGCCGTCCACCGTCCAGTCATTTTCCTGGGCTTCCTGCAAAAATTTCAGGAAGTTTTTGTGATAGGATGTGCCGTGCGCCTTATCACATTCAAATGTAGTGCTGAAAAGGGAGTTGAAGGCATCAAGACCGACGCAGCGCTGAAAACACGATGCCGTCTTCTGTCCGCACAAGCGCTGCATCTTGACCTTTTTTACAAGGTCTTCGGTGCTGTGGTGGATATGCGCAAACCGGTTGATCTTTTTACCGGAAATATGAGATTTAACTGTCATTAAATCTTCATATTCCTTCTGTTGCGCAAGATCATATGTTGCTTTTACAGAGTTTAATGAGGGACGAAGAATCGGATGATCCGCCGCGCTTGAAATTTTCTCCCCGAACATATAGATTTGCATGTTCATTTTCTTGATACTTTCCACATACTGATCGCCTGTCATCATAGCCATGATAATTCCTCTCTGTGGTTATTGTTTGCTGATCATGATCCTGAAACATTGCAACATTAAAAAGATTCAGGCGGCGTAGGCGCGGGCCGCAGCCGTCAGCCGGTCTTCCCGGCTTAAGGAAGGGGCCGACAGAAACAGCGCCGCCGGAGCAATTTCATTTTGAAATTGCTCCAAACGCCGGAGGAGACGTTTCAAAATCAAATTGCTCTGGAAACAATTATTCATAAAAACCGGGGGCCTGCTTGTATTGTTTCCATGACGACGGATCATGGCCTGCGACGATCTTGACTCCCAAGTCATCGCGCAGCCGGCGGATCTTCTGCAGGGTTCGCTCGCAGTCGCCGAAATTCCAGGCCAGACCGGGCAGAATGTTGTTTTCAAGGTTTTCATCCGTATAGCAGGAATCGGCGGCGAAGAACAGCTTGCCCGTTTTGGGCAGGTTCACGAGCAGAGACTGGTGTCCCGGCGTATGGCCGGGAGTGAAACATACCACCAAACTACCGTCGCCGAAGAGGTCAAAGCCGTCGTCTTCCCAACCGTGCAGGAAGAACCAGTCCACAGGCTTGTCGAAGTCCTTCCTGATATAAGCGCCGCGCATGAAGGAATCCGGGGTGTAAGCATAGTGGATTTCGTCTTTTTGCACAATATATTTGGCATTGGGGAAGTGGCCCACCCCGCCGGCGTGATCCAGGTGCAGGTGCGAAAGAATGACATATCTGATGTCTTCCGGCTGGATTCCTATGCTGCGAACGGCATTGACGCACCACTGCTCTTTGCTCATGACGGGGTCATAAGCGGCAAGAATGCCTCCCCAATGTTCCTTCTTGTGGTCCACGACCTCCAGCGCGTTGCCGGTGTCGAACAGCACTTTCCCCCTGGGGTGGTCAATAAGCAGAAAAGGAACGGGAACATTGAATTCCTTTCCCACATCCACGGCAAAGGTAAAAAAGTGTTTGTAACTGCGCAGAACGCCTGCTTCAAAGAGATACAGTTTCATTGTCCGTCTCCTGGTAAAACGTTGATGCCGTATTGCTCAAAGCACATGCCATCCGTAGATTTCCAAGGCTTCCCGCGCCAAATCATCCCGGTATTCGGGCGCGGCAATCTTGATGAGGGATCTGGCCCTTGCGATATTCGTCTTGCCTTTCAATTCCGCGACTCCGTGCTCCGTGACCACGGTATCCACGTCATGACGCGATGTCGTCACGGGCTGGCCGCGGCCGAAGGACCCGCAAATGCGCGAAACTTTTCCTCCGGACGCCGTGGACGGCATGGCGATGATGCTGCGTCCCCCTTTGGAAAAACTTGCCCCGCGCACAAAATCAACCTGTCCCCCGACACCGGAAAACTGCCGGGGTCCCATGCTGTCGGCGGCTACCTGACCCAGAAGATCAACCGAAAGGGCGGAGTTGATGGAAATGAGATTGTCATTCTGCCCGATGATGCGCGGGTCATTAACATAGTCAACCGGATAGCCTTCGATTAGAGGATTGTCGCTCGTCCAGTCGTAGAATTTCTTGCTGCCCATGAGGAAGGTGACGATAATTTTTCCGGGATGCAGCGTTTTGCGGGCGCAAGTGACGACTCCCTCTTCCACAAGTTTCATGACTCCATCGGAAATCATTTCGGAATGAATGCCGAGGTCTTTTTTCCCGACGAGGAAATGCAGCACGGCATCGGGAATGGCGCCTATTCCAAGCTGCAGACAGGCTCCGTCGTCGATGAGTTCCGCGATATGGCTGCCGATGGATGTCTCCACTTCGCCGATCTTGGGGGGAGCAAGTTCCAGAATGGGGTCCGAAGAATGGACGAAGGTGTCCACTTCGCGGATGTCCAGCAGAGCATCCCCTCCGATACAGGGCATGTTGGGGTTGATTTCGGCAATGGTCAGTTTGGCGCTGAGAGCGGCCTGTCGGGTGTAGTCCACGGAAACCCCGAGGCTGACCTTGCCCTTGGCGTCCGGGGGGGATATGGTGATCAAGGCCACGTCCACGGGTAAGGTTCCCTCCCGGAACAGGGCGGGAATCTGCGCGAAAAAGGTCGGAGTGTAGTCGGCCCGCCCTTCGGCCACCGCAGCGCGCGTGCCGCCGCTCAGATACAGACCGTTGAAGCGGAAGTTCTCCTTGAATTCGGGCCGGCAGTAAGGGCTGTCATTCAAGGCCACCATGTGGACAATTTCCACATTGCGGAGATTCGGCCCCCGCTCCATCAGGGCCTTGACGAGAGATTCCGGTGAGCCGGCCGCATGGGCGAAAACCACGCGGTCTCCCGACCGGATGGCCTTGGCGGCCTCCTGTGGAGTAACGGTGTTGCGGGAAAGATGCTGTTGCCAATCCATGCTGCCTCCTGTAGGTTGTATGGGGAAAAGACGAATCCGTTGCGCTGCTTGACAATATGCGACAAAGCAAACTGCGTGCCGGATGCAATGTGTCTTCTCCCGAAGGCGCAAAAACGGTGTTCCGCCTGTATTGTCGCAACCTGCACGAGAGAAATGCGGCCGTGTCGGAGATTTTTTTGATGCAATTCAGCATCGTGACGCGGACAACAGACTGAATACAGGCCGTTTACTTCGGCCGGGCATGATGTAAAAATGCATCGCGCTGCATATTCACGCCGAAGACGGAACGGAAAAGCAACAAAGCTTTTGCCGTGCCTGTTGCCGGGGAAGGGGAATGTCTTTTGACCGGGAGAAGGCGGGAAGGACCGTAATGATGCTTGAACGCATCACAGCAAAGGCCGGCTCTGCCGGAGTCAAACAAAAATCTTTCTGATGCGGGAGATTTCAGACCAAAAAGAGAGGTGTTGGTGAAAGCTGTCGGAAACGGAACGCCCGCAGCGGCCGGACGCCCGAAATTCACGGAAATCGAAAGAAAATTTCTCCCGGCCCACGACGGCTGGCGCGCGCTCCCGGCGACGCGCCTGCACATCCGCCAGGGCTACCTCTGTCTTGACCCGGAAAGAACCGTGCGCGTCCGCCTCTGCGAAGGGCGGGCTTTCCTGACCGTTAAAGGCAAAAACAGGGGCGCGGCCAGGGCGGAGTTCGATTTCCCCATTCCGGAGCAGGATGGGCTGCTCCTGCTGGAAAGGCTCGCCCTGCGTCCCTTTGTGGAAAAAATACGCCGGCGCATAGAACTGGGCGCGCTTGTCTGGGAGGTGGACGAGTTCGCCGGCGAAAACAGCGGTCTTGTCCTCATTGAGGTCGAGCTTGAGGATGAGAACGCGCCGCTTGTCCTGCCTGACTGGGTGGGGCGGGAAGTGACCGGCGACCCGCGCTGGGCAAATTCCGCTCTGGTGCGTGAACCGTTCAGCCGCAGGCGCGCCTGACCGCCGTGCCGGCAATGGGCGACGTCCGTTTTTTCCCGGATTTCCCCGCGCTGGAACGCCGGATGGAGGGCCTCGGGCTGTTTCGCATGACCCCCGGCACGGAGCGCGTGCGGGAGGTGGCGCGCCGCCTGCGCCGAACCCCCATGCCCTATGTCGCTGTGCAGGTCGCGGGAACCAACGGCAAAGGCTCCACCTGCGTCATGCTGGCCCGTATAGCCGAAGAACACGGCCTCAAAACCGGCCTGCACATTTCCCCGCATTTCCTCTCCCTGCGCGAACGCCTGAGCGTGAACGGCATCCCGCTTCCGGAAGACGCCTGGCTCGACGCGGCCGACCGCGTCATGGCAGCCGGGGGCGCGGACCTGAGTTGGTTCGAGTTCATCACCTGCATCTCCTCTGAAGCTTTCGCCTCGGCCGGCGTGGATCTGGCGGTTATGGAAAGCGGCCTTGGCGGAAGATGGGACGCCGTAACCGCACTGGAAGCCGATATGGTGATCTTCACCCCCATCGACATGGATCACGAGGATGTGCTCGGCTCCACGCTCCGGGACATAGCCGCGGACAAGGCCGGCGCGGTGCGTCCCGGCAAAGCCGTTCTCAGCGGGCCGCAATCCCCGGAAGCTCTGGAAGAATTGCGGCGCAGCGCAGCCGTGCGCAACGCTTCCTTCATTCTTGTGGAAGATTCCACGCCCCTGCCCTTTCCCCCGGACGCGCACAATTCCCTCGCCATGCCCGGAAAACACCAATTCGCCAACGCCCGCCTCGCTCTGGCCGCTTTCCGTACCTTGACGAAAAACAGGATATTCCCCTCGGCCGTCATGGAACGCCTCGCCGTTGTCCCGCCCCGCAACGCCGAAGCCCGCGCCCTTGCCCGCGCGCGTCTGCCCGGACGCATGCAGATGGTCCCGCCCCTGCCCGCGGCATCCCTCGGACAAGACGAAGCCGGGCTGTTCCCCGCGGGCCGGCCTCCCCTGCTCCTGGACGGGGCGCACAACGCGCACGGTCTGGCCGCTCTGGGCGAAAGTCTGGCCGCATCGGGCACTGCGCCGGCGGCTGTGATATTCTCCTGTCTCCGGGACAAGAACATCGCAGGCATGCTTCCTCTCCTGCGCGCTCTGGCGACCGGGCCGATCTTCATACCCCCGATCAGAGGCAACCCGCGCGCCGCCGACCCCGAAGAACTCGCGGTCTGCACAGGACTGAACGCAAGCGCCGCGCCGTCCCTCGACGAAGCCTTGCGCCGGGCATCGGTCGCCGTTGTCGGACGTTTGCCGGAATCCCCCGGCGGCGGCGCTCCGGCCAACCCGTTGCTGATTTGCGGCTCGCTCTATCTCTTGGGAGAGTTTTACGCGCTGTGCCCGGAACACTTGCGGCTTCTAACGGCAATTTAGAGCATTTTACCAACAAAGCAGGAATGATCGCGTTCCATATGCGTACGTTCAACTTTGAAATGCTCTACAGCATTTTACGCTTGGGATTGTCGCTTACGGCGGGCAAAGCCCGCCTGCTCTGATCTCCGGCAGCCTGTTCAGCTTTTCGGGTGGGCTTTGTCATACACGGCGGTCAGATGAGCCAAGTTAAGATGGGTATACCGTTGCGTGGTGCTCAGGCGGGAATGCCCCATGAGTTCCTGCACGCTGCGCAGGTCCGCGCCCGCTTCCAGCAGATGGGTGGCAAAGGAATGCCGCAACGCGTGCGGTGACACGGCCTGCGGCAACCCGGCCTGCCGGCAGAGCTTTTCCATTATGCGTTGCGCCTCGCGCCGGTTCAGACGGCCGCCGCGTTCCCCGACAAAGAGGGCGCGCTCGGCCGGGTCGGCCAGCACAGGGCGTTTTTCCAGCCACGCGTCCAGGGCGACGCGGGCCGCGTCCGTGAGCGGAGCCATGCGTTCCTTGCCGCCCTTGCCCAGAATGCGCAGTGTCCCGGATGCCCCGCTGATCCGGCCTTCGTCAAGGGTCAGGGCCTCGGAAATCCGCAGCCCCGAACCGTACAGAATTTCGGCCAGACACAGGTCGCGGGCCTTGACGGCCCCGGCTTTTTCCTGATCCGTCCGCGCGGCTCCGCCGCTTTCGGATGCGGGGGCGGCCGGGCTTGCTCCGCGCGCGTTCAGCAGAGTGAAAGCCTGGTCCACATTCAGGAAAGACGGATGGTGTTTCTCCGTTTTCGGATTACTCACGCCTTCCGTGGGCAGGGCGGCGATCATGCGCATGCGCGCGCAAAAGCGAAAAAAGGCGCGCAACGAGGAGAGCTTGCGACCCATGGATGTCTTGCTCACCCTCCTCCGATGCAGATCGGCCAACCAGGATTCCACCTGCCTGCGCGTTACCGTTTCCGGGGCGGCGAGGGAAAGACCCTGCCGGGCCAAGATGCTTTCAAACTGCATGACATCCTTGCCGTAAGCCTCGACCGTGGCCGGGGAACAGCCCTTTTCCATATCCAGATGGGCCAGGAACATGGCAACAGCATCAGGGACGGCCAGCGCGGGCGCAGCCTCGGCGGCGGGCGGAGCGAGGCGGGATGAACGGCGGGGAACGGCCATACTTATCACTCCGGCAGGGCGTAGAGCATGCCCGGCAGCCGCCGGACCAGTCTGCGCATTTCCAGCATGGTCAGAACAGCGCTCAGTCCGCCCGCGTCCATGCCCAGAGTGTGCGCGATTTCGTCAATATGCCGGGGAACGGCGCCGAGGGCCGAGAAGACGCGTGCTTCGTCCCCCTGGAGGGGAGGCGGCCCGGCGGCCGGTCCTGCGCTCCCCGGGGCCGAGAGGCCGTCTTCCGGCGCGGGAGCGCGTACCTTTGCCCGCGGTAGAACTCCGCCGGGAGGGGACTGTCGTTTTTTCTCACGGGCTTGAAGCACACCTGCGGGATGCGGCGGGAGATTCCTTTCAGCGTCTTCGCTGCCCAAGACATGAGGCGCGCCTGCGGGATTCGGGGCTTTGCCGGCGCCGGCCGGAAGCGCATCGCGGGCGGGCGGCGCCTTTCGCTGCTTTTCCCGCGCGGCGCGTTGCTCAAGGGCGGCGCGCACTTCAGGGAGGAGCAGGGGAGCGAGTTCCAGCAGGATGTCGTCGGCATCGAAGACGGCCTTGGCCCCTTTGCGGATCAGCTCCCGGCAACCTTCGGACATGGGGGACATGGCGCTGCCGGGAACGGCAAAGACATCGCGGTTTTGTTCCAGAGCCAGACGGGCGGTGATCAGGCTGCCGCTACGCCCGGCCGCTTCCACCACAAGGATGCCGAGGGCAAGGCCACTGATCAGGCGGTTTCGTATCGGGAAATTTTTCCCTTTCGGGCCTGTGCCGGGCGCGAACTCGGAAACGAGCAACCCGTCTTTTTCCATGCGCGCGTATAGATCGGCGTTACGGGACGGGTACACGACATCTATGCCCGTGCCCAATACCCCGATGGAACGTCCCGGCCCCTCCAGGCCCGCCAGATGCGCCGCCCTGTCTATGCCCCGCGCCATGCCGGAGATGACCGTGACGCCGGCGCGGGCCAGATTGCGGGCAAAGAAGGCGGAAACGGCCAAACCTTCACTTGTGCAGTTGCGCGCCCCGACAACGCCGACAGCCGGACCGCGCAACAGAGAAAGATCCCCTTTGAAATACAGGAGCAGGGGCGCGCCGACCGGCTCAAGCAGGAGTTGCGGGTACGCGGGGTCGCTTTGGAAAATGAAGGACAAGTCCGCGCTTTTGATGCCGTTCCATTCTTCCCCGGCCTTGTCGCGCCAGCCGCCGCCGGCAAAGGCGCGGGCTACGGGAAGGGATGCGAGTTCCTTTTTCGCCCATTCCGTCGGGCGGGACAGGCCGGCTTCAACGGCGTCGTATGCTCCGCCGTAGGCCGCGATAATGCGCGCGGCCCCGGCCGGCCCAAGCCCGCGGGCGTGACGCAGGGCCAGAACCGCCCACAGTTCGTTGCGTTCCGACGGCGACAACCCGGAGAAAATCATCGGGAGCCTCCCCGTTTGCGGGCCAGCGCGGCCGGACCGGAGGAAGGATAATCATCAAGAAGCAGTTGCCGGTAAAAGCCGGCGTTTCCTGTGTCTCCCATGCGCTCGTATGCATAACAGGCTTTGAGCAGGGCGGCGGCGGCCTTGGGGTGGCCGGGATACTTGGCGGCCACGTCCTTGAAGGCTATGACGGAATCGCCGTATTTGCCCGCGGCATAGCTGCATTCGCCCAGCCAGTATCCGGCATTGGGGGCCAAAGGGCTCTGCGGGGCGTCCCGCAGAAAGGCGGCAAAGGCCGCGGCCGCTTTCGCGTAGTTGTGTTTGTTGTACAGGGCCAGAGCGGCATTATACGCCGCACGGCTCCCGGAAGCGGTCAAGCCGGCGGGAGCGCCCGCGGCTTCGGCGGCAGGGGAGGACGCCCGTGCCTGAGGGGGGATCGTCTTGGGCTGCGCCGTTTTGACCGGAGCGCGCCCTTTGGATGCCGGGAGATCAAGGGGAACAAGGGTTGGGGCCTTGGCCCCCGCGGCAGTGCCGGTCTGTCCCGCGGAGCTTGCGGGCGCCGGCACGGCGGCAGACGCGGGAGGCGGCGGTACAGGGGTAGCGGCGGATGCGGGAGGCGGCAGTGCGGCGGCAGGCACCGAAGACGCCGGCATTGAGACGACAATAGGAGCGGGAGGCTGCGGCACAAGGGCGGCGTCGGGTATGGAGAGCGGCGGCGCTACGGTTGCGGCGGAGTCGGAGGATTTGATCTGCGGCACCGAATTTTTTGTCGCAGGCGGGGGATAGGTGTGTTCGCGGTCATCTCCGGCGGGGACGCGTGATTTGCGCGCGCTATGGGGAGCCGGACTGCCGCGCAGTGCCCCTATATCTTCTTCAGCGCGGTCAAGGCGTTTTTCCACGCCTTCCATGCGCAAGGAGAGGAGGCGGATGTCGCGTTCGTGGGTTTCTTCGATGGCTGCAAGACGTTTTTCGACGCCCGGCCCGGCGCATGCGGCGAGGTACAGGAGGGCGGTGCATGGGAGAATGTGTTTCGGGCGCATGATGTTCCCCGGCCGGGTGCCGCGAGCCTGTCCGGGCGCCGTCCCGGCGGTTCCCGGCGGCGCGTTTAGTCTTCTGTGAGGTATGTAAACAAAATTCCGGCATTCCGCAAGAAGTCGGCGCGTCCATAATCCACCACGGTCAGGCAGGATATCTTTTGATCTCAGTAGATTGCGACGTATCGCCCTCACCTGATCGGTGATGGAATTTTTTCCTCGTTTTTCATATATCTATTGGCTTTTACAAATAAAATAGTTGTTTTCTCTTTTTAGCGTGGTGGATTAGGGCGTGGGATGGTAAGAGAAACTTCGGCATATTTATTGCATCTACCCGACGATTTTTCGGAAGATTAATGATAGCGCAAGCAAAACGGATCACAAAGACGCCGATCCTTCGCCCGCATCCGCGCCGGCGCGGTCAAGCATCGCGGTCAGGGTTTTGCACTCGGCGGCGGCATCGTCGTAATCAAAGGATTCTACCAAACCGCTGATATTCATGAGCAGGGCATCCGTCGCCGTGTCAAGGGTCACCCCCCGCAGTTCGCCCGCCACCCTGTTCGCCTCGTCCGCATTGCAATCCAGGCAGGCCTGTTCCAGTATTTTCAGCTTCAGCGCGAGTTCGCCGCCGGCGATGCTTGTTCCTGCAACGGGTTCTCCGGGTTGCACAAGACCGGCGGCCAGCAGTTGCGCGCGGAATGCCTCCATTTCACCGCAAAAGCCGGGGGTCCCCTGCAGGCATGCCGCCGTATCCCCATTTGCGGAAGCGCTTTCCAGGGCAAAAGCCCGTTCGGTCATGCGCCGGTTGCCGAAGTTCGCGAAAACGCTTTTCAGTGAATGCAGCCGTATGCTGTACGCCTTCCATTCTCCCTTTTCCATGAAGGCGCGGATGTCGGCGATGTCCCTGTCCAGTCCGGCGCAGAATCGGCGGAGAATATCGGTGTAGGTCCGCCTGTCCCCGGCGGTGCGGGCAAGCCCGGCTGCGATGTCCAGATCATCGATATCCTGCAGGCGCAACAGGGTTTCGTCATATTCATCGCCGGCGGGTCCGTCGTCGTCCACCCGCTTCGCCGCTGCATCCTCTTCCTCCTCGGCCAGGATTTTTTCGGCGGGCAGCCAGCGGACGAGGGCCGTATTCAGGTCGTCGGCGTCAATGGGCTTGGCGATGAAGCCGTTCATGCCCGCCTGGAAGAACTGGTCCCGCACCTCAAGCACCGCGTTCGCGGAAAGCGCGACAACAGGCAGAGCAGCATAACTGTCGCCGGGAATCGCGCGTATCCTCCGCACCGCCTCTATCCCGTCCACATCCGGCATCATGTGATCCATGAACACAAGATCATACCGCGTGGAACGGATCTTTTCCACCGCCTCCTCCCCGCCCGCCGCGGTCTCGGCCCTTACTCCGTGTCTGGCCAAAAAGCCTTGGGCCACGGTAAGATTGAGGGCATTGTCGTCCACAACCAGGATGCGGGCGTCCGGCGACACTGTGCAGCGCTTCCGCAGTTTCGTGATCTCCGCCTT
>JAISRC010000084.1 GCA_031273845.1 Desulfovibrio sp.
CGATGTTTTCCGGCGTTTTCCGGCAGCAACCCCATGCGCCGGGCCTGCGTGGTCAGCATGCCCACCTTGATCTCGTGGGTGTCCATGAGTTTTGCGATTTCCGATGTATACAGGCCGCGCTTTTTGTAGGCTATTATTTTGTTCAGCAGGGCGCGGTCTTTGGCCGACAGGCTGAAGGCGGCTTTTACCCCTTCGGCCAGGGCGGCGGCGCGGGCGTTGTCCAGCACGGCGGCCTCCAGGCAGTTGAAGGCTTCAATGTATTTCAGTTTCCAGCGGATCGCCGCCGATCCGGTGAAGCCCATCGCCAGCAGGGAAAAACCGTCACGGGTCAGACGGTAGCAGGGGCGCGGCTTGCCCTGTTCGTCGGTGTATTCAGCGGGCCGAAAATTCGGCTCGCTAAATGATTTCGGGGTGATAGACTGAATACGCTTGATTTCGTCCAGCACGTGCTTGTGCTTTTTCTGAAAATGCCGGGCCACTTCCAGACTTGAAACGGTGGGAGTTTCGCCGTCCGGCAAAAACTCGACAGAAATAGTGGTTTGCGGTAATGTTTCCGTAGCCATAAGTCCCTCCCTTGTAGGGTTTTAGGGTTAGGCTTGGCCGTGGTGGTAATGACACCCGGCCAAGCTGTTTGTTATTTGTTGTTTCGCCAACCCGGAAAAGCCTTGTCCAGTGCCATCAAGATAAGCTGCTGAATGGTTTTCCGCTCTTTTGCCGCCAGGATTTTCATGTTCACATGATCCGAATCATTAAGCCGAAAGGTTGTCTGCCTTTGTTTGTCTTCTGCCATTCCACCTCCTTTTGAAAGTTTGGTAGCATGGCATTTTGAAAGAGTCAAGAAAAACTTTTCACGCCACTTGAGAACGGGCGGGAAGGCGGGTAGAGGTAAGGAAACGCGGAGGAGCGGCCATGATCGAACCCTTTATCCAAGAAATAATGAACTCCCTGAAAAGCTCCAAGCGCCTTCCTTCATTAGATGAGAAGGTTTCCGTATTGGAAAGCCACCTCGCCTTTTTGAGTGACAATCTGACAGTAAAGGAAAAAGAGCTTGCCAAGGCCGAAATAAAACTGGAAAGCATGACGGCGGAACTGGAATGTCTGCGTACCTGCCTTGCCGCACTAGACGGCAAGGCAGTGTGCATAGACATCGGGCCATGTTTCATCAAACAAGACAAATCGGGCAAGCGTCTTGAAGGCATCTATTGCTCTCATTGCCATTCCCTTATGAAAAAAGGGCAATATGCCGATTATGGCGAGGAATTTGTCTATATATGCTGCCAATGTTCCTATAGACTCCCTGTTGAATCAGTTGATCGCGCCATTTCCGATTTCTTCACCCTTTCGAGAAATGCCTGATACCCTTCTTTGATGCGTTTTACTTCATCAGCGGCTTCCTTAGCCACCACATAGTTCAATGCGTAGAAGATGCCGGCAAAAAAAGAGAGCATTGCTATAATGACCACGGCAAGGGCCAGTAAAAAATAAATCATCAGACTACTCCTTTGCGGTTGCGCTTGTAAAACAATTACATGATTGCCGGAGCGCTTTGCCGGACTGATCAAAGTTATTCAGGAAAACCTATCGGGCAAACGGCCTGGAAATAATTGGCGGCACAAAAGGGATAGCAGCCGGGCCGGACGCCAGGGAAAAGCGTATTGAGCAAATCACAAGCGATTTTGCTCTGTTTTGTCGCCTTCTTCAAACGAAGCCAGAGCGGACAGAATAATCCGGGCGGTATAGCCCCATTCGGCGCAAAACACGCGGTTAAAACCCGCCGCGCAAGCGCGGGCCGATGCGTGTAAATCCTCCGGGTCAAGAACGGCGGCGATTTTTTCCGCCATTGCCGTTGCCTTGTCTTGCGTTTCGTTCATTTTCCTTTCCTCCTGTTTGACTTTTTTTCAGACTGGTGCTAGTGTGAGCGTATGGATAACTTTTTTGACCTTGCCACTCCGCAGGAACTTGTTGACATCCTGGGAGAAGACGGCTCCATCATCCCCACCGCCGCCGACCTTGAGGCGGAGCGCCGGGCCGTGGAGAAAAACCCGGACAGGAACTTGGAAAACCTGGCCTATCTGTACGCCGGGCGCGGCGATTTTGATCGGGCCGAGGGGTACGTTGACCGGATTCAGGATTCCATGCTCCAGGCGGACGTCGGCAGGATGCTTACCCATTTTGACGGCTACTTTGAGGCGGTGTAAGCGCCTTACAGTTTTTGTAATTTATCCTCAAAATCATACTTGCCTATGTGTTCAAGCGCCTGTTTGACGGCGCTTTTTTTCCGCCCGCTCTCTTTGGCCAGCCACTCGGAAAGCAGGGCCGGATAGGTGTTGACCGGGGCCGTGTCAATCAGCGTCTTCATTTGCAGCAGGAGCGCGGCTTCATCCACCCGGAGCGCCGCCAGAACGCGGTCAAAACTCTTGATATAGCCGCCGTAGCCGAGGCCGCCCGTTTTGATGCTCGCCTGATGCGCGGCCTTGCCGCCCAAGGCGGCCAACAGTTCCGGGTAGGTGCGGCGCGACGTCCACTGGGTGACGATTTCCATGATCCGGCGCTTGGCGGTGTCGCCGCGTCCAAGGCTGGCCCATTTTTGCCGGTTGTGCGTGATTTCGTGCCACAGGCTTTCCACGCCGTATTCCTCCAGCCAATCCAGGGCTTGGCCGTTCGCAAGTTTGTTCCAGGCGTCTTTTAGTTGGGCGCTGGGCTTGAACGCGCCTTTGGGCGTGGAAAAGGAGCGGTTGGAAATAGTAATGCGCCCGTGGCCGTTGGTGGCCATAAAATACGATTTGCTCACCTCGGAAACGGCGGTGATGCCCTGGCTGTTGCGGACAAAGACGCCGCATTTGTTGGTTATGCCTTGGGCGAGGTCGGCAAAGGTGTTCACCGGCGCGGGCCGTAAACGCTGTTCGGCGTAGCTTTGCGGCGTCAGATCAGGGTGCTTGTCCAGAGGCAGGCCGGTTGCCGGGCCGGAAACGCCGCCCGCGCCGGGGGCCTTGCCCGTGCTTTCAACCCAGGTCATGCCGGGATTGTTCCGCCAGCCGACATCAGCGCCGGGCCGTGCAACGTGGTACTCCATGCCCGTTTTCGGGTCTGTCCATATGGAGTCGCCCGGCGTTTCCGTTTCCACGGTCAGCCCCTCGCGCTCCACTTGCCGGGCTGAAAGGCTGCGTACCCCGCACCGGCACTTGTGGCCGTTGGGCGGATAGTTTGTGCCCCAAAATTCGTGATCAGCCGGGAATACCCTGCCGTTCAGTATCGCGTGGCCCGGCCGGACACGCTCATCGCCGACTGTAATATATTGCCAGTAGGGCCGGGCTTTTTTCACTTGCCGCATCTTGGCGTAACGTCCGGCCGAGTAAGCGGTCTGCAAATTGTTCCGGAATACGGTTTCCACCCTGTGGCCCTTCCAGCCTTGGCGCTCAATCTCCGCCGCAATGCGCTCCTGAAAATCTTTCAGTGTTTCCCCGTTTTCCAGGGCTTTCGCCAGGGCATCTTTCACCGCCTGAACAGCGTCACGTTCCGCAAGCGCGGTGACATAAAAAGCCCGCTGCCGCGCCCCTTCATCCATGCGCTTCACCACGTCATAAGGCGTGGCCGATTTCCAGGCCCAAAAGGCGATCGCCGCTTCCGGCTGTACCGGCGCGGCGATTATTTCAGGATCGGGCAACCCGAAAGGATTTTCCGGCATGGCTATTTGAAATCCTTGATATTGTAGTAACGCCGGTCTTCTTTTGCCTCAGCGTTGATCGCCGCCGCGCCGAAGCCGGCCGCTGCCGTCATTGTCCGGGCCAGCAAATCTTCCAATTCCGAAGGGGTTGTTTTGGGGGCAAGCAGATCGGCCAGGGCAAGCTCAAGCGCGTCAAGACTCTCAGCGTTTTTGACCGCATGCTCAATCTGGTTGATAAATTCGCCGGAGGCTTTGATTGCCTCCGGCAACATCGCTTTTATGGCCGCATCAAGATTGGCTTGGGCTTTTTCCGCCAGACAGACCGGGGCATGGCTTTCTTTGCCGGGCGCGACGGCGAACTTCGGTTGTTTTTCTCCGGCATCAGGGCCGGGTACCGCATCAGGATCGGGGGCATCATCCGTTGCCGCCACGGCGGGCGCGTCATCCCTGAGGGTAAATTCTGACGGTTTGAGGTTGTAGTTTTCGGTAAAATGCTCCCCGGTAAATTTGACGCCTATTTCCACCAGCAACTTGTCCAGCACGGCGCGTTTCTGCAAATCTTCCGGTTCTTCAAACGTAAAAACCGGAGCGAACACGTTTTCGCCGGCGTTGACTCGTGTATAGAGCCATGCGATCTCGTTCATGGCGTCCGCGACCATCGCCTTGTCCGAGCCGGCGAGGCCCTCGGCCACATCCTCATGCGTGGTGGCGGCGGCCTGACTGTTGTTGCGGCCCTCCATTTCCACCGTCAAAGTCTGCCCCATGAGCAATTTTGAGATCGACTTGTCCTGACGGGCGACAAAGCGTTCGTGCAACTGGTCCTGGGTAGCGCCGGGCGTTAAAAATACCACTTCCGAGCCGGCGGGGATCACGGCCACGCAATCCCGGACCATGCGGGCCATGTCCGCCGCCATTATCCGTTTGTCCTGCGGGCCGGCGCCCTGGGGCGCTTTGCCCACGACCCAGGGCATGCCGTGGCGCTCGACAAATTTCGCGTAAAATTGCAGGCCGCCGCGCTTGAAGGCCACGGGCCACAGGCAGCGGGAGAGCAGGCGCAGGCCGTAGGGGTTGTCGTAAGTCGCGTGGTGAGCGACGAGGACGAATTTACCCACAGGCAGAGGCTTGGGGTCGGCCGCGGCCGCCCATCCGCCTTCGCCCCGGAAAAAGGGGCGGTTTTGCATGTCGTAGGCAAACCAGTGGCAGGGCCGGGGCACGATGTCGATCAGGTGCCAGCGGCCGCCCCGGTCCGCTCCGGCGGCGGCATCGGAATCAACCCCCCACATCAGTTCAAGGGGGGCCATGCCGTAAAAGGGGGCGTCCAGAATGCCGGATATGATCGTGCGCAGGTTTGTGCGTTCCAGGTCCTGAGCCAGCCGCTCATAGACCGCCTGCGCCTCCGGCGTCACCGGCTCGCCGTCCGGGCCGCCCGGCCGGAAGCCGTATTGCGGCGCGTTGAGGACGCGGTTTTTGCGGGAGAGGGTCGCGGTCGTAACCTGATCGTCGGCGGAGAGTTCGGCGAGGATGGCGGCATCGTCGCCGCGTTTGCGGAGTATAGGATCGGGGTCGGGCAGTTGGTTGAGCCAGAGTCCGGCGCTGCCGGCGAGATCAAGACCGGCGTTCTGACGGGTAGCGATCTCGGTGCTCAGGCTTGCGTGGTCAAAAGTGTGATAGGTGCCGTCAGGCAGATAAATGCCTTTTTTGTCGACGGGGTCGGACATGGAAACGCCTCCGTTTCGGGCATGATGCCGGAAACGGAGGCGGGTTGCGGGAGAGGGCGCGGACGGTGCGGGAAATTATGTTCCTTGCGCCCGTTCGTTTATGGCTTTGAGCAGTTGGGAGAGGTCAAGGGTTGCATGGAAGAATCCTGTCCAGACGTCCTTTCCGGGGAAGGCGTCTCCCGGCTCCATTCCGGACACGGCCAGGGCGAAGGCTTCAAGAAAGCAGGCGCGGCAGTAGGCTTCGCTTGTGTAGTCGCTGAGGTGGCCGCCGCTTACGTCGGGGGTCACGGCCGGGTCTCCTTCCGTGCGGCGAAGACGGCCGCCGTGGCTCTGGCC
>JAISRC010000025.1 GCA_031273845.1 Desulfovibrio sp.
ACAAGCGTTTTTCGCTGTCCCATATGAGCGGGACAAGTGGGACACGGGGCGGGACAAAGCGGAAAAACTTGTCCCAGAGCCGATCGGTCGCGTGGGACAAACTGAACCGGCGGGACATCTGGGACAAGGTGCGCCGGAAGCGGAGCCGACGAGCCGCTATGACGGCTGGTGTCCGGGTTATTGGAAAGATTGCCTGCATGGTTGTCCGGACTTCGACACGAGCCGGACGCTGTTTTGTCGGAAGTGGAACGCCCTGCATCCTGAAGACATGGCCGCATGGGACGCCGGGAGGGAGGTGCAATGAGACTTCAATCAGTATTACTCACTGCGGGCATGTATGCTCCGTATCTGGGCGCGCTACTTATTCTGTTGGGGATTGCAGTATGAAAGGTCGTATCCTTCAGGAAGCTCATGCGCTGATCAATGCTGACCGGCAGGACGCATACGGGCCGCCCGCCGAATCTTTCGCCCGTACCGATGTGCTCTGGTCTGCATACCTTGGCCGGGACATATCGGCAAAGGACGTTGCCTTGTGTCTGGCCCTGCTCAAGTTCAGCCGGGAGGCATAACCCTCAGCTTGCGCGGAAGCTGATGCAGAATACCAAGTATACGCCGAAAGAGGCGTTGTCCGAGATTATGAAGCGGCAAGCGAAGGGCTATGCGGGAACGGCGGCGCGGCTTCCCGGCCTGCTGTCTTCTGATGAGTTTTGGAAGTAAGGCAAAGACTATGGCGGCGAGTAAAAATCTGCATAATCTTGTCATGGAAATGATTCATGGCTCAAGAAAAATGGGAATGCCCAAAGCAGGGGCGGTTCCTGAGATTGCTTTTGATGAATTACAGCGCCGTAATCAAGCGTATTTGGACCCTGATCTGCTTTTGAGCCAACATAGCATTCTATCACGCTTTCAAAACCCTAAAGATGGATGGTCAGAACAGAGGATATCCGATACTATAGAGGCGCTTTTGAACTCAAGTGACACACGTGCAATGCCAAATTTCGGCGGTGGAAATCGCTTTGCGCGGGAGGCGTTGATAAAGCCGGATAGTCAAGCGCCCTTGTTTGCTCCGGTTGCACCAACAAAAGAAGGCAAGGTTGGGCTTGCAACAATTTTTGAAACGACTCCGGAAAGGGTACAGTTTGAAATAGAAAGACTAACGGGACACCAGAGGGGCGCTCCTTCCCTCATTCGCGGTCTACCATCGCCCGGAAACCGGAACGATGCCGCCTCGCAGCTGGAGCTTTCTGCTGTTGATGTACCATCAGTCTATTTAGACATATTAAACCGGCTCTCCGGTGGTGTCAAGACCGCCGCGCCGTTTGCGGTTGCCGGTGCCGGGGCGGAGTATATCTGTTGGGGGTTTCTGCGACAGTACCTTGAATCCGCAAGGAAACGATGGGGAAGCATCGTCAAGGCACATGGGGAGGGGGAGACAAAAACGGCTCTATTTTTGCAGAAATGAAAATAACCGGAAAACCTTGCAGGACAAGGGTTCATGGGGAGAAAAGGCATCAAAAAGATGCAGGTTTCCCAAATGATTTCGGCAAAAAAAACGGCGGGGGTATTCATGGGCGGGTTAGGTAGCGGCAACAGGTGGCAGAGCGGGAAGCATACCACCAGTTATATGCGTAGGCTTGATATCCGGCGCATACAGCATGACGGCTTGCTTGTTCCGGGGAATGTTTTCAGGTGGTGTTGGAGTCGGAACGGGGAGCAGGTAGCGTCAATCAATATCCGGGTGGCGGAAGACGCGTTGTTTCTCAATTACCGTTGCCGCTCTGACGGCGGCGACTGGGAAGATATGAGCTTCCCGGTTGCCCTGGACTGGACAGCCTGTCATATGGGTGGGCGGCGTGTGTGGTTCCGGTGTCCCGGTTGCGGGCGGCGGGTTGCCATTCTCTATGGAGGGAAGACCTTCGCCTGCCGTCATTGCCATAACTTGGCGTATGACAGTCAGCGCGAATCCCCGGAATGGCGGGCACAGAGCCGGGCGCTAAAAATTCGCGCCCGTCTGGGATGGGAAAACGAACACGGGTCAAAGCCCAAGGGGATGCACTGGCGCACCTTTGAACGCTTGAAACGGAAGCAAGAACTATTTGCGGCCACGTCAATAATGATGCTGGCCGAAAGACTACGCATTGTTCCGAAAGGATGTTAAACAGCCTGCCTTTCAGTCTGTCGGGGTCCCAGGGGGCTTGCCCCTGGCCCGCCGCCGATGGGGAACCGCGTCAGCGTGTGGCCCCACGGCGTAGGCTGGCCCTTGCCCTTGGAGATAGTGCCGGAAATAAAGTCAAAGCAAAGTTGCGGACGGAACCAAAAATAATCTTATGAATCCGGTGTGTTGTCCTGGGTAAAAATGCAAAGTTGCAGCAAAGTCAATGTAAGGTTGCAGCAAGGTCAATGGGGGGCCCGACGGCACAAAATGGAATGACCCTGCTATATAGGGTAGCGAAGAAAAAAGGGGGCAACTTTGGGGGCATGCCATAAAAGTATCATATATAATAATCAATAATTACATGCTAATACATTAATAGTTCGATTCCCTGTGTCCCGTTTTCGGCGGACGATCCGCGCATGCTGATCTGCCCGTCAACAATCGCGGCACATGGAAGGCGAAGGTTCGCACAACTACGTCATATTTGATGATAGCGCGATTCAGACGCTGAAGACGTATTATCAGACAGAGCTTGACGGGCGCGACCCTCAATACGCCGAACAGCAAGCGAAATTTGATGCGTTGCAACCTATCTCTGTATCAAGCAATACTGTTTTGAATTTGCGAGAAGGTGACAAATTCATGCAGCGTGCGGTCGATTGGATACAGGGCAAAGGATTGTTTGGTCTGTACACAAATGTCGATAAGCGCATAGATAATATTATTTTTGACGAATCCAGCGTCGAACGAGTCATCAGTCACGGGGCGCGTGACGGCAAGATCGCATTGTTGGAAGTCGTTCCGGAAATGATCAAAAACGGCGTTTTTTTAGAAACAACCGATGCCGATACGCCGCTCAAACGTCATATTTTTGCCAGCCGCGCCATTGTGGACGGTATGCCTTATGCGATTGGGTTTGTTGTGCGGGAGGATGTGAACGGCAGACGATATTATGACCACAGCCTGACAGAAATGACGGCGCTTGACAAGCCTTGGAAGGAAAGTCAGACGCCGTCTATCACGGCACGGGCTAACCCTGTCAACCGCGAATCTGTTTCAGATATAGTCCGCAAACACCTCGGCGTCAACCCCGATTTCACGCTGAACTCCCCCGGTCCCGGCGGCAAACTGCGCGGACAGGACAAAGGAAACCTCGGCTATACCCGCTTCGCCCCTGGCTCTTATCGGATCGTTCTGGGAAAGAACGCGAACCTCTCCACGTTGCTCTATTTTTTTGTCGGGCATGAGCGAAGCCGGAATGAGAGTGACCCCACTATATGGGCAACGGAAAGATTTGTAGGTATATTTGTAAGTATTAAAAAAAATGTGTATCAATTAACAGCATAGTTTAAAAGGATATTTTAACTGACTTTGGTACTTCCGCGCCATGTGGAACCCATTGATGGCCTGAAAAGAATGTTTTGCCAAAATTGAAAATTTTGGGATTTTGGGTAACGGGTTTTGTGGTATCGTGAAAAGAGAGTGACCCCGCCGGATGGAGATTGTCGTTGTGTGTGGGGAATGGTGTGGGGAAAGAAAAAAGCCCTTACAGCGAAATTTCTGTTAGGGCTTGATTTTTCTGGCGCGCCAGGAAGGATTCGAACCTCCGACCTACAGGTTCGTAGCCTGTTGCTCTATCCAGCTGGGCTACTGGCGCTTATTGTAATAAGGACTTATACTTGCCCCTGCCACGGGAGTCAAGAACTTTTCCCCTTGCCCGAAAAAAAACGTTGGTATCCGGCCTGAATGGAGAAAAACATGTGTGTTGTATCGAAAGTTTTTCTTATAGTCCTCAGTCTTGCCGCCGCGGGAGCGCTATATCCGTCGCCCGCCGGAGCGGCCAAATCCGCCCCCAAGGCGGCGCAGAACCGGCAGAACGCCGGCGAGACCCGGCCCGCCGGAATTGATCCGGCCATCTTGGCCCGACTGCAGGAAGCGGCCGATGCCTATGACGTGAAAGATTTCACCAAAGCCAGACAAATCCTTAAACCCTTGGCGGACAAGGGCGATGACAACGCCGCCTTCGGCATGGGGCTTATGGCCGCGCGCGGGGAAGGAGGCAAACAGGATCTCAAGGAAGCCGAACGGTGGTGGAAAAAATCGGCGGCTTCCGGCAATCCGCAGGCCCAGTTCAACTTGGGCTATCTTTATTTCAAGGGCGCACTCGGGGCGCAGGATTTCGTCAAGGCAAGGGATTTCTGGTCGAATGCCGCCAGGCAAAAACATCCCGATGCCCTGTACGGCATGGGGATCCTGCTGGTAAACGGCGCAGGAGGCCCAAAAGACATCAAGTCCGGGGTCAAAAATTTCGAACAGGCCGCGTCTTTCGGGCATCCGCTCGCGGAATTTGAGCTCGGACAAGCCTACCTTGAAGGCCTGGGAGTAAAAAAAGACCGGAAAAAAGCAAGGGAATACTTCAAAAAAGCCGCCGACAAGGGCATGCAGGAAGCCCAAAACGCCTTGAGCGCGTTGGACGCCAAAAAGTAGACCGCTCTTTTGTTTGCAAGTCCTCTGTGCTATAAAGCCCGTGAAGGGATGTTCATCAAAATTTCCTTTATGGCTTGAAATCTCTCCATTCAGGGAGATTGCCGGTTGACTCCCGGCAAGGCCGGGAGCACATTTCAGGTAACCACTTCCTTCAGGGAGTGGGCAATCCGGCCGGTTCCTATCCGTCGGGACGGAGTCAGATCGGCGGATGGAGCCGGTTGTGGATTGAAACATGGCGATGACTTACAAAATAGGCGAGGCAGCCGAGCTGTTGAAGCTCAAAGCCTATGTGTTGCGCTTCTGGGAAACGGAATTCCCGGATATTGCGCCCTTGCGTACGGCAAGCGGCAGGCGCCTGTACACCGAGGAAAACATCGCCCTCTTGGAACGCATCCGCTTTCTTCTGCATGAACGCGGCTTGACCATAGGTGGGGCGCGCAGGATACTGGCCGAGGAAAAAGCGCGTGGGATACGGTATGTTCCGGGTCTGACCGGTGCCGTTGCAGTCGCCCCTGCGCTTGGCGGCGGCCCTGCCGGCGTGGTCGACCTGATGCACGCCGCAGGTGAAGACCCCGGCGCCGAACGCGACGATGAAAACGACCCCGACCCTGATGACGTCGATGACGAAGCCGCCCGTTTCCCCTACGCCTTTCCTTCCCTGCGGCCCGATAAAAACCGTTCCGGGCAGCTCAACCTGCCCGGCCTTGAAAAACTTCTCCCCATCCTAGCCGGGGTACTGGACAACGCTGGCACGGCGGTATATCCCGCAGGCGGGGGTTCGGACCCGGAGCGTAACGCGGAGCGGATGCTGCCCCTCTTTGTGTCTGTGCGTCCGGGAGAAAGGCGCGCGGTCCGCGAAGCCGGAGCATTTTTCGGCAAAGGGACAAAACCCGAACCCGCAGCGCGGGAAGATTCCGCGGCGGAGACGGACTCCGCTGCCGAACGCATGCCTGAAAACGTAAAACATACAGAAATTGAAACTAAAAAAGTGCGCGCTTCGGAATTTTTCTGGAAAGACATCACCTCTGAACTTGAAACTCTGGCCCTGATGCTGCGCATCGGAAGGCGGTTATAGAGCATCTTACGCGTGAGCTTGATCAAGTTGGTGGAGCAGAGGGGCTTTGCCCGCCGCAAGCGACAATCTCAAGCGTAAGATGCTGTAAAAGGCGGCTCGGCATGATACTTGCTCCGTCCATACTGTCTGCGGATTTCGGCAATCTGGAGCGTGAGCTGCATGCCTTGGAAGAAGCGGGACTGACTTGGGTACACTTTGACGTCATGGACGGCTGTTTTGTACCCAACATCACCTTCGGTCCCCCGGTCATCAAGCGCCTGCGCAAAAGCAGCGGGCTTTTTTTTGATGTGCATCTGATGATCGCGGCGCCCGAACGTTTTCTTGAGGCTTTTGCCGAGGCGGGTGCGGACATGCTGGTTGTCCATGTGGAAGCGGCCGGGCATCTCGACCGCACATTGCGGGAAATAAAATCTATGGGAATGAAGGCCGGCGCGGCCCTGAACCCGTCCACTCCGGTGTATGCCCTAGAAAACGTCATCCCCCTACTTGATCTGGCGTTGATAATGAGTGTAAACCCCGGCTTCGGTGGCCAGTCCTTTATCCCCGGCAGCCTCGGTAAAGTGCGCGCGCTTAGGGCCATGCTGCGGGAGCCGGGCGGTCAGGCGTTGATTGAGGTGGACGGCGGAGTGGACCCGGAAAACACGCCGGACCTGATAAACGCCGGCGCCGAAGTGCTGGTGTCCGGTTCGGCTTTTTTCAACCGGCCTCCCTACGGCAGGCGTTTGCAGGACTTCATGAAGGCCGCTTCCGCCCCGCGTCCGGACGCGCAAAGGTATCCCGGCGGGTTCCAAAATTGAAATGCTTTGAAGCATTTCAAAGTTGAAAATGCTCAGGCGGCGTTAGAGCAGATTAACATTGAAAATGTATATCTGCTCTGCAAGGATTTGCCGGCAAATCCTTGCCGCGGGATTGGAGCAGGCGGGCTATGCCCGCCGTAAGCGACAATCTCAAGCGTAAAATGCTCTAACGACGCGTATAAGAAACTGGTTAAGGCCCGGGGACATTGTCGGATTAAAAAAAACATTGAGGAAGCGGAGGCGAGTGGTCAGCGCCTCCGACGAGCTGTCTGTCGGCCCATTCTCGGCGCTGACCACTCGCCTCCGCACTAAAAGACATTAGGGCATTCCAACATTGAACATACTCCGTGGCCGCACTGGAACGGGAAAACACGGGGAACGTTTCTTTGTGAAGGCAAAAGGCATGGATTCCTACGGGCCGCAAGCGGCCCTCGGAATGACAGAAAGT
>JAISRC010000026.1 GCA_031273845.1 Desulfovibrio sp.
ATTTATAACATACTGAAATTATTATATACGGCTTTCATTGATCGGATTTGCTATATATAAAAATATCAGTATGTTACAGAAAATACATGCTTAAAGTCCGACAAACTCCTAGAGCATTCTCAACTTTGAAACGCTCCGGGGGAGAAAAAGCATGAGCGGAAAAAGCATGTTTCTGGAAGTGGACGAGTTGCGCGCCGGATACGGATCGGTTCAGGTTCTGCACGGGGTCAGCCTACATGTGGAGGAAGGCGAAATCGTCAGTATCCTGGGAGCCAACGGCGCGGGCAAAACCACTACCCTGCTGTCCGTCAGCGGTCTGGCCTCCGTTATGGGCGGCGCCGTCCGCCTGCGGGGCAGGGACATCCACACACTGCCCAGCCACGAGATCGTCGGCCTGGGCCTGACCCAGTCGCCGGAAGGACGCCGTATTTTCGGCGCGCTCACGGTGATGGAAAACTTGCGCCTGGGCGCGTTTACCGTGAGCAACCGGGAAGCTGTCGCCCATACGCGGGAATGGATTTTCGAGCTTTTCCCCCGCCTTTACGAAAGAAGGGCGCAACTGGCGGGCACTCTGTCCGGCGGCGAGCAGCAAATGCTGGCCATCGCCAGAGCGCTCATGGCCCGGCCGCGCCTGTTGCTGCTCGACGAGCCTTCCCTGGGCCTCGCCCCCCTGCTGGTCAAGGCCATTTTCGAAACGGTGCGCAAGGTCAACGAAAGTGGCGTCACCGTGCTTATTGTGGAGCAGAACGCCCGCGCCGCCCTGAAACTGGCCCGGCGCGGCTATGTGCTGGAAATGGGACGCATCGTCATGGAAGACAGCGCCGCCGCCCTGCTGGCCGACCCCAGCGTGCAACAGGCCTATCTGGGCGCCTGACGCGGCGGAGTCAACCGGAAAGAGGCCGGGTTTTCCAGCGCCTGTGCATCCACAACCACTGCTCCGGGTACATGCGCACCATGCCGGCGACGGCGTCCGTGTAAAAGGCGGCCACAGTCCTTATCCGTTCCCGGATGCTTCCTTCCAGGTTTTCCGTATGCAGGGGCGGGAGAAAGTGCAGTATGTGCCCTCCTTCGCCATCCCGAAGCAAAAATACCGGGTAAACCGCCGCCTTGGTGCGCAGGGCCATGCTTGCCGGTCCCATGTTCACGGCGGCCGTATCTTCCAGAAAAGGCAGGAATACCGCCTCCTTACGGCTGGCATTGTGATCCGCCAGAAAGGCGACCGCTCCGCCCTCTCTGAGTCCGGGCACAATAATCTCCGAAGCCCTGCGGTGATCCACCGCTTCCATGCCCCGCGCGCCGCGCAGTTCGGCCATGACCCGGTTCAGTATCCGGCTCCTGCGGCTGCGCACCACCACCATGCCCCGCCTCTGCGGCACTATGTCCGCCGCCAGTCCGGGCATCAGTTCCCAGGAACCGAGGTGCGCCGTGACGATGACGATCGGGGCCTTTTCCCGCCGGAGCGCTTCTTTTATCTCGGGATGATGCACAACGCGCACGGATTGTTCCGTGTAAAAACGGCCCGTATGCAGAATTTCCAGGAAGGAGAGAAAGTTTTCCCGAAAACTTTGCCGGGCGATGCGCCCGGCTTCTTCATCCGGTACTTTAAGATGGTTGCGGACGGCCTCTATGGCTTCCCTGCGCCGGGAGGGCGCCAGATGCCAGAAACAGAAGGCCGCAAAGCCGGCCGTGCGGCGCAGGGCCGGCCAGGGCAGGCGGCTCAGCAGACGCGTCAGAAATTTCAGCAGGGTATATTGCATAATGTGAAAAAGTTATCATCGCCTGTTTTCAGGAACGTGAAAGATAGATTTTTCGTTGCGCTCAGAACGACAAAACAAGAAGCGCGGCGGATTGTAGCTGTCATCCTTCCACCGGAGCGGCGGGACGCGCTGCCGGCCGGTCCGTGTCCGGCGGACGTAATTCGTTCAGCCGCCTTTGCAGTTCCAGGCGTTCCCGTTCCGGTTCCCCGCCCTTGAAGTCCGCGGCCGACACGGCGTAGGGGCTGCCGAAGACGATATCCACGCGGCTGAACGGCAGGGGCAACTGAAAACGGTCCCAGGACCGGAATACCGCGGCGCGTCCCGGAAACAGGCGGACGGGGACCAGCAGCGCCGGCACGCGGAAGGCCAGTGAGATCGCCCCCTGTTTGACTATGTGGCGGGGGCCGATGGGGCCGTCCACGGTAATGACTCCGTGCCGGCGTTCCCGGCGCATGAGCCTCAACATAACCCTCAAGGCGGAGAAACCTCCGCGCGAACTTGATCCCCTGGCCGTTTTCAATCCCATGGAATGCAGCAGGCGCGCCAGATATTCCCCGTCACGGCTGCGGCTGACCACGGTGACGAGGCGCAACCCGCGCCGCACATGCATCAGCGTGAACAGTTCGTCGTGGAACAGGGCGAACATCAGCAAACGCCCTTCGGCATCCAGGCGATCCGGGCCTTCCCGCCCCGTCTGGACGATATGCAGGGTGGAACACCACAGGCGGTACAGGACATTGATCATCGGGGAAACGATGCCGGGCGGGATTTTCACGGGTACGCGCCCCACGCTTCGGCGTTGTCTCCGGGCAGCGCGGGAACGCCGCTTTTGCCGTCCCCGGCCTTGAACTGCATCTCGCAGAGTTTCGCGTACAGGGGGCAGGAAAGCAGAAGTTCCGCGTGTCTGCCCTGCCCTATTATCTCCCCCCTGTCCAGGACCAGGATGCAGTCCGCCCTCAGGATGGTGGACAGGCGGTGGGCGATGACGATGCTTGTCCTGTCGCGCATGAGGTTTTCCAGGGCTTTCTGCACCACGCGTTCCGAGCGCGAATCCAGGGCACTGGTCGCCTCGTCCAGAATAAGCAGGGGGGCGTTCTTGGCAATGGCTCTGGCAATTGTCAGCCGTTGCTTCTGGCCGCCCGAAAGCTTGATCCCTCTTTCACCCACAACGGTGTCGTAGCCCTGCGGCATATTTTCGATGAATTCGTCCGCGTAGGCGGCTTCCGCGGCGGCCCGGCATGCCTCTTCGCCGGCTTCGGGGAGGCCGTAAAGGATATTTTCCCGTATGGACAGGTTGAACAGAAAGGCGTCCTGGGAAACCACGGAGATGCGGGAGCGCAGCGAGGCCGTGTCATAGTCCCCCAAGGGGCGTCCGTTGAACAGGATGTTTCCGGCCTGCGGCGTGTAAAAGCGGGGCACGAGGTTGACCAGACTGCTTTTGCCTGCGCCGGATGGCCCCACAAGGGCCAGACGTTCACCGGCCTTGAGGGTGAAGGAAATGCCGTTCAGGGCTTTTGTGCCGTCGGGGTATGCAAAGTGCACGTCATTGAAGCGCAGTTCCCGGAATGTCGCGTCGGCCTCAAGTTTGCCGCCTTTTTCAACCGTCAGGTCCGCATCGTCCAGCAGGCCGAAAACGCGTTCGGCCCCGGCCAGAGCCCCTTGCACGGCCAAGTTGGACGCGCTGAGCTGCTTGACCGGCTCGTAGAGCATGATCAGGGCCGCCACAAAGGAAAAAAAGGTGCCTGGCGTGGATGTGCCGTCAATGACCTGCATGCCGCCTATCCAGATAATCACGCCTATGCCTATGCCGCCGACAAGCTCCATGGCGGACGAGGACAGGTCGCCCGCCAGGGCGGATTTCAGGGAGGTACGCAGAAGCCGCCTGTTTTCTTTGTCGAAGCGCGCGCGTTCTTTCTGCTCCATCCCGAAAGATTTCACCACGCGTATGCCGCTCAGGATTTCGTGCAGGAGGGAAGAAATGTCGCCGGTCTGGGCCTGCCCCCTGCGGCTCAGTTTACGCATGCGTTTGCCGAAATAGAGGAAGGGCAGAAAGGCCAGAGGAAGAATCAGCACCGCGCGCAGGGCCAGAGCGGCGTCCTGGTAAAAAATCACGAAGAGCAGACCGGCCATGGTGATGATCTGGCGCACGGAGGTGACGACCGCCGGCATGCTGTCGCGTATGGAAGAGACGTCATTCATGATGCGCGACATCAATACGCCCGTACTCGCCTCTTCATAAAAACCCAGGGGCAGAAAAATAATTTTCCGGTAGATTTCGCCGCGCAGGGTTTCCAGCACCCGCAGGCCGGCATACTGCATGAAATAGTTCTGCAGAAGCTTCAGAAAGGCCTTGACCGCGGTGATGGCCAGAAAGGCCATAGGGATGAGCAGGAGCGCATCGGAGTTCTTGTTGATGAATATTTCGTCCAGGGCGGGTTTCACCAGCCAAGCCGTGCCCGCATCGCAAAGGCCCGCCGTGCTCATGGCGCAGACCGCTACGGCGATGCGCAATTTGTAGGGGAGGAAACAGCGCAGGCAACGCTTCAGCAGGGCGGCGCTTTGCGGATTTTTTATGATATGGGTGGGAAAAGCGTCTTTGTCGCGGCCCATGCGCCGTTCCGCCGTCTTTGTCCGGCTTCTTGCGAAACGGGAGGGATGACGGCTGTTTTTTTAAGGTATATATACGCCTTTCAATCCACAACCGGCGCCGGCCGTCGATTGACTTGGTCCCGGCGGAAGGAACCGGCCAGCTTAGAGCATTTCAAAGTTGAAAATGCTCCGGCGGCGTAAGCGCGAAGCGCCGCCGCCCGCCCCACAGGCGTAGGCGGAACTTGTTTTCGCCGTTAAACGCCGGTAGGGGCGTCTCAAAATCAAATTGCCTTAAAGAAATTTTAATGAACGGGGAAATGCCGCAAATCCGCCTGAACAAGGCCCTGGCGACGGCGGGGATATGCTCGCGCCGCAAGGCTGATGCTCTTATACGCGCCGGCGCCGTGACCGTCAACGGAGTCGTAATCCTTGAACCCGGACTGCGCGTAAACCCCTTGTCGGACAAGCTCCGCGTCCATGGGCGAAGCGTCGCCCCCCCCCCGGACGAAAAAACGGCTGCATACACTTATCTCATGCTGCACAAGCCCGTCCGGGTCGTCAGCACCGCCGGCGATCCCCAGGGCCGGCCCTGCGTGCTTGATTATCTGCCGGAGGAATTCAGGAAGAAACGCCTCTACCCCGTGGGCCGCCTGGATTTTTTTTCCGAAGGGCTGATCCTGCTTACGGACGACGGTTCTCTGACCTACGCTTTGACCCACCCCGGCCGTCGCGTGCCCAAGCTCTATCGCCTGACGGTCAGGGAGACCCCGACCCCGGAGATGCTTGCGCGCATGCGCTCGGGCATGACCCTGAGCGAAGGCGACAAATTGCTGCCGGCGGAGGTGGAACTTGTCGGAGCGCATACCCTGACCGTGGTTCTGCGCCAGGGTTTGAACCGGCAGATACGGCGCATGTGCCGGGATTCGGGCTTGACCGTCCTGCGTCTGCAACGTACCGGCCTCGGCCCGCTCAAGTTGGGTGATTTGCCCAAGGGACGCTGCCGCCCCCTGAGCCGGGAGGAAGTGTCGGCCTTGCACAGGGCCGCGGGGACGGCGAGTTGAAGGTGTTATGGGCTAAGGGCATTTCAACATTGAACATACTCCGTGGCCGCACTGGAACGGGAAAACACGGGGAACGTTTCTTTGTGAAGGCAAAAGGCATGGATTCCTACGGGCCGCAAGCGGCCCTCGGAATGACAGAAAGT
>JAISRC010000033.1 GCA_031273845.1 Desulfovibrio sp.
AGTAAGACATCTTTCATATAAGCACGAAACATTTGACGGTCTAGAGCACCATCAAATGCAAGGCATTCTGTTGATCCATCAATACGCACTGAAGAAATCATTGTTGTTGTTTTCCATGATGCAGGTGCATGATCGTGGCATCTTTCTCCACGCATCGACCTACCATACAATCTACACATATTTGTTTTAGAGCATTTTGACTTTGAAATTGTATAAACCGACCTGCGCGGGTTTGCCTGCAAACCCGCGCAGCGAGATTGGAGCAGGCGGGCTTTGCCCGCCGCAAGCGACAATCTCAAGCGTAAAATGCTCTAAAATCAGTGCTTCCCTAGATCCACAGGAGGAACCGATGCCGCAGCCGTCATTCAAGGATGCCCTTACCTTATGCAAATCCGTGATGCGCAACGGCTTTGACGCCCATGTGGTCAATACGCCCCTGCAGCATGAACTCATGGAAAAGTCGGACCACTGCGCCGTGGACATCGCCACGGACGCGCCCGCGGAAGAACTGAAGAAAATTTTCCCCGGCTTCAATACGGAACAAAAAGAACATCCCGCCGCCCTGCTCGGTTTGCTGGAGGAAAACGGCTGCGAATACCGCTTTTATCTGATGAATATCGCCGAAGCCATACGCCCGGAAAGTTCCCTGACCAGACTCACCCCGACCCTGCTCCGGAGCATGCAGCAGCTCGGGCGTTTGCCGACAAATCTTGTCAGCGGTATGTCCACCCTGTCCCCTGTGGACAAGACCGACAGCGGCTTTGAAGATTTTTCCTGCGGACAGGTGCGCCTGACCGGCCTGCCCGACGAGACGCTGGGTACAAATTATCTGCTTGCCGTCCGCGCCTTCCGCTATGCCGCCGACCTGAATCTGCCCATAGACCCCAACACCTGGATAAGCATAGTGCGCTCCTCCCAGCGCATCCTTGATTACGTGCCCATCCGCAGCATCATGGAAGAATGGCGCAAGGTGGACGCGACGGATATGTGGAAATTCGTACGCATGCTTTTCGACAGCCAGGTCATGAACGGCTTGCTGCCGGAAATCGCCGCCCTGTCCCGCGTACGCCAGACCAGAAACGACGGCGGGATGGAGGAGAGCGTCCTGGACCACTCCATAGAATGCATGCGCCGTTACCCCGAAGGCGAATTTCATTACGACTGGTACGGCACCTTTGCCATGCTCCTGCACGATGTCGGCAAACTCTACACGGCCGAATTTTACCAGGGCCGCTGGACCTTTTACGAACATCACCGCATCGGCGCGGAAGTAGCGCGCAAAATACTGCGCCGCCTGCATATGCTGCCCGAGGACATTGAGTTGATCTGCCACCTTGTGCGCCATCACATGCGCTTCAAGTTCATGCTGACCGACAAGGGCATACGCCGCTTCAGGGCGCTGGAGGAATACCCCCGCCTCATAGAGATGAGCCGCGCCGACATCAAGGCCAGAGACGACAATTACACAGCCTTCAACCACAACAACAAGTATCTCGAACGCGCCGAGATGCCGGAGCAGATGCTGGAACCCCTGCTCAACGGCAACGAAATCATGGTCTTTACCGGCCTTAAGCCGGGGCCCATGGTCGGCTATATCCGCAACGCCCTGCTGACCGCCCAGGTCGCCGGGGAAGTAACCACCCACGAGGAGGCCGCGGCTTTCGTGCAGACCATGGCCGAGGTTGGGAGGCGCCCATGAATGCCGCGTTTACGCTTGATGATCTGCTTGCGGCCTACTACGATGTTGTGCCCGACCCCGACAATCCGGCGCAGCGGGTGAGCTTCGGCACGTCCGGACACAGGGGTTCGTCCCTGAACGGCAGTTTCACGGAACGGCATATCCTGGCTGTTACCCGCGCCGTATGCGATTACCGTCAACTGAAGGGCACGACCGGCCCCCTGTTCATGGGCAGGGATACCCATGCCCTGTCCGCCCCGGCCCAGAAAACGGCTCTGGAGGTTCTGGCGGCCCGCGGGGTGAAGACCCTGATCCAGGCGGACGATCTGCCGACGCCGACCCCCGTCATTTCCCATGCCGTTATTACGCATAACGCCTCCGGGACGCGTGCCCCGGCCGACGGCATAGTGATCACCCCCTCGCACAACCCGCCCGAGGACGGCGGATTCAAATACAACGAAGCGCACGGCGGCCCGGCGGGACAGGAAGCTACGGACTGGATTGAAAAACGCGCCAACGAATATCTCGCCGCCGGCGATGCGGAACGCGCCCCTGCCGGGCGCATCCGTGCTTTTGTCGAGGAGCGTGACCATATAGAGCCCTATATCCGCGATTTGGGGAACGTCGTGGACATGGGGGCCATAGCCGCGTCCGGCCTGCGCCTGGGTGCGGACCCTCTGGGCGGTTCGTCCCTGCCCGTATGGGAACGTCTGGCTGCCGGGCACGGCCTCAACCTCAGCGTGGTCAACACTGTGATCGACCCTCTTTTCCGCTTTATGCCCCCGGACCACGACGGCAAAATCCGCATGGATTGTTCCTCGCCCCAGGCAATGGCCGGCCTGATCCGGATGGCGCCGGGCTTTGATCTGGCCTTCGGCAACGACCCCGATGCCGACCGCCACGGCATAGTCACTCCCGACGGGCTGATGAGTTCCAATCATTATCTTGCCGCCGCGGTAGATTACCTGTTGCGGCATCGTCCGGGCTATCCCGGCGCGGCCGTCGGCAAAACCTGTGTCGGCACCGGGCTGATTGACCGTATCTGCACGCGGCGCGGCGCGGCCCTCTATGAAACTCCCGTGGGTTTCAAATGGTTTGTGGAGGGGCTGTTGAGTTCGGGCTTGATCTTCGGCGGGGAAGAAAGCGCCGGCGCGTCCTTTTTACGCCGGAACGGCGCTGTCTGGAGCACGGACAAAGACGGGATCATCATGAACCTGCTCGCCGCCGAAATGACCGCCGTAACCGGGGAGAACCCCCAGGCTGCGTATGATGCCCTGACGCGGGAACTGGGGGAAACCTTTTACGCCCGCGTGGATACGCCGGCCACGGCCGCGGAAAAGGCCGCATTGAAAAAGCTTACCCCGGCCGGCGTACGCAACGGGGAACTGGCCGGGAAAGCTATAACCCGGGTGCTCACGCGCGCTCCGGGCAATGACCGGCCCATAGGCGGCGTCAAGGTGGAGACGGCCGAGGGTTGGTTTGCCGCGCGGCCTTCGGGTACCGAGGATTTATACAAGATTTACGCCGAGAGCTTTGTGGATGCGCAACATCTGCGGCGCATCATGGAGGGGGCGCGCGAGCTGGTAAGCGCGGCCTTTGCCGGCGCGGAATGAACTCTGTCGAAAAAACCGCGAAATACTTATAACTTTTTCTGGAGCATTTTAGAGCATTTTGACTTTTATTTTAGGGAACCTCTAAAAACTCCTATTGCCTTACCAATGGATTTCGCCGGGATATTTTTGTATATTTAAGGCAATTTAATTTTGAGACGCCTCCTTCGGCGCTTAACGGCGAAAGCAAGTTTCGTCCGCGCCTGCGGGGCGGGCGGTGGCGCTTCGCGCTTACGTCGCCTGAGCATTTTCAACTTGGAAATGCTCTAGAGCATTTCAAAGTTGACTTTTCTCTAAATTTTCTTTAGAAAATGTGGATGAAAATAACACCAGCAGACACACGGCAGCGCGCCCTGGCTGCCTGTAAAACCGGGCAATACACTCA
>JAISRC010000086.1 GCA_031273845.1 Desulfovibrio sp.
TATCTCGAAGGAAGGTAAATTTACTATAACTATATAATTTTGTAGCGTTTTGTGGTGTTTTGCGGTCCCGTAGTATTGGAACACACACACACACACACACACACACATTAACACCGTCCAGTAACGCGCCCGCTTCCAAGCCCGGCACGATTTTTTCATTTTCTCTTTCCCAAAATTTTCGGCTCTGTTTCCTTCGGGGGACAGGGCCGTTTTGGCATTTCCCGGGTGAACAACTGTGAGCAGTCGCGCAATTTGAGAATTTCCGTCGCGCAAGTTGAGAATTTATCCGGCCATTTTTCCGCGAAAAAAGTGGAGCAAAACCAGCGGCTTTCCCTCGTTCTTCCCGTGTCGATTTTGACACAAATTTCAGGCTGATTTGATAAAGCTGTTTGTGGCAATTTCGGCATATTCCGCCGAGAGTTCTATCGTGATGCACTTGCGCCCTGTTTCCTTGGCCGCTTGTGCTGTTGTGCCGCCGCCAGCGAAGGGATCAAGCACAGTTCCGCCCGGCGCAACAATTTCCATCAGGTCTATCAGAAGCGGCAAGGGTTTGCCGGAGATATGCAGGCGTTTCGCCGGATTTGCCGCGTGTGAATAAATGCAGGGCAGGCACCGCCGCGTAAAGGGTTTGTATCTGCCCTTGCTGCCGTAAACAATAAATTCGCAGTCGCGGCGGAACTCGCCAAGCACGGGCCGCCCGCACCGCTTGTTCCAGATCACGATCCCGCGCCAGAAAAAGCCCGCCGCCTGTAGCGCGTCCGTCACCGTGGGCAGTTGCCGCCAGTCTGTAAATACCAGCACCTGCGCGCCGTTCCTGGCAACGCGCCAAGCCTCGGAAAGCCACATAACCGCACAGGCCAAAAAGCCCCGCTGATCCTTGCCATCGCCCAACATTTCCGGATATTGCTTCACCGTGCCGGTATTCTGGTACTTCACTGACGGCGGGGCCTGTTTGCCCGCAATGGTTACGGCTCCGCTTGAATAGGGCGTATCGGTAATTATGCCGTCAACCGTATTGTCCGGCAAGGTCTGCAACACCTGCCAAGCGTCGCCCTGATACAGCGTTATTGTGCCGTCATCGTACACTTTACCCATTTTGTACCTGTGGGGAATCGCGTTCCTCTGTAGGCTTTGGATATGGCTGTATAGCGAAGTTCAAGCGCTTCAGCCAATCACGCTTAATAAAAAAGATATACCTGAACTGCCTGTATTGGCGGCGAACAGCCCGGCCAATGTTGGCCTGCAAATATAACGCCCGTTTTGTGTCTTTGCGATCCTTCATCATTTTGTGATAAAGCTCTCCGTCCAATTCAAAAAACGGCGTCAAATGACTGCCGATGAAATGAAAGTTTGACGCCTGATACACCACGCCAAGCCCTTTACAGCGTTCATCCGCAAAACTTTGAATCCAGGCAACGGACGGGCAGGCGCGGCGGATATACTTTATGGCGTAGCTTATGGCGCGGCTCTCGCTGTTGCGCGGCGCTGAATCGGAAAGCCACATGCGGTTAAGCTCCATATATTGCCCCTGCACCGTACCCCGCACAATCAGCCCCGCCCTGGCCGGTTGCAGGGCAAAGCCAAGCCCACGCGCTGATCGTCATGTCCAGCCAGCCCGCCACTCGCCGCTGACGGGCGAGGGATACTGCTCATCCATAAAGTGCACGGTGTAGTTGCCGAAGCTGATCTTGCGCTCGCCGAGCTCGACGCGGATCGGGTGCTGTCCGACCGTGCTGTGGCTGGCATCGGCAATATCCAAAAGCACAGTGAGCACGTCCGGGCCGGCCAGAAATTCCACCTTGCCGCCGATGCCGGACTGCTTGATTTTTTGATCCATCGCCCGCAAGAGGGCATACACGGCGGACGGTTTGGACGCCGCTGTAAGCAGGGTGCCGGGGGTATGCGTCAGGACCGGGCCGTAGTCGATTTCGTAGTTTTCCGTGCGTCCGCCCTCCAGCTGGACGGGCCAGCTGACCTTGCCCTGGTTCAGCACCACAGTGCATAGGCCCTCCGTGGTGTTGCGGGCCGTGGAACGCACCTGTTCCAACTTGTTTTTGCGCCACGCCTCAACAGCCTGCGGTTGCTGGAGCAGGGCGCGCAAATCGTTGAGCTCCGAGGCGCTGACGTTGACTTTGACCTTGATGGGCAGGGGCGCGACAAATTGCGCTTCAAAGCTCTCGCCTTCCAGGGACACGGGTGTTCCGTCGCGGCGGACCATCGGCACGGTGCGGGTGACCCGCACCAGATCGGCAAGGCCGATAAGGGGCAGAGGGTGGGTCGGCCGCAGTTTGAAAAACAGATCCATAATGGTTGTGGCCATCGGTTCCATCGTTTTGAGGGTCTGCACGATGGCCGCCGGGCTGAAAATATTGCGAAGGGTTGCAAGCATGGGTTTTTCCTCTTTTAGACGTAGTTGGACGTTCTTATTCCTTAACCTACGGAGTATGCGGCGTTAGCCGCTTTGAGTTTCAAGGCGGCGCAAAACGGGCTTTGCCTGTTTTGCATGGTTGCCGCCGCCGAAACGGATTCAGACGGCGAAAATGCCGGATTGGGCGAGTTTGCCGATCACTTCTTCCGTTGCCGGGGCTTCGCCCACTTTGAGCAGGCGGGTCTTGACCGTGCCGTGGACAAGGCAGATCGCGCTCGTTTCCGCGCTTGTGCCGGTCGGATCGCAGGGTTTGTCGACCACGGCGCAGGGCAGGACGGTGTCCGTAGCCGCAAAAGGTTTGTAAGCGTAAGCAAGCACTGTCGGTTCATCTTCACCGTCCGTGATTTCCACGCGGCGCAGGATAGTACCTACGGGCAGGGGGGCGAGCACGCTTGCGTCCAGGGGCAGGGCGTGGATCACGGCGGGGTGATCGTCGGTGGCGGCGCGTTCGCCGGAAATAGTTGTTTTGCCGAGGAAGCCTTCATTTGCCATGATGCTGATTCCTTTTTATTTTTTTTGGGTTTCCCCGTTGTCACCCGGCTTGCCCGCGCAAGCCCGCGCCAACGGGTGTTGGTCAGGAACGCCTGATCACAGTTTGTTGGTGATGTCGGCCGGGACGGCATCCGGAGCGATCTGCGCGGCATGGCCGGGGGCCGGGGCCGCTGTCGCAAAATTGGTAAAACGCGGGTCCGGGGCGCGGGCTTCCAGATCGCGGAAATAGCGTTCCTCGGCGCTGATTTCTTCGACCTTGCCGTCCGATGCGGCAAAACTCACGGGCTTTTGGACATCGGCCAAGGCAGCCGCGAAAGACAGGGTTTCGGTCTCTTTGGCCGGCGCGAGTCGGCCGGAATCGACCAGGGCGCGCACGCGGGCCTTACGGGCATCATCAGCCAGTTTGCCCTTGAAGGCGGCAAATTCGGCCGCCGCCGCTTCCGCCTTTTTATCGGCTTCGGCTTTATCTTTTGCGCCGGCTTCAAGCGCCGCTTTGAGGCTGGTGATCTCGCCTTGTGCCGCTGCAAGTTTGATTGTCAGGTCGCTGATCTGCTTCTGGAGTTCGTCCGGGTTCATGTTTCCTCCCGCGCCTCCCGATCCGGGGGCGGAAAAATTGATTGTTATGCCGTCCGCTGACAGGGCCACGGGGCCGAGGCCGTCGATGGCCGGGGCCGCCGCGCCGAGCAGCCCCACATGGAGCAGGCGCTTTTTGTCCGGGGACAGGCTCATGGACACGTATCTATAGCGGCCATCCTGCACCAGTTGTCTGACCTTTTCAGGCACACGTGCGAAGCGTGCGAACAACTTCGCCCCCTCGCGCTTCAGGGCGACGACCCATCCGTAGGCCGGGTCCGAGTCTTTGGGGTGCCCGAAGACCAGGGCGGCCTCGGATTTGGTCGGGTCGTAGCCGGCGCGGATCGCTTCCAGATCGGCCTCAGTAAAGGTATGCGGCCTGCCCTGCGAATCATCAAAGGTGCCGGTGCGGGCTATGCAAACCCACGGGGTTAAACCTTCGGACATAAAAAAACCTCCGTTTCCGGCATCATGCCGGAAACGGAGGCGGGTTGCGGGTAAAGGGCGCGGATGGTGCGGGAAATTATGTTCCTTGCGCCCGTTCGTTTATGGCTTTGAGCAGTTGGGAGAGGTCAAGGGTTGCATGGAAGAATCCTGTCCAGACGTCCTTTCCGGGGAATGCGTCTCCCGGCTCCATTCCGGACACGGCCAGGGCGAAGGCTTCGAGAAAGCAGGCGCGGCAGTAGGCTTCGCTTGTGTAGTCGCTGAGGTGGCCGCCGCTTACGTCGGGGGTCACGGCCGGGTCTCCTTCCGTGCGGCGAAGACGGCCGCCGTGGCTCTGGCC
>JAISRC010000089.1 GCA_031273845.1 Desulfovibrio sp.
CGTTTATTGTCTTTCTCGTAGGCTTCTTTTTCCAAAGCAAGCGCCTTGTTCCAAACAAAACGGCAACACCCGGCGAAACGCCGCATTGTGTTTTCTTGCTCGAATTTCGGGCGAAGCTGGAATTTGTATGCTTGCAATCTTTCCATAGCTCTACTATAATTGGTCTATGGAAAATGTCAACGATATTCGTACAGGACGTCACTGTGTTTTTAGGATGCATGTTCACTTGGTCTTTGTGACGAAATACCGGCGTGGGGTTTTCACCAAAGAAATTCTGGATGATCTGAGAGGAATATTCGCGAGCGTATGTATAGATTTTGAAGCGAAACTTGTTGAGTTCGACGGGGAGGACGATCATGTGCATCTGCTGGTGGTCTACCCGCCCAAAATGGCTGTTTCTTCCTTGGTGAACAGCTTAAAAGGCGTCTCCAGTCGCCTTATCCGCAAGAAGAACTACCCATCCATCCGAAAAAAGATTTTTGGCGGTTCTCTATGGTCGCCCAGCTATTTTGCAGGCAGTTGCGGTGGAGCGCCTATCGCTATACTGCGACAATATATTGAAAATCAAAGGTCGCCAGACTAAAGACAAAAATTCCAGTTAAGGTGCGCCTTATATCACCGCCCTGAAGGACGGTGCTTTACGGCGCTTCGGGTAAAATATTTAACCATTCTGAGCATAAGCACTTCCACGGCCACAGGCATGGGCATGGAGGGCCGAGGATGCCCCGTCAAGAAATCTCCATGCGCAATGACGCATCGGCGTCTGGAGAAAACACATTTCAATGCCCTCTTTGTGAAAAACATTGCCCTCTGGATGATCCCGGTTGCCGTAAAGGTATCGCGTTTGCAAAAAAAACAACTTGCTTCGCCCAAAGGGGACTAAAAATGACAAATGAAAACGGTGTAATATTTGAAAACTCTGCGACAGGCGAAGCCTTGACCAGGCTTTTCCGACGAGCTTTGAAGGCTATATCCCGCGCCCACCACAGCAGGGGACACACACGGCATGCGCAGGGGCATGTGCTTGCCGTTCTTAAAGAAAAAGAGACTATGAACCGGCGTGATCTGATGGACGGGCTTAATGTGCGTTCCGCCTCCATGAGCGAGATTCTGGCGAAACTGGAACGAAACGGCTTCATCATCAGAGAGCGGTCTGATCAAGATAAACGTAACTTCATTATTTCCATCACGGAACAAGGTCGGGCCATGGCGGAGAAACATATGAAAGAACACCTGGAAAACGCTGAAGCCGTCTTCGCACCTCTGTCCGATGCGGAACGACGGCAGTTAGGCAAGCTCCTGAAAAAAATTATAACGCCCCTGGAAAAAGACGATGCCGGCCATGATGCGGCTCATGAGCATGGCTTCGGCCATCGACACGGGCACGGCCGTCATCGGCGTGATGAAGAACATGGTGACCATGGTGAGGAAACATTTCCATCACCGATCAGCGGTGAGAGCCGTATGCCGGAATCTACCGAGATCAAAAAAATTCGCTCTGACCGTGGTGGATTATGGCCTGACAACCCCCTTGACAAACAATGACGAGACGCATATTCCTCTTTTTATGAAGGTCGCCGTTCGCCCCAAGCGCAAAACCGTCATCCTGTTTCTGCAGGTAGTGTTGCTTTGCGCCCTTCAGGCAGTGCCCGCCGGAGCGGCTTTGCCGCTCTTTTCCGCCGGACGGCTTGATCTGACAACCCTGTGCCCGATGCGCAGCACAATGCCCGGACATGCAAGCTCCGCCCGCGGCACTCCCGAACCCGCCCCGCGCGAACACGCCGTGAGCGCCCTTGCGCCCGCGTTCCATGAACATGCCGGCAGCGGGCACGAAGGGCACGATACGCCGCCCGCGCAGGAAGAAAACTGCCTGGACGACCTGTGTTCCACGCTTCTGTGTTCCGCCGGCAGCCCCCCTGCCCTGCTCTCCTGCAACGAGACACACCCTGCGCCCGCGCAAAGCGCGCAACACGCGCCGCGTAGCGACGCTCCCTTCATCTCCCTCCGTTCCGACAGCCTGTTCCATCCTCCCCGCATCTGACACCGCCTCCGCGGGACAGCGCCTTTCCGTCTGACTACCGGCCGCGCGCTCGGTACTTTGTACGCTGATTGTCGTTCAACGGCAGACAAAGCCTCCTGCGACGACCCTGCGGCAAGGATCGGCAGGCAAATTCCTGTAAGAGCGGGCGGATATTTTCATATCGCTCCGCTCCAGAGCCTGAAACGCCTGCTTCAACCGACCGATGCGCATCCGTACCGGAACCGCGTCTCCCGCCTCGTCCGGCACCTGCACGGACTCGGCAAAGCCGCGCTTTGCCGGGGCATTGCGATGTTGAAATGCCCTGAAAACAAATTACAGGCGGTGATCCATGATTACGCATACACGACGGCACCCGGCGGCCCTGTGCCTGCCCGCCGTCCTGCTCCTGACCTCCGCGTGCTCCCTGTCCCCGGACTATATCCGGCCCGAAGCCCCGGTCCCGGCATCCCTGTCGGCCTCGCCGGCCGTGCCGCTGAACGCAACCGGCATGTTCAGCCTCAAAACGCGGGATTTTTTCCGTGATCCGCGTCTACGGGAACTGATTACCGTCGCCCTACGCCAAAACCGCGACCTGCGCCTTGCTCTGCTCTCCGTTCAGGAGGCGGGCGCGCAGTATCGCGTGCAACGGGCCGAACGCCTGCCGCAGATGGACGGCGAAGCCTCGGACACCTACGGCGGCGATTTGAAAGGCACGGAAAGCAACAGGTACAACGTCATGGGCGCGACCGCCTTTGAACTGGACCTCTTCGGGCGGCTGAGAAGCATGAGCGATGCGGCCCTGCAACGCTATCTGGCAACGGAAGAAGCGGCCAAAGCCGCCCGCATCGCCCTCGTTTCCCAAACAGCGCAAAGCTACCTGAGCGAACGTCTGGCCTCGGAACTGCTGCGCCTTGCCGAACGCACCCTGCAAAGCCGGCAGGCATCTCTGGCCTTTATTGAACGGCGGGTGCAGTCCGGCCAGTCCTCGCTCCTCGATCTGGAACAGGCCCGCGGCATGACGGAGTCCGCCAAAGCGGAAGTCGCCGCCGGAAAAAATGACCTCACACGGGCGGAAAACGCCCTCAAACTGCTGATCGGGTCCTTCGCTCCCTTGGACATTCCTCCCCCGACCGCCCTCACGGACATGCGCTTCGCGGATCTGCCCCAGGGTCTGCCTTCCTCGCTGCTTCTGGAGCGCCCGGATATTATGGAGTCCGAGCACGCCCTGCAGGCGGCAAACGCGGATATCGGAGCGGCCAGGGCGGCCTTTTTCCCGTCCATCTCCCTGACAGGCAACCTGGGCGCCACGAGCGACGACCTGAACCTACTGTTCAGCGGCGCGACCTCCGCCTGGAGTTTTCTGCCGAAAATAAGCCTGCCCGTCTTCAGCGGCGGACGCAACACGGCCGAGTTGGACATTGCGGAAGTCCGCAAGGAACGCGCCGTGATCCAGTATGAACAACGCATCCAGACAGCATTCCGGGAAGCCGCGGACGCCCTGCTGACCAGGGACGCCCTGGCGGACCGGCTGGCCGCCCAACGGCGCTACCTTCAGTCACAACAGCTTGTGCTGAGTCTTGCGACAAGCAATTACGTCAACGGCGCCGTCAGTTACCTGACCGTCCTTGACGCCCAGCGCAGCGTATTCGATGCCGAGCGGACCCTGCTCGGCATCCGGCGGGATCAGCTTGCAAACGACGTCAGCCTCTATACCGCTCTGGGCGGCGGCCTGGAACTGACGACAACCCCCAACCGATAGAGAGGCGCATCATGCATGTACGACAGTTACTCCCGGCTCTTGTCCTTGCCCTGTCCCTTGTTTCCCTTCCCGCTTCAGCCGCGTCGCATGACGGCGGCCACGGCGCGCACGGAGCATCCGGCGCGGCCCCGGCGGCGCAGGCCGCAGTATACTCAGCCAAGGGTACCATAACCCTCGCGGAAAAAACCGAAGGCAGAATCACCATACGCCATGAACCTGTTCCAGCCCTCAACTGGCCGGCCATGACCATGCGTTTCCGCCTTGAAGATCCCTCTCTGGCGGAAGGGCTGAAAGAAGGCGAGGCTGTGCGTTTTGATTTCCGCAACGAGGCCTCCGCTCCCGTCATAGTCAACATTGAGTCTCTGAACTGACTCTCGCGCGGGTCGCCGGGAGCGACGTTCCCGGTGACCCGGTCCGGAGCATTTCAAAATTGGAAGTGCTCTAAACGATGGAGGAAGCGTTTCAAAATCAAATTGCTTTAAGAAAATGAGGTAACCAGCATGCGGCTCAAAAATATCTTCCCCATCCTGCTGCTCCCGGCGACGCTGATCGCCCTCGTTTACGGTCCGGTTTCTTTCCGGGCGGCGGCGCAGGCGGCCGATCATGCCGGCGCGCATTCCGGACCCGCCGGCGAACGCAAGGTACTATACTGGTATGACCCTATGTATCCGAACACGAAATTCGACAAACCCGGCAGGTCGCCGTTCATGGATATGGAGCTTATGCCCCGCTATGCCGAAGACGGCGAAGGCGCCGGCATACGCATAGACCCGGTGCAGACGCAGAACATGGCCGTGCGCACGGAAAAGGCGCTGCGCGGCAAGCTGGTCTTTTCCCGTGACATCCCGGCCAATGTGGAGTTCAACGCCTACGAACTCGCCAGGGTGCAACCCCGCGCCGACGGTTTCGTACAAAAAACCTATGACCTCGCTGTGGGCGATACGGTGCGGGCCGGACAGGCCCTCGTCGAAATTACCGTGCCGGGATGGGCGGCCGACCAGAGCGAATACCTGCTCTTGCGCGCCCAACGCGCCGCGCCGGAAATCGTGCGTGGGGTGCGCGAGCGGCTGCGCCTTTCCGGAATGCCGGAAGAAATGCTGAAAATCGTGGACGAAAGCGGCCGCGTGCAGACCGGCTTGACCGTACAGGCGCCTCTGGGCGGGGTGATCACGGCCCTGGACGTTTATCCGGGCATGAACGTGGACAAAGGCATGACTCTTGTGACCATACAGGGCATCAACCCTGTATGGGTTACGGCCGATGTGCCGGAACGGGACATACACCTGGTCGGCGGCAAACGAATTCGGGTCGCTGTCCCGGCATACCCGGACAGGGCCTTTTTCGCCGAGTCCGCAACCCTGTTGCCCAGAGCCGATCTGGCGACGCGCACCGTCCCCCTGCGCCTTGCCTTGGACAATGCCGAGGGTCTGCTCAGACCCGGCCTGACCGCGTCCATACGCCTGCGCGGCGAAAGCGGAGAAAGCCTGCTCATACCCACACAAAGCCTGATTGACCTCGGCGACGAACAACGCGTCATCGTCCGGGCGGCGGACGGCTCTTTCACGCCCAAGCGCGTCCGGGTGCTGCGCAGTTCGCGGGACAAGACCGCCCTGATCGACGGCCTGAATGAAGGCGATGAGGTGGTGGTTTCCGGTCTCTTTCTCATAGACTCGGAGGCCAATTTGCGCGGCGCCCTGGACCGCATGCGCGCAAGCGCCGGGGAGGCGGAATGATAGCCGCTCTTATCCGGGCCTGCATGGCCAACCGTTTTTTTGTGCTGCTCGCCTCAATTATACTCTCCGTATGGGGGCTGTGGACCGTTGCGCAAATGCCCATCGACGCCCTGCCGGATCTTTCCGACGTGCAGGTTATCATCAGAACTTCTTACCCCGGAAACGCCCCCCGCCTTGTGGAAGATCGGATTACCTATCCGTTGAGCACGGCCATGCTTTCCGTGCCGGGCGCGAAATCCGTGCGCGGTTATTCCATGTTCGGCGACTCCTACGTCTACATCATTTTCGAAGACGGCACGGATCTGTACTGGGCGCGCAGCCGGGTGCTGGAATACCTGAATCAGGCGCAAAGCAGGCTCCCTGCCGGAACGTCTCCGGCCCTCGGCCCGGACGCTACGGGCGTCGGCTGGGTTTTTGAATACGCCCTCACGGACCGCGGCAACAAATACGACCTTGCCGCGTTGCGCTCCCTTCAGGACTGGCTGCTGCGATTCGAACTGTCCTCCGTACCGGGGGTGGCGGAAGTCGCCGCCGTCGGCGGGGTGGTCAAGCAGTATCAGATCGTGCCCGATCCGGTGAAACTGGTACAGTATAGAATACCCTTGGGCGACGTCATACGGGCCGTGAACGCCTCCAACCGGGAGGCGGGCGGTTCCGTGATGGAGCAGGGGGAAGCAGAATATATGGTGCGGGCCGACGGCTACCTGCAAGGCCCGGAAGACTTCAAAAAAATCGTTCTGCAGAGCACTCCGGGCGGAACGCCGATTTACCTGGAAGACGTGGCGCAGATACGCATCGGGCCGGAAATGCGGCGCGGTCTTGCGGAACTGGACGGCGAAGGCGAAGTCGCGGGCGGCATCGTGTTGATGCGCTCCGGCGAAAACGCCCGCGCCGTCATCGCCGCCGTCAAGGCCAAGCTGGACAGCCTGAAACAAAGCCTGCCGCCCGGCGTTGAAATCGTCACCGCCTATGACCGCAGCGCGCTCATCGAACGCGCCGTCTCGAACCTCTCCCACAATCTCGCGGAAGAATTTCTCGTGGTGGCCGTCGTCTGCGCGGTCTTCCTCCAGCATCTGCGTTCGGCTCTGGTGGCCGTCCTTGCCCTGCCCGTCGCGCTCTTCGCCGCGTTCATCATCATGTATTACCAGGGGGTCAGCGCGAATATCATGTCCCTGGGCGGCATAGCCATAGCCGTGGGGGCCATGGTGGACGCCTCCGTGGTCACGGTGGAAAATACGCACCGCAAGCTGGAACGACGGCAGCGCGAGCATCCCGGCGAGCCTCTTTCCCCTGCCCTGCGCCGGGAACTGGTCACGGAAGCGGCGGTGGAGGTCGGCCCGGCGCTTTTCGTCAGCCTGCTGATCATCACCCTGTCCTTTATACCCGTCTTTGCCCTGGAGGGACAGGAAGGGCGGCTCTTCCGTCCTCTGGCCCTCACCAAGCTCTATGCCATGGGCGGCGCGGCCCTGCTCTCCGTGACCGTCATTCCCGTACTGGCGGATATGTGGGTACGCGGCAGGATTCCCACTGAAGAAAGCAACATAGTCACCCGTTTTCTGATTCGTCTGTATACCCCGGCCATCAACGTGGTATTGCGCCGGCCCAAAACCACGCTCTGCATCGCGCTGCTGGCCCTGCTTTCCTCGCTGTGGCCGCTGTCGCGGCTGGGCGGCGAATTCCTGCCCCGCATGGACGAGGGCGACCTGCTGTACATGCCCACGACATTGCCCGGCGTTTCCGTAGCGGAGATCGGCCGCATCCTGCAGCGCACGGACAAGATGATCAGGAGCGTGCCCGAGGTCGAAAGCGTGTTCGGCAAAGCGGGACGGGCGGAAAGTGCTACGGACACGGCCCCTCTTGAAATGATCGAAACGGCGATCCGCCTGAAGCCGGCGGATCAATGGCGGCCCGGCATGACCGCGGAACGCATCGTCGAAGAACTTGACGCGGCCGTCAAACTGCCGGGGGTCGCGAACCTATGGGTTCCGCCCATTCGCAGCCGCATAGACATGGTGTCCACAGGGGTCAAAAGCCCCATAGGCATCAAGGTGTCCGGGCCGGACACGGCAAGCATAGACCGGGCCGCCGTCATGGTGCAGAACGCCGCCCGCGATGTTCCCGGCGTCCGGTCGGCCCTTGCGGAATCCCTGACGGGCGGACGTTATGTGAACATGCATATCCGGCGTAAAGCGGCGGCGCGCTACGGCATGAACATCGAAGACGTGCAGCTTTTCGTCGCTTCGGCCATAGGCGGGGAGAATATCGGCGAAACAGTGGAGGGCGTGGCCCGTTATCCCATCAACATCCGCTATCCCCAGGCTTACCGCGACAGCATGGATTCTCTCCGCTCCATGCCGCTGCTCACGCCGGGCGGGCAACAGATCACCCTTGAAGACGTGGCCGACCTCGACATGGCCGGGGGTCCGTCCATGCTGAAAAGCGAAAACGCCCGGCCGGCAAGCTGGGTGTATATAGACTCCCGCGGCCGGGATACTCTTTCCGTGGTGCGGGATCTGGAGCGGACCATACGCGCCCTGCCGGACATGCCTCCCGGCATCGGCATATCCTTTGTCGGGCAGTTCGAAATGATGGAGCGGGCCGCCGCCCGTCTGCAACTGATGGTCCCGGCGACGCTCATGATCATCTTTCTCATGCTCTACCTGGAGTTCAGGAGCGTGCGGGAAACCCTGCTGATCATGCTTTGCCTGCCCTTTTCCCTCATCGGGGGGATATGGTTCATGTATGCGCAGGGCTATGCCCTGTCCGTGGCGACGGGCGTGGGCTTTATCGCCCTGGCCGGGCTGGCGGCGGAATTCGGCGTGGTCATGCTCATGTATCTGAAGCTCGCCGTTTCGGCCGGGCCTGAATCGGCCTCCGGCCCCGGCGCGGCGGCAGACCGGATAGACGCGGCCATTTTTGAAGGCGCTGTCCTGCGGGTGAGGCCCAAGGCCATGACGGTCGTCACCACCGTGGCCGGGTTGCTGCCCATTTTCTGGAGGGCGGGCACGGGGGCGGAGATCATGACCCGCATAGCGGCCCCGATGTTCGGCGGCATGATCAGCGCGGCGCTGCTTTCCATGTTCATCATCCCCGCGGCATACAAACTGCTGCTGGTTTCGCGGGCGGCACGGGGTAAAAGCCCGGCGGCACAGCGATATTCTGCGGGCTGAAGATTTCCGCCGGCGACGCATGACGGCGGTGGATTGAAGAAATCAGAATTACCGATGATGTGCCCGCAATCCAACACGCTAAAAAGAGAAAAATACCATTTATCTGTAAAAGCCAATAGATACATGAGCATGAGGAAGACTTCCCATCACCGATCAGGTGAGAGCAATATGTCGGAATCTACCGAGATCAAAAGATATTCGCTCTGACCGTGGTGAATTATGGTGTACCCGCGCACTTGAAATTGTCCTGAATGTAGGCTATAGAGGCATTCCGCAGGCGGCATTATGCCCACAGGAGGCCCTCATGTCTTTGCCGTTCAGGTTTTGCGGTCTTGTTGCGGCGCTGCTGCTGTCTTTTCTTCTTCTTGGCGGATGCGACGAAAAGAAAACCGAGCCTGCCGCCGCCGCCGCGAAAGTCCGTATTTTTACGCTGGCCGACACCCACGCGGACGGCTATCCCACAGTGCTAGGGGATCTGAAATTCGCAGAACTGGTAAAGCAGCGCACCAACGGCGCCGTTGTCATCCGGGTCCGCAACAACGCGGAACTGGGCGCGGAGCCGGAAACGCTGCAGCAGACGCAGAAGGGCGCTATCCAGTTTATCCGCATAGGGACAAATGTACTGAGTTCTGTCAACCCGGAGATAAACGCGCTTTCCATGCCGTATCTGTACAGGGACGCCGGGCACATGTTCCGCGTTCTTGACGGGGAAATCGGCAGCGAATTTCTTGTCTCCATGTATAAAGACGGGTTGTTGGGGCTGTGCTGGTTTGACGCGGGTTCCAGGAGTTTTTACAATTCCAGGCGTGAAATACGCAAACCCTCCGATCTTGCGGGCATGAAAATCCGTGTACAGGATTCCGACCTGATGCTGGATCTTGTCAGAGCCGTCGGCGCCGAACCTGCCTCCGTCGCGTTCAACGATCTGTATGCCGCCCTGCGCAACAACGTCATTGACGGCGCAGAAAATAACTGGCCGAGCTATATGACCCAGAAGCACAGTCTGGCGGCCCCGTATTTCACTGAGGACAATCACCAGCGCAGCCCGGAAATGATTCTTGTGAGCGCGGCGACCTGGGAAAAATTCAGTGAGGAGGAAAAAAAAATACTGAAAGAGTCGGCAATGGAAGCGGCGCGGTTTCAACGCGAAGAATGGGCGCGGCAGGAGGCTGACTATCGGCGGCGGGCAACAGCCGGCGGCGTGACGGTCACGACCCTGACCGATGAGGAATTTAACCGGTTTGTGGAGGCCGTAAAACCCATTTACCAAAAACCGGCCTACAGCCGGTTTTCCGACATTGCCCGGCGCATCAGGGAAACGCAGTAGCCGGCATGCGCGTCCCTGTCGCCACACGCACCCGTGCCGGTATGAGTATTTTCGTGAATGCGGCGCGCGTGGTTCTGCTTGCAGGGTGCCTTCTTATTCCCTGCCGGGGCGTATGGGCGGCGCAACAGACCAGAGACGGCCGACAGGCTGTGTACACGTCATACCGCGACATCCCGGGCGTGACCGCTGAAGAAACAGCGGCCATTGCCGATCTGCAGAAACAACGGGCATCCTTTCTGTTTGCCATGCCCCTGTCCGCGGAATGTTTTCTTACAGAAAACGGGACGTTCGGCGGATTTTCCGTCCTCTTCTGCGACTGGCTCTCCAAGCTGTTCGGCATCCCGTTCAAGGTGCAGTCATCCACCTGGGAAGGTCTTCTTGCAGGGTTGCAGTCGCGTCAGATCGACTTCACGGGGGAGATAACGCCGACTCCGGAGAGACAGACCCGATACCTGACAACGGACCCCATTGCCACCCGCGCAATCAAGGTGATGCAAAAAGCGGATAGCCCAGAATTTACAAAACTTTCCAAAGACGGTCCCCTGCGTTTGGGTTTTTTGCGCGATGCAACAGTCCGCTCGCTGCTTGTCCCTTTCCTGCCGCAGAAATTTACGCCTGTTCCGGCGGCGGATTATGCCGACGCCTATGCCATGTTGCGAAACGGCGAGATCGACGCTGTTTTTGCCGAAGGCCCGTTTGAAATTCCTGTGGAAACTCTTGAAGACGGCATTGTTCTGCGCAATTTTTTTCCGCTCGTATACAGCAAGGTGGCGCTGTCCACAGCCAACCCCGAATTGGCGCCCATTATTTCAGTCGTGCAAAAATATTTGCGCAACGACGACTCCGGAATGCTCTCTGCAATGTACAGGCAGGGCATCCGCGATTACATGAAGAACAAACTGCGGCTGCGTTTGAACGAAGTGGAAAAAAACTATCTCCTTGATAAGCGGATAAGCGGCGAAGCCGTGGCTGTGGCCATGGAACACGACAACTATCCGCTCTGCTTTTTTAATGAGCGCGCAAAGGAATGGCAGGGAATCGCCGTTGACGTGCTTAAAGAAATCGGCAAGTTGACGGAACTGCGCTTTGAACCCGCGAACAGGCCCGGAGCGGACAGAGTTTCTCTGCTGGACATGCTCAGGCGCGGGGAAGCCCCGATGACGGTCGAACTTGTCAAACTGACAACGCAAAGCGATGAATTTCTATGGTCTTCCATCCCGTATTTCTCTGATTACTATGCTGTTTTGTCGATGGCTGACCGTGAAGACATCGGCATCAACCGGATAGAGTCCTTACGGGTCGGACTGCTTTCGAACACGACCCATGCACGGGCGTTTCTGGACTGGTTTCCCGATCACGGCAATACGGTGTACTACCCTTCCGCCGATGCCGGCTTTGACGCTCTGGAGAACGGCGAAGCAGACCTCCTGATGGGCAGCCGCAATTTGCTGCTGGGCGCAACGCACTATTACGAACGCCCGAATTTTCGGGAAAACCTGCTTTTTCAATACGAATACGGATCGTTTTTCGGTTTCAATCGGGATCAGGCGGTGTTGCGCGCTATTGTCGACAAAGCCCTGCCGCTTATAAACACGGCTGGCATAGCGGACGGCTGGATGCGCCGGGTTTTCGATTACCGCGGCAAACTGGCGCGCGGCACCATGCCCTATCTGATCGGCATTTCTTTTTTGCTTGTATGCGTCTTGATCATGCTGACCGTGCTGCATGTGCAGAAACGCGAAACCGGCAGGCGCCTGGAAGCTGAAGTGCGCGAACGCACCAGGGAACTGGAGGTGCAGACGCGGCAGGCACAGGTCGCCTCACAGGCCAAGAGCGACTTTCTCTCAAGCATGAGCCATGAGATCCGCACCCCCATGAACGCCATCATCGGCATAGCCGATCTGATGCGCACCGACAACCTGGATGAAACACAACGGGAATACCTTGCCGGCATCAAAAAAACTTCCGGGTCCCTGCTGAACATCATCAACGACATTCTGGATTTTTCCAAGATCGAAGCGGGAAAGATGACACTGGTGCGGACGCACTACAATCTGTTTGCCCTGTTCGACAATATACGCTCCATCACGGAATTTTTCGCGGCCGAAAAGGCTTTACGGCTTGAATGCGGAATTGACGAAAACCTGCCCCGCCTCCTTTACGGCGACGAGGGGCGAGTGCGCCAGATCGTCATGAATCTTGTGTCCAACGCCGTGAAATACACGCGCAAGGGGCATGTGAGCCTCCGGTTCCGGCGGACGGTAAAGAATGAGCGGGAGTATCTGTCCATCACCGTGGAGGATACCGGCATCGGCATCAGACAGGAAGATTTTCCGCGCCTGTTCGAGTCCTTTGAACAACTGGACAAGAACAAAAACAGAGGGATCGCCGGTACCGGACTCGGCTTGGCCGTCACG
>JAISRC010000093.1 GCA_031273845.1 Desulfovibrio sp.
CAATCAGGGTGCTCCAGAACCGTCCCCTGACCCGTGAAATTTTGCCCGTACTGGACAGTCTTGAGGAGGTCGAAACCATGCTTGCTGAACGTATTGGTGAATGGACAGAACAATGGAAAAATGAAGGAATGTTGGCAGGATTGCAGAAGGGCCGCATGGAAGGACGGCAGGAAGAGAAAAAAGAAGTAGCGCGAAAGCTCCTGCTGAAAAAACTGCCTGTCGATGACATTGCCGATGCGACAGGTCTGTCGCTTGGGGAAGTGAAGCTACTTTCCGCTGAACTTTCGCAGTAGGCAAGTATCTTATCTACCCCGCCAGACTCCACTTCCACAATCATGGAAACGGAGTCTGGCGGGTTTTTTATGGGATCAATTTTGGATTATGCGTGGTTCGGAGAACCGATCGACCCTGCCGTTTGAAAAAGAAACTTTACAGTCGCCGTAAAACGGTGCAAAAGACATCGTAGACAAAAGGAGTAGAGCATGAATTATGTAAAGAACGCTTTTTTGTGTCTGGCCGCCGTTGCGGCCCTGGCAATTTTTTCTCCCGCGACCGCCAACGCCGCCGGTGACGTTCTGTTCCTGCCCGCGCCCGATAAAAGCGGGGGGAAGCCCCTGATGCAGGCCCTGAATGAGCGCAAAAGCTCGCGCGCTTTCAAGGACGACGCGATTGCCCCGCAGCAGTTGAGCAACCTGCTCTGGGCGGCGTTTGGAGTAAACCGTCCTGACGGCCGCCACACCGCCCCCACGGCCAGAAATTCGCAGCAGGTGCGGATATACGCGGCAATGGCGAACGGCGTATGGCTTTACGACCCGGCCAAGCACGCTCTGGTCAAGGCCCTTGACCGTAATGTCACAAGCAATTTCAAAGCGCCGTTGACGCTTGTCTATGCCGTGGCCGACGAAAAATTCGGCCCAATGCACGCGGGCGCGATTTTCCAGAACGTGGGCCTTTATTGCGCCTCGGCAGGGCTTGCCAACGTAGTGAAAGCGCAGGGGGTGGACGTGCTCGAAAGCAAGGACTTGAAGCTGCCTGCGGAATATAAGATTGTCATAGTGCAGTCTGTCGGGTTCCCGAAATAATGTTGAAACTATACCCCGGCATGGTATTGACAAATTCCGATGTCGGGTTATAGTATTCTTTTCTTCAACGCACTCGTTGCGACAAGATAAGCAGTATGGAGATCGCCAGTGGCAAATCACAAATCAGCCGTCAAACGTCACAGACAGAGCCTTGAGCGGGCCGCCCGCAACCGCGCCGCCAGAAGCCGCGTGAAAAATGCCGTCAAGGAAGTGCGCGCCGCCATTCAGCGCAAAGATGGAGAAAAGGCCGCTGACGCCCTTTCCGCAGCCGCTTCAGTATTGGGCAAAGCCGCGCGCAAGGGCGCGCTGCACCGGAGAAAGGCCGCCCGCAAAATGTCGCGGCTGGCCCGTGCCGTTAACGGCGTGAAAGCGGCCTGACGCGTCCGCGCGATACTCCGGACAAATTTATTTACGCCCGCATGGAGGCACTATGGCCCGTATTACTGTTGAAGACTGTCAGAAACGCGTGGACAACCGGTTTTTGCTGGTGCAAATGGCCATCAAACGCGTGCGCCAATACCGCGAAGGCTACGAGCCGCTTCTTGGCGTGCGCAATAAAGAAGTTGTCACCGCTCTGCGCGAAATAGCGGCTGGAAAAATACTGCCGAGCGACATGAGCCTGTACACCCCCTTGCCGGACGGTTCGACGCCGTCGTCTTCCGAAGGTTAGCAGCCGACAGCCCATGAATCAGCGAGATTACTATGAAGTGCTTGGCGTAAGCCGTAGCGCCGATGAAGTCGAAATAAAGCGCGCCTACAGAAAACTGGCTTTGCAATATCACCCTGATCACAACTCCGGCGACGCCGAAGCTGAATATAAATTCAAGGAAGCCGCGGAAGCCTATGACGTGTTGCGTGACGCGGGCAAGCGCGCGCGCTACGACCGTTTCGGGCATGCCGGCGTGCAGGGGAGCGGAGCCGGAGGCTTTGGCTCCACCGAAGACATTTTTGCTCATTTCAGCGATATTTTCGGCGATCTTTTTGGTTTTTCCCATGCTTCCCGCGGGCCGCGCGCCATGTCCGGCGATGACCTGCGCTACAATCTGAACATCACTTTCGCCCAGGCCGCCAAGGGCGATGAAATCACCCTGCGCCTGCAAAAACGCGTCGCCTGTTCCGAATGCAGGGGCAGCGGCGCAGCTCCCGGCACCAAGCCGGAAACCTGTCGCCAGTGCAACGGCACAGGACAGGTGCGCCGTTCCCAGGGCTTTTTCCAGATCGCCATGCCGTGTCCCGTTTGCAGGGGCAGCGGGCAGATGATTGCTAGGCCCTGCCCCAAATGCAAGGGCGAGGGCATTGTCGCGGAGATGCGCGAGCTTGCCGTGCGCGTGCCGGCCGGCGTGGATACGGGCACCCGTCTGCGGGTGCGCGGTGAAGGTGAACCCGGCGTGCACGGCGGGCCGCCCGGCGATTTGTACGTCGTCCTGTCCGTGGAACCGGACAAGCGCTACCAGCGTGAGGGGCAAAATCTGCTCTGCTCTCAGGAAATCACCTTTGTGCAGGCTGCGCTGGGGCATAAAATCGACGCGCCCGGCCTGGACGGACCGTTGCCGCTTGAAATTCCCGCAGGCATTCAAAGCGGCTCTCTGCTGCGCCTGCCGGGCGAAGGCCTGCCCTATCCCGGGCAAAAGCGGCGCGGCGACATGCTGGTGGAAATCAAGGTGCTTACTCCCACACATCTTTCAGACCAGCAAATTGAGATCCTGCGGGAGTTTGAACGCGCAACCGAGCAGCGTCCCCTGGAAAAGGTGAAGCGCGCCGCAAAGAAGATTAAAGAAGCCATAGGGCTGGATTAGACTCTCCGTTATGAACTGTGGCATTTTGACTTAAAGCTGTCTGAGTGTCATGGTCGTATGCAATGTATTATTAACTACGTGTAGTCAGGTACCCCCGGCAAAGCCGGGGGCTTGAGAAAGCGTGAACCGCTCGAAGCGGTTTGAATATTTGAGCCACCTGAAGGTGGCAACCTATAACAATTGTAATTGGTCGAGCCGTTGGTCTTCTGTTTCCTGATGTTTGATGTAGTTCTTAATCACTTCTTCATCAAGCCCTACAGTTGAAACATAAAACCCTCGCGCCCAAAAACTCTCACCGGTAAAATTTCGACGCCTACCGGAAAAATTGCGGGCGATATAAATGGCACTCTTCCCTTTGATAAAGCCAACTACTGATGAAACTGCCAGTTTGGGGGGGATACTTA
>JAISRC010000103.1 GCA_031273845.1 Desulfovibrio sp.
GTATTTTCTGTAACATACTGATATTTTTATATATAGCAAATCCGATCAATGAAAGCCGTATATAATAATTTCAGTATGTTATAAATATTTTAAGGCAAAGTCCGACAGGCTCCTAGCCTTTATCCGCAACGCGATGCACTGTCTCAAACCCGGCGGCACGGCGGTACATACCACGGAATACAATCTTTCTTCCGATGCCGATACTCTTGATTCCCCCGGTTTATGTATATACCGCAGGAGTGATATGCAGCGCCTGGAAGTAGAACTGCGGGAGCTTGGGCATACAGTGGCGCCGTATAATTTCAATGCCGGCGCTTTGCCCACGGATGACTATATTGATCTCCCGCCATACAGAAGCTCGCCGCACCTGAAAATACAACTGGATAACTATGTTGCCACGTCCATCGGCATCATCGTGACCAAACGTCCGGCTTCGCTGGAAGCATAAGGCGCGCATATCCTATGCCGACCTGTCTCTTGCGCATATTTTCTCTCTCCGGCAACACCGCCGCAACGCTGCTCACCGCCGCTTTACGCCGATCCTTTACCGCCGGGCAGGTGAAAGGGCCTGTTCCCCCGGCAACGCCGGGAACGTGACCTGAATCAAACGGCGCGCATGCGATTGACAGATTCGCGAGCGCAGTGTTACAATTTTTTTGTAATAACAAAAAAACGTTATGCAATTTGAATGGGATACGAAAAAGGCTGTGATCAACAAACGCAAGCACCGCGTCAGTTTTGAAACCGCTGTGCGCGTATTTCTTGATCCGGCCCGACAGGAAATATACGATAAAGGACATGACGCTGAGGAAGACCGTTGGAAAGTGATCGGTCTGGTCGCCCCGGAAATCCTTGTCGTAATATATACCGAACGCGGGCGGAACGGCGGGGTGACCCGCATTATTTCAGCGAGAAAAGCCGATGAAAAAGAAAAACAATCCTATTACGCGGTATGCGTTTGACCCGGCGAACCCGCCGCCTTTGACTGCCGTACAGCTGGCCGAGTTGGCGGCGTTGCGCGCCATGCCGGATTCCGAAATCGACTATTCGGATATACCCCCTTTGGAATCCATGTATCGCCCGAGAAAAGAGATGACCACCGTGCGTATCGACTCGGATGTACTGGTCTGGTTGCGGGCGCAGGGCAAAGGGTACCAGACGAAAATCAACGCCATCCTGCGCAGGGCCATGCTTGCCGCGCAACAAAATGAACAAGCCTGAGCGGCGATTGCCGTGATGTCCGGTTCCCGATGCGGATAAATTGAACCGCCATGCATAGCCGCGCTCCGCATGTGCTTGTCGCCGGCGACAACCCCGCCGCAACGCTGCTCACCGCCGCTTTATGCCGATCCTTTACCGCCGGGCAGGTGAAAGGGCCTGTTCCCTCCGAAACAGGAACAAAGGGCTTTTTCAACGTGTTCGCCGGTTGCGGAGCATGTTCGGCGGAAGCGGTACGCGCTGCCGTCCGCAAAGGCGGCAAAATCCTGCTTACCGGCGACCCCGGACCGCGCCTTGCCCCGCTTCCGGGCCTGCGCATCGCGCCGGAACTCTCCCTTCCTCCGGGCGCTGCCTCGGCTGAACACTGCTTTACCGAGCCGTTCCACGAAAGTCCCGGCCGCATCAGCTACACCGGGCATCCCCTGGCCACGGCCTCGCCCGTCCGGGACCGGGCCTTTTGCCGTTATGACTATGCCGAATGGAACAACCTCGGCTTCGGGGCCGTGCGCGCAGGGGGAGACTTCGGGGTTGCGGGCGGCATCGCGGCGGACGGGGCGGCGACATTGGCGGCCATGTCGCTGAAAACGCAACAAGGGGAGGATTCGCTCGGCCCCTATCTGACCCTGCTGGATCTGCCCAAGGCTTCCATCCTGTGGTGCGCGCGTCCCGTCGGTCCCCTCGACAGCGTGGAATGGCAAGTCGTCGAGCGTTTTTTCTCGGATTGGCGGGCAGGAGACCTGCCCTGCCTGCCGTATCTGCAACAGACGCCCCGCGGCGCTGACTGCGCGGCGACAATGCGCCTTGACTGCGATGAAGCTGTAGCTTCCTGCCGCGACCTTTTCGAGCTTTACCTGGAGGAGGGTGTTCCGTTTTCGGTGGCCTTGAAAACCGGGCAAGACCTGAACTCCGCGGATTTTGCCCTGTTGCGCGCGATATACGCTTCAGGAGGGAGCATTCTCTCCCATAGCCACGAGCACGCGCAGAGGTGGGGCGTCGACCGGGAATCCGTTGCGCTGGATGTCCGGCGCTCGATGCAGTGGTTCAGGGAGAATCTCCCCGGGGTGCCGGTTTCCCGTCTGGCCGTGTCTCCGTTCCACAGCAACCCTGTCTATGCGGTACAAGGATTGGAGGATGCCGGTATCAAAGGTTTTGTCGGCGGCATAATCGACTATGATCCGGAATTTTTGCTCGGCCGGGCAGGCAGGGCGCCTTTTACCGAAAAGTTGCTGTCCATAAGTCAGCAGTCCATGCTGCACGGTGACAGCTACCACAACCAGGGGCACTCCCTTGCCGTGCATGATCTGGCATTGTCCTTCCAATGCCGGGCGCGGGGCATATTCGGGTATCTGGACCATCCTTTCTCGGAACGGTATCAGTATGGATGGGATTCCGCCGGCCAGCGCCTTGCGGCACATCGACAATTTATACGCGCCATGAAAGCCCGCGAGAGTGTTGTATTCCTGAGCCAGGAAGAATGCTTTTCCTTTGTCGAGGCATTGGCTGCCGCTCAATTGGGAATTGTACGGAACGGAGCAGTAGTCGCCACCGCCTGCTCCGGCTGTGAGTGGAAACTTCAGTATCGTTTTGAAGGTGAAGATCTAGAGGTATAGAGGGCAGGATATTCCAAGGGAAACCTTGATTTAATGTATTATCTCAGTTGATTGTCCAGTTTTTATACAATGTTTAAAGTTCATGATTCATAATTAGCGGGTTGAAATTTTCAATTCCTGAAGTGTAGCTGCGAAGAGTCCTTCTAAGGCAATTTGATTTTGAGATGCCTCCTCAGGCGCTTAACGGCGAAAGCAAGTTTCGCATCACCGCGTTGAATCCACGGCAGTGTTGCGAACATTTGCACATTATTTCCGGTTCGGTCAAATCCACGCGCCGGACGGCACTGCGATGCCGCCGAACTTTGACACTTTTCTCCCGGAAAACATGATATAATATACCAATTTTACAGAATATTTTTGTTTTTTTATATCAGGCCTGTAGTACGAAAATAATTTAAGCTGTACTTCCGGGTTGTTTTTGACGTAACATCCCTATTTTATAAATATTATTGTTAAAAAAGGATTTGGTTACTGGCTACAGCCGGTCTGGGTTTATATGCAACAGTTCAAAAACTCTCTTTT
>JAISRC010000027.1 GCA_031273845.1 Desulfovibrio sp.
ACGCTGTAGACCAGGATGCCGATCAGGAGCAGACCGCCGAGCAAAACCACATACAGCGGCCATTTGTTTAGTTTGAAGGCTGTCACCTTCTTTTCTTCCGGCAGGATCAGGCTGTTGGGAGCATTGCTGTTCGACATGACGCCCCCCTATTCCAGAACGCCGGAAGCGGCGTCCGCAGCCGAGTCGTAAACACGGCGGGCTTTTTGTTCCATGCGCTCAAGCAGCGGGCGCGTGAATGCCTGTTCTGTGGCGCTCCGGCCCGCTTCCGGCGTTCCTTGCGCCGTGTAGGCCTTGGATATGGCCTTGCCGCCCGATTTTCCATCAGACAGGCGCAGTTGCAGGTAATACGCCGCGTCCTTTTCCAAAACATCCAGGGTATAGGCCACAAGAACCGCATCTTCCTGTTCCGCCGCCGTTTCCGGCAGCAGCGTGAAACCTTTGGCCCGCAGGCCGTTTTCCAGGGCCGCGGCAAAGGCGTTGTCCGCCTTTTCAGCGGCCAACAGGCGAAGGGTTGTGCGTCCGGGCGGATACAGATCGGAGAGGCAGGAAACGGCATCGGCGGCAATGAGCGCGGGAGCGCCGTTTCGCGGCAGATCGCCGTAATAGGAGCCGGTCAGGCCCTTGTGAGCGCAGCCGGAAGCGAGGCTTACGGCCAACAGCAAAGCAACAAGCGGAATACGCATCATTTTGTCCCCCTTTACGATCTCGACTTTTTCCTGATCCGAGCCGACGCCGAGAATCAGGACAAGGCGATCAAACACGCCGTCCACAATCAGGGTCTTTCCCCGCGCCCGGTAGTTCACCAGCACATCATTGCCGGACTTGCGCACCAGCAACACGGGCATTTCCCCGGAGGACGCCGATGCGGGCAGACGGATGAAAATCTGCCTGCCGTCGTCATAGACCTGTTCCGGCTTCCAGCGGGCTTTGCCCCGGACTTCATAGGCAAAATTCAGGGAGGACAAATCCCGTGTCACACCGTCAATCGCGGCGGTGTTCCATTCGCGTTCCCTGGCCTCTCTTGACTGTTGCAGAGATTGCCGCTGCCGGATCATGTCGGAATAGGCGAAGCCCACATACGGGGTATGCCCTTCGCGTTGAGAGACAAAACGCAGGTGGTAGACCCGGCGATCCGTGGTCACAACGGCGGACGTTTGCAGGCCCGCGTCAATGGGCTTGACGAAGATATGCGCCGTGGCCTTCGCTCCTGTTCCGGCTGTGCCGGTATCCACCAGCCAGCGCGAGGAATCGCCCACCACAATTTCATTGACCAGTTCGCCCGGTTCCAGTTCCACATCGCAGACCTGATACGGCACGGCAACAATGGTAGGCAGGGCCGCGCCGTGGACGTACAGAATCTTGCCCCCAGGCGTCAGCACCGGATCAATGTTCTGCCGCGACCAGTCGCCGGAAAGCCGCAGGGCCAGCTTTTCCGTATCGGTCAGGGGCACGGCGTCCGGGCTGATATAGTCGATCACGGGGTTGCCGGGGGGAGGCGTGACCGCGAGATGCGGCGTCGCCGCGTCCGCCAGGGCCGGGGGATACCCGGCGGGCGGAAGGGAAGACGCGGCAAAGGCCGGGCTTGCGCCCAGGAACAGAATATGGAGGCACATCAGGATTATTTTCATGCTAACCACCTTTTGTTTCATAATATTTCAGCAAAGGAGGATTTTTGTTCTCCGGCAAGGAAGACGAAATTTTTTGCGCAGGGAGTGGACTCTTGCTGTCCATGACCGGAACAAAAAACGAGTCTGACGCAGCCGGAGGGCAAAAAGACCCTTTGCTACGGAGCGCCGACCACCTTGCCCGCAGACAACGCCGTGATGTAGACGCCGCCCGGATTGCGCAGAATCACCGCTTCGCTTGTGGGCGGGTTGATCTGGATGGTAGCCGTGGCTTCGTAGGTATTGGAATCAAGCATGACGCCCGCATGACTGCGCACGGTTTCGACCCATTCCACCCGGTAGGAGGTGGGGCTGACCGGCAGGGGCAGGCCCTTGATCTCCACATGCACCAGCTTGCCGGACTTGGCGATCTCGTAAGGGTTGTTGGCCTCATACCATTCCTTCATCACGCCCGTGGCGCTCCCGGCCATGAAGAAGGACAGTTTATCAATGAGCTTTTGTTGCAGTTCCACGTCCGCCGTCACCGTGCGCCATGCCGTGATGCAGTCGGCAAGGTTCGCCTGGATCAATCGGCGCGGCGTTGCGCTCGCGCTGTCCGCTCTGGCGACCGTGCCGATCTTGCCCAGGCTGTCCACTTCGATAATATAGGGGATTGTTTTGACCTGATTCATCTGCATGACGTTGCCCGTAATGGAAACGCCCGCTATGACGAGGCAGAGAAACGCGGCCATGCGCCATTGCGCCGCCCGGCTGATATACGAGCCGTAGCGTTCCAGCCATTCCCGCCGTCCGTTCAGATAGGGATTGTCGCCCGCTTCCGCAGGCGCGTGTTGTTTGAAAAGTCCCATCAGCTACCTTCCTTGCCGTTTTCCGGCATAGTCGCCCTGGTAAGGCGTTCTTTCATTTCCGAGCGGGCGCGGTCGGAAAGCGACCGTTCCCCGGCTGTCCTGGCGTCGCGCCGCGACCCCATCATGTTTCCGGCCATGCTTGCCGCCTTGGAAAGACCGCCTTTGCCTTCGCTGTCCGCGATCTTCGCGGCGTCACGGACGTTCTGGACATTGCGCAGCCCGCCCATCGCCAGAGCGCCCGCAGCCGCAGCCCCGCCGCCCACGGCGGCGGCAGCGCCCAGGAGATTGCCCCCGCCGACATGGGAACCGTTGATGATGCCGGAAACCACATCGGGCAAGGCTTTGACCAGGGCCAGCAGCACGACCGACGCGCCGATCACCACGAAAATATCCTGCAATTCCGCCGCAGCCGTATCAAAGGATTCGATGAAGGCGACGCCCACGCCGAGCACCAACTGCATGACAAAGAGCTTGAACGCGACCGCCAGCACATAGCGGACGGCGTTGATCGCGTAATCTTTCAGAAGATTGGAGCCGCCGAAGCCCACCAGGATCAGCGCCGCCATCATGGCGATCATGGC
>JAISRC010000104.1 GCA_031273845.1 Desulfovibrio sp.
CAAGCTGAATCCGCGAGGGGTAAAGCGCAAAATGAGCAATTTCCCTGTAAGGCACCGAGGACAACCCCTTCACTGCAAGTTCCAACCAAGACCAATCATTGTTAAATGAACAGTATTGGGGTAAAGGCCGTCTTTTCCACAAGGGTGTCCGAGGACACGGGTTTGGCGATAAAATTGTCCGCCCCGACTTCGTGCAGATACACGATACGGTTGCGTTCCACATCCGTCGTGAGCACCAGGACAGGCGAGCGGGGGAAGCTCGTCTTGATCTCCCGGACCTTGGGAGTCATGTCCCGGCCGCGGAACAGCCGCTCAATAAGCACAAAGGTCCGGCAACCGTCGGCTTCCCTGTCCATGATGGTTTTGAACAGTTTGTCCATTTCCTGCATGACGAGGAGCGTGCTGTCCGCCGCAAAGCCCAGTCTGCCGGTCAACACGGAACGGAAAAGCTTCACGAAGGACTGGTCGTCCGTCAGCAGCGCGAAAAGGCCACCTTCCTTGCGCAGGAAGTCCGCCACAGTTCTTTCATAGGCGGAGGATTTTCGTTGCGCGTTCAGGTCGTCGGGCGTTGCGGATTGACCCATTCCGATCTCCCGGCGGCGCGTGCGGAGGGTTTCCCCAACCTGCGCTGTACGTTGAACAGTCGATTCATTCGCGGAATTCGTCGCCGGGGATTATCCGGCTTCTCCGGTAAAAGGACGCCCATGCGAACCACATGGAGTCAACGGCGAGCACGGGTTTCAGCGTCCGGTCACGGAAACGCCCGTATACGCAGTCGCCATCCGGCAGCCAGTGGCTTTTGCTCTGCTCGTCCACGATACGGTCTTCAAACACGGTGAAACGTAACGGCTCTCCAAGGTCGGGCAGGCCGCGCTCGAAAACGCGCACGGCGTCCATCTCCCGGTCATGAAAGGCGACCATGGGCACGTTGCCCAGACTGAAGTTGATCACCCGCTCCTTGCGCACTTCGTCCTTGACCACCGCGCCGAAAGCCTCTTCCACTTCCAGGCCGAGAATGCGTTTTTTCGGGTGCAGTCTGGTGTCTATGAAATCCACGGGAAAAGGCAGGAGGGTGTCGTCGTAGTATGTGTCCCTGCGGCCATAACTGCCGTAGGGGTCTTTGCCGTAAGAACGCCTGAAGCCGGTGGAGCGGGAAAGCACCTCCGCCCGGCCCTTGAATTTGGAGTCCAGACCCCCGTAACGCTGCTTGACGCCTTTCCAGCGGGCGGAAAGGACGGGAATGCGCTGCAGGCGCTTGCCCCGGAAAGGCCCTTCGATGCATACGGCCATAAGCTGCACCCAGAGACTGCGGCTGATGCGGTCGTACAGCACGGAATTGCCGTTGAGCAGAATGCCGGACAGGCCGAAGGAGGAAGGATATCTGCCGGCCATGGAGCGGAAGCCTACCACCGACCCCGTCAGCGGCGAATAGCTGATGGTGTGGATGATCCCTTCCTTTTCTTCTTCGCCGGGCAGGGGAGGCGCGGGGAGCAGGCCCGACGGGTCGGGCAGTGTGTCGTTCACGGCCTCGTGCCAGACCAGCACGCGTCTCGGATAGATGCGCACCAGATCATCCGGGTAGTGGACGACAAAGACGATGTCGTCGTTGTCCATGGAAAGATCGGCATCGGAAATGGAAAGGAAACTCGGCCTGAACAGCGCCGGGATCTTGTCCGTATCCAGGCCGGTGCGGGTCACGATGTCGGAGAGTCTGCGCAGGTCGTCCACGGAGTAGCCCGGCATTTCCGTGGGCAGTTTTCCCGCGTCGACCGGCGCGGGCGGGGCGTCGGCGGCGTGCGCGGCGGGGAGAAAAAAGACAGATGCGGCAAACGCGAGGAACGCGAAGAGCATTGCAGATGTGGTGAACCGGGCGCCGTTCATTGCGGATCGTTCTCCAGTCCGGCAAGGAGCGTCCGCAACTTGTCGGGTTCCCCCGCCCTGTGATCGTCGCGATAGAGCAGGGCGGACATATAAAATACGGAGCCCAGATCCAGTGCCGTGCGCGCGCCGTCGGCAAAGGCGCGCAGGGCGGAGCGCGTTTTTCCGCGCGCGGCCTCGGGCAGGGTGCCGAGCAGGGGGGCGGCCTGCGCTTCAAGGACGATAAGGGACTTCGCCCTTTCTTCCATCAGGGCGCGGTACCGGGCGCTGTCCTTGCGCGTGTGCAGGGCGTCCAGGGCGTCCCGTTCCATGCGGCCGGCGTCGGCTGCGCATTCGCGCAAAAGGGCGAGGAGAGAAGCTGAATCCGCCTGAGTATCCGGCATGGCAGTCCTGTCAAGGCGTGTTATCGGAATTGGTGATATGCGTATTGAAAAGTAAATTTTTCAATTTTGCAATGTTCCGATGTCCGGGGCGCGCAAAAGCGCCGGATCGGCATCACTTGTTCATGACGTTCAGGAATTCCGCGTTGTTTTTGGTGCCGCGCATCTTGTCCAGCAGAAATTCCATGCTGTCGATGGGAGGCATGGAGGCCAATATTTTGCGCAGAATCCAGACGCGGTTCAGCACATCTTCATGCAGCAGCAGTTCTTCCTTGCGCGTGCCGCTACGGTTGATGTCCATGGCCGGGAAGACGCGCTTTTCCGCCAGATGGCGGTCAAGGTAGATTTCCATGTTGCCGGTGCCCTTGAATTCTTCAAAGATGACCTCGTCCATGCGCGACCCGGTGTCTATGAGGGCGGTGGCGATGATGGTCAGGCTTCCGCCTTCCTCTATATTGCGTGCCGCGCCGAAAAAACGCTTGGGGCGCTGCAGGGCGTTGGCATCCAGTCCGCCGGTGAGCACCCGGCCGGAAGAAGGGGTGACGGCGTTGTAGGCGCGGCCGAGGCGGGTCAGGGAATCCAGCAGGATGACCACATCGCGCTTGCGCTCCACAAGGCGTTTGGCTTTTTCCAGAACCATTTCACAGACCTGCACGTGGCGTTGGGGCGGCTCGTCGAAGGTTGAGGAGATGACCTCGGCGGTTTTGACCGTGCGTTCCATGTCCGTAACTTCTTCCGGGCGTTCGTCTATGAGCAGGACGATGAGGTAGACCTCCGGGTTGTTGGCGTTGACGGCATTGGCCAGGGACTGGAGGAGTATGGTTTTGCCCGTGCGCGGAGGGGCCACGATGATGCCGCGCTGTCCGCAGCCGACCGGGGCCATGAGGTCTATAACCCGGCCGGAATAGGCCTTTTCCCCGTTTTCCATGGTCAGCCTGCGGTCGGGGAAGAGGGGAGTCAGGTTGTCGAAAAGCACCAGGTTTTTGGCGTTGGCCGGCGGCTCAAGACCGATCTCGTTCACTTTCAGCAGCGCGAAATAGCGTTCCCCTTCCTTGGGCGGGCGGATCTGCCCGGAAACGATGTCTCCCTTGCGCAGGCCGAAGCGCCTGATCTGCGAGGGGGAAACGTAGATGTCGTCCGGGCCGGGCATATAGCTGTACAGGGGGGAGCGCAGAAAACCGAAGCCGTCCGGCAGTATTTCCAGCACTCCGTCGCCGTAAATGGCGCCGTTCTGGGAGGCACAGTTCTGCAACAGCGCGAAAATCAGCTCCTGCTTGCGCATGGAACTGGCATTTTCCACATTGAACGACTCGGCAAGGACCATAAGTTCCGACATGGACTGAGTCTTGAGTTCGGATAAATTCATGCTTTCCTCAAGGGGTTCCCGGGGCGGGGGGAGGGTTGTTTTTCGCATAGACAAGGTGAGGCTGGGGCACGGCGCGCGAATCCCGCCGAAGAACGTCCCTCAACCCTGCGTCCCGCGCCGGGCGAAGCGGGACATTTCCTGTGCGGGCGGGGGGAATACGAAGTTTCGGCGCTTTCCGGCGCTGCAGTGTGTTTTCTCGGGTTTCCGCTCACGCGGATTCCCGCTCTCTAGCCGAAGTCAAAGCGCATGGCAAGGGGGTTCGGCTTCTTTTTTCCTTGAAGCGTTTCACAAGCTATAACTTAATAGCATGTAGGAAAGTCACATTGCTCAGAGCATTTCAAAGTTGAAAATGCTCAGGCGGCGTGAACGCGAAGCGCCGCAGCCCGCCCCGCAGGTGAAGGCGCGTTTCGCCGTTAAGCGCCGGTGGAGGCGTCTCACAATCAAATTGCTTTAGACGTAACATCGACGAAAAAATTTTCGATGGACGATCTGATCTCATGAACGTCTTTTTTCAGCACGCAGGCGAGTTCCGTGGCCACAAGACTCATGGCCTGCTCCTGCAGCCTGCGTTCGCCGAAGGAAAGTTCCTTTTTCCCGCTGAGCAGGAACAGTTCTCTGAGGACGCCGCAGACTTCCGACAGGGAAGGGCTTTTCAGCCGCTCCGTATACTCCCGGTATCGCCGGTTCCAGTTCTGTCCGCAATTGCCTGTGTGTGGGCTGCGGTCCTGCAGGGCGGCGAGGGCGGCGCAGGCTTCCTCGGGGGTGCAGGGGACGCGCAATCCGGCGCTCACGGCGTTGCTTACGGGGACCATGACTCTGGTGTTGCCCGTGAGAATGCGGATGACGTAAAATTCCGTCTCACGGCCCCCGATTTCCCGGAGTTCCAGCTCTTCGATCACTCCCGGCCCCTGAGCCGGGTAGACCACTGTCTGACCCCTGTAAAACACTAAAGGACTCCTTTATGACTCCGCAGTATAGAACAATCAAACATGCAAGTCCAGTGCGGCATCACTGTTTGCGGAAAGAAAATCCGCGCGTGAAAAGCGCTTGACGCGAAGCGCCGCCGGGTATAAAATTTTTTTTCTTTTTTTAACGGCTCTTCCGTCTTTTTCCAAGTATTTCAAAGTGCGGATGCGCCGGCGGCGAAAAAGCGCGAAGCCCGCCGCCCGTCCCCGAGGCGTCGGTGAAATTCGTTCACGCCGTAAGCGCCGGAGAGCGCGCCTTAAAATCAGATTGCCTTGAAGGAGAAATTTATGAAAAGAACATATAACCCCAGCCAGATCAAGCGCAAGCGGGTGCATGGCTTCCGCGCGCGCATGAGCACGGCGGCGGGACGCGAAATTTTGCGGCGCCGGCGTGCCAAGGGGCGTAAAAAATTAACCGTTTGACTTTCGCCCGCGAACACAGGCTGACCGAAAGAAAAGATTTCACGCTCTGCTATGACGCCGGCCGCCGTCTGTTCTCGCCCTCTTTCGTGCTCTTTGTGCGGCAAAGGGAAGATGTTGCTTTGCCTTGGCGTCTGGGTCTGGCCGTGACCCGTAAAAAAAGCGGGTCCGCCGTATGGCGCAACCGGACGCGCAGGCTGGTCCGCGAATGTTTCCGCCTGGATCAGGAGGGGATTCCCCCCGGCCGCGATTACGTCGTCACGGTCAGGCGGGGCTTTGACCCGCGTGTGCCGGCCCTCGGAGACGTGCGCGCGGAGTTGCTCCCCCTGCTCTGTTCTTCCCCTGTGCGCCGAAAAGTCCTGAAGGTTCCCGGATGAACCCCGCCGCCTCCACGCGCATTCCGCCGGCGCGGCGCATTGCCGTGCTGCCCGTCCGCTTCTATCGTTTTTTTTTGGCCCCCCTGCTTCCTCCCTGCTGCCGCTTTTATCCCTCATGCTCCGCCTATGCCCTGGAGGCGGTCATGACTCACGGGGTGCTCCGGGGGGGGCTGCTGGCCTTGCGCCGTCTGTTGCGCTGCAGCCCGGCGAGCCGCGGCGGTTTCGACCCCGTTCCTCCTCATCCTTCTCACCGCATCCGTTTCAGAGACATATATGGACAATAAACGTCTGGCGCTGGCCATAGGAATTTGCATAGTCATCTTTTTAGGCTGGAATTTCCTTTCGTACAAGATGGGCTGGATTCCGGAGGAGCGTGCGCCTGTCAAGGCGACCGTGCCTTCCGCCGTTTCCGGTGAATCCCCCGGGGCGGACGCCGCGGGGGGAGGGGCGGCGGACTTTGCCGGTTCCGGCCCCGCTCCCGCTGTTTCGGCCTCCCCGGGCCGCGCGGTCAGCGTGGAAACCCCGCTGTACAGGGCCGTGCTGCACGGCAACGGCGGCATCCTGCGCCGCTTTGTCCTGAAACAGTACCGGACCGGCATCGGGGAGTCCGCTTCCCAGGTGGAAATGGTCAGCGGGCAGGCGGCGGCTCAGGCGCCTTTCGGCATTCTGCTGGACGGGCTGGTCACCTGGAACGGGCCGGAATGGACCCTGAAAGGCGATGATCTGAATCTTGCGGACGGCGAAAGCGGCGTTCTGACCTTCACGGCCGAGATAGACGGAGTGGCCCTGCGGCGCGAACTCGCCTTTTCCGCCTCGGACTATGTGATTTCCGAGCGCTTGTTCCTTTCTTCTCCCCGGCAGAGAAAGGTGAACGCGGCCTTTACCTTCGGCGCGTCGTCCCTGGATACGGACCCCAAGGTTTCCGTGTTTTCCTCCCTGCGCCACGCTGTGCTCGGCGGCACGCCGCCGGTACCGGAGGAGAGCCAGTACAACCCCACGCGCATCGCTTGGCTGGAAGGCGACAGTTTCGACGAGGAAAACGCGCCCGCGGACCTCGCCAAGGGAACGCCGGTCCGCAACGGGGTATCTTGGATGGGAGTCATGAACAACTATTTCCTGGGGGCAGTCAGTATGGACGATCCGGCGGCCGGAGCCAAGGGGCGGCTGATCGGCAACGTCTACCACGTGCTGATCGGAAAAACCGGGGTCGTCCTCCCCGCCGGGGAAGAGGTCATGTTGCAAAGCGCCTACTTCATCGGCCCCAAGGAAAGCGGACAACTCGCCGCCACACCCAACAACATGGTCAAGGCCCTGGACTACGGCTTCTTTTCCGTCATCGCCCGCCCCCTGGTTCGTCTGCTGGTCTTTCTCAACGGCTATACGCACAACTACGGCGCGGCCGTCATCCTGATGACCGTGATCATCAAGCTCATTTTTTGGCCCCTGTCTCAGAAAAGCTATAAGTCCATGAACCAGATGAAGAAACTGCAGCCCATGCTTGTGAAAATCCGGGAAAAGCACAAGGACGACAAGGAAGCCATGAACCGCGAGGTCATGCAGCTTTACAAGACCTACAAGGTCAGCCCCGCCGGCGGCTGTCTGCCCATAGTCGTGCAGATACCCGTCTTTTTCGGACTTTACCAGGGCTTGCTGAACGCCATAGAACTGCGTCACGCGCCCTTTATTGCGACCCTGCCCTTTACCGACACGCCTTGGCTTGCGGACCTGGCCTCCCCGGATCCTTGGCTGATCACCCCGCTGGTCATGGGTGCGACCATGTTTTTGCAGCAGAAATTGAGTCCGTCCTCGGCCGACCCTACACAGGCGAAGATCATGATGTTCATGCCCCTGATTTTTACCCTGCTTTTCCTCAACTTCCCCGCCGGCCTTGTGGTCTACTGGCTGGTAAACAACGTGATTTCCATCGGACAACAATGGTGGCAGCTTCGCCGCGCCTGAGCGGCCTGATACTTCGCCCTTCCCCGCTTGAGCATGCGGGATTTTTTGAGGCTCAAGATATGAACAAGTTCAAAAATTTTCAGGGGAAAACCCTGGATGAAGCTATTATGGAAGCATGCGGCCACTTCGGCGTGCCGCGGGAGAAACTGGAAATAGAAATCGTCAACGACGCCAAGAGCGGCATTTTCGGTCTGGTGGGCGTAAAAAAGGCCGAAATACGGGCGGCACGCATGCATGTGGCCGAAACCTTGTCCTCTATGCTTGAAGAGGAGGGTGCGTCGGCCGGCGGCCTCCCTCCGCTGAAGACGGAACTCATCCCGAACGCAGGGAAAGCCGCAGGCCGGGATGACCGGCGTCCGCACGCCCCGCGGCCCGCCGAACGCGGCGCGGGCAAAAGCGGAGCGGACAGGCCCCGGACGGGCAGGGCAGGCAGACCCGGCGCGGACGGTCCCCGACAAGACGCCGGCCGGCAAGACGGTCCCCGGCAAGATGCCCCCCGAACAGACAGGCCCGGCGCGGACAGGGCGGGGGAATCCGGCGCATGGGGCGATATGCCCGTCTATGATGCGGCGAGCGCCGATCCGGAAGTCCTTTCGGACCTTGTGCGTTCCGTGGTCGTCGGTCTGGCCGCGCCCATCGTCGGCGAAGTGCCCTGCAGCGTGGAAATAGGCGAACGCCGGGTGCGAGCCGCGCTTGACTGCGGCGAGGCAGCCGGGCTTCTCGTCGGTCGGGAGGGCCAGACCCTGGCCGCCCTGCAGTATCTGGCCGGGCGCATCGTCGCCCGGAAACTGGGCGCCGCGTTGCGTCTGCAGATTGACGCCGGGCACTACCACGAACGCCGAGAGGACAGACTCAGGGAATTGGCCGTCGTGCTGGCGGAAAGGGCCAAGACAGGGCGGCGCGCGCAGTCCACCCGTCCCCTGAGCGCTTACCAGCGGCGTATTGTTCATCTGGCTCTGGAGAACGACCCGGATGTGCTCACCCGCAGCAAGGGTGAAGGCTTGCAGCGCCGGGTGTTTATTTATCCGAAGAATACGCCCGGACGCCCCGGCCCGGCGGAAGGGGACATGCGTTTCAGAAGCGATGCGCGGCCGGCCGGCGACGCACCTTTCGCGGATGACGGTCAGTTTGAGGACGAGGCGTCTTTTGTGGACGACGCCGAGGCCGTTGACGGGCCGGATCCTTGGAACCGGTAGCGCCGCCTGCCTGAAGCGAGGACCCGCCGTGCTGCACAAGCAACGTCTTCTGACTCCGGGACCTACGCCCCTGCCGGAGAGCGTGCGTCTGGCCATGGCCGCGGACATGATTCACCACCGCAAGGCCGCTTTCAGGGATATGATGGACGCAATAGGCCGGGACCTGGGCGCACTTTTCGGCACCTCCGCGCCCGTGCTGCCCCTCAGTGCTTCCGGCACGGGGGCGATGACAGCGGCCGTACACGGATTGTTTACGCCCGGCGAGAAGGTGCTGGTTGTGGAAGGCGGGTACTTCGGCCGGCGCTGGACGGAAATTTCTCTGGCGCACGGGCTGAACCCCGTCATACTCACGGTGGAGCTGGGGCGCGCCGTCACGGCAGGGCAGGTGGCCGAAGCCTTGGACTGGGACGGTGAAATCGCCGGGGTACTGGTGCAGCACTCGGAAACCTCTACGGGAGTCCGGCATCCGGTAGGGGACATTGCCGCGGTCGTCCGGGAAAGCCGCGCCCTCCTGGTGGTGGACGGCATTTCCGCCGTGTCCGTGATGCCCTGCCCGATGGACGCCTGGGGCATAGATTGTCTGCTCACAGGGTCGCAGAAAGGGCTGATGCTCCCACCGGGGCTGGCCCTGATCGCCCTGTCGCCGCGCGCCCGGCGGAGGTCGGAGGAGATCGGGTCCGGCGACGCCTATTTCGACCTGCCGGCGGAATTCGCCTCCAACGCCAAGGGCCAGACGCATTTTACGTCGCCTGTGAGCCTGCTGGCCGGGTTGCGCGAGAGTCTGCGCCTGCTGCATGTCGCCGGGCTGGACAATATTTACCGCAAGCAGCATGCGCTTGCCCGGATGGCCCGCGCCGGTGTCAAGGCCTTGGGTCTGACGCTTTTCGCCCCGGAAGACTATGCTTGGGGTCTGACTTCGATTCTTTTGCCCCCCGGCATGGAGTCCGCGCCGCTGCTGGCGGCTGCCGAGAAAAACTACGGCGTCGTCATGGCCGGCGGGCAGGACGGCGAATTCAAGGACCGCATACTGCGCATCGGCCACATGGGCTATGTTGATTACGCGGATCTGGCGGCCGGTCTCTATGCCCTTGCGCGTTCGTATCAGGATCTCGGCGGCTATCTCGGTTGCCGCGACTGCCTGGAACAGGCCTTGGACGCCTACCGGAAGGCGCTTGACGAAGATATGCCGGAATAGTATCTGAATCAGCATCAGACGCGGTTCCTGCCGGCTGATTCCAAATCCGAATCAACAATACGTTAAATTTAACTTGTAATCGGCATGGGGGACAGGACGTCGCGCCGAAATGCGAAGCATTTCGAGAGGCAAGGCGGGACCGCGTTCCCGCCGTAGCCGGCGGATAGAAATTGCAGGACGCAATTTTTATCCGGCAATTAAATAGGGAGACTTTATGAGCGAAGAGCGCGGCGGCATGCCCATCCCCACCTTTTCCACCTTTGTGCTTTCCATGGCGTCTTCCGTGCTTGTGAATCTGGGGGAAGTGCCTGATCCGGCCACGGGAGCGCTGCAGGAAAATCAGGAGATGGCCCGGCACGTCATAGATACCCTGTCCATGCTCAAGGACAAGGTGGAGAACGGCCTGGACGAGGAAGAAAAGCGCTTGCTGGACGGCCTGCTTTACGAACTGCGCCTGAAATTTGTCATCAAAAAGACGTGAGTCCGGGCATGACGGTCGGCAAGAGCGGGAAGATACGGGTCGGACTGGTCGGCGCGACCGGGTACACGGGCATGGAACTGGCGCGCATCCTTGTTGCGCATCCTTTCATGTCCCTGGAGCGCGCGACCTCGCGCAAGGAGAACGGCCGCAGTCTGGCGGAGCTGCATCCCTTTCTGCTCGGTACGGCTGCGGGGAAACTGCCCGTTACCGGGGCCGACCCGGAGGATCTGGCCCGCTCCTGCGATCTGGTTTTTCTCGCGCTTCCGCACGGGGCCTCCATGTCGGTCGCGGCGGATATGCTGCGCCGGGGTCTGCGCGTGGTTGATCTTTCGGCGGATTTCCGTCTGCGCGATCCGAAAGTTTATGAAGTCTGGTACAAGACGGAGCACGGCGAGACCGGCCTCCTGCTTGAGGCCGTTTACGGCCTGCCCGAACTGCACGGCGCGGAACTGGGCGCGGCGCGGTTGGCGGCAAACCCCGGTTGCTACCCCACGGGGGCGGTGCTCGGTCTTTATCCGGTCCTGAAAAACGCTGTTGTGGACGAATCTTCGCTGATCATAGATGCCAAGTCCGGAGTCAGCGGCGCCGGGCGCGAAGCTAGGGTCGGCTCCCTGTTCTGCGAGGTTTCCGACAATTTCAAAGCTTACAGTTTGGCCGCGCACAGGCATACGCCGGAAATCGAGCAGGAATTGTCGTGCATCGCGGGCAGGCCTCTGACCGTATCGTTCAGCCCTCATTTGTTGCCCGTCAACCGGGGCATTCTGTCCACCCTTTACGCCGGTCTCAAGGATCGGAACATGCCCTTGCGGGAAATCCGCTCCCTGTATGTGGAAGCATATGCGGGCCATGAATTTGTGCGTCTGTTGCCCGAGGGTGTGTTGCCGGATCTGCGCTCCGTGCGCGGTTCCATGTACTGCGACATAGGGCTGGTGAAGGACGAACGGGCGGGGCGGCTGATCATAGTCACCTGCATAGACAATCTTTGCCGCGGGGCGTCCGGACAGGCGGTGGCCTGCGCCAACCTCATGTGCGGGTTGCCTCCGGGGGCGGGTCTTTGCCTGATTCCCTCGGCGCCCTGAAGCGTTTCAAAATTGAAAAGTTCATGTCCGGACCCATCCCTTCCTGAGCACAACAACATTTGCCGATGCGACAGAAAAAAATGTTGAACCTTAGAGCACTCTCAATTTTGAAACGCTCTAAGCGCCGGAGAAGGCGTCTCAAAATCAAATTGCTTTAGAGCATTTTGACTTTGAAATTGTATAAACCGACCTGCGCGGGTTTACCTGCAAACCCGCGCAGCGAGATTGGAGCAGGCGGGCTTTGCCCGCCGCAAGCGACAATCTCAAGCGTAAAATGCTCTAGGAGCCTGTCGGACTTTGCCTTAAAATATTTATAACATACTGAAATTATTATATACGGCTT
>JAISRC010000143.1 GCA_031273845.1 Desulfovibrio sp.
GTATTTTCTGTAACATACTGATATTTTTATATATAGCAAATCCGATCAATGAAAGCCGTATATAATAATTTCAGTATGTTATAAATATTTTAAGGCAAAGTCCGACAGGCTCCTAGGTCCCTGTCCGCCATGGCCCGCGTCAACGGTCCGGGGTCGGGCATGCGCACGCAACACTCCCGCCATGCACTGTCGTGTAGAGAGTAGATATGCAGCAACGCCAAATCCTTGTCCACAAACAGTATGCCCGCTTCCACCCTACCGTCCGTCAACGGCGCGATCCGGTCGCACAGGGCGTGAAACAGGTCCTCGTCATGGCCAGCAAAAACGCACTGCAAACGCATGGCATCGCCTGTTTCCTCAAAGTGAATAAATTCGCCGCCGTAATCGCGGAGTATCCCGGTCAACCCGAGTTTCAAAGACGCCTCAAAAGCCAGAAGATCATCATATGACAACTCGGGGTTGTATACAAAACGACAGAACATTTCCGTATTATACCGCGCCATAAAACCTCCCGGCAACCTACTGCCGTGCACTACTCAAAAACGCAGTTTCAGAGCATTGTAAAAATGAAAATGCTCAGGCGGCGTATGCCGTAATCCGTTGCGCTTCTTGTCTTGTCCTTCTGAACCCTTCGGATTTCCATGCGGAAATCTGTAAATCCGCAAAGTCCCGCTCCTTTCGCCGGAGCGCATACGTCAAAAAGCAGCCCTTTGTCCAAAAAAAATATTCTGGGGCGGTCTGTGCCGCCTGAGCATTTTCAATGTTGAAATACTCTGAAACCCAAAAGCCGAAAAGTGTCCGGAACAAGGTGAGCCGGCCGCTTCATACGGCACGCCCTTCGGCCGATCCGCTTTGCCGCAGTGGACGCGGTACGCGGATTCTGCTATAAAGCCACAACAAGGCAACCTTTGCGGGAAAAGGAAAAGCTTATGCTTCACAGAGGGAGAAGGCTGCGCTCTACGCGCGCGCTGCGGGAGATGATCAGGGAAACACGCCTGCATCCGTCGCAGTTGATCATGCCTTATTTCGTACAGGAAGGCGCGGATGTGCCGGAAAAAACACCCATAGCCGCCATGCCGGGGCAATTCCGGTACGCGTTGGGCGGTCTAGTCGCAGCCGCGGCGGCGGACGCGGCTCTAGGGGTCGCGTCCTGCCTTATCTTCGGCATTCCCGAAAAAAAAGACGCCGTCGGCAGCGGGGCTTACGCCGGGAACGGCATCGTGCAGAAGGCCGTCAAAACGCTGAAGAACAAGGTTCCCGGCCTCTTCGTCATCACCGACGTCTGCCTCTGCGAGTATACGGACCACGGACACTGCGGACTTGTGGACGAAAACGGCTCGGTGCTCAACGACCCCTCTCTGGAGCTTCTGGCCCGCGCCGCCCTCTCCCACGCCGAGGCGGGCGCGGACATGGTCGCTCCCTCCGACATGATGGACGGTCGCATCGGCGTGATCCGCAACGCCCTTGACGAGAACGGCTTTACCTCCCTGCCCGTCATGTCCTATGCGGCCAAGTACGCTTCCGCCTACTACGGCCCCTTCCGGGAAGCCGCCGGTTCAGCCCCGCGCTTCGGCGACCGCAAAAGCTACCAGATGGACCCTGCCAACCGGCGCGAAGCACTGCGCGAGATCGCGGCAGACCTGGAAGAGGGGGCGGACATCGTCATGGTCAAACCGGCCGGACCCTTTCTGGACATAATCCGCGAAGCGCGCGACACCTTTGACGCTTCCCTGGCCGCCTATCAGGTGAGCGGCGAATACACGCTGATCAAATCCGCCGGGGAACTCGGACGCATAGACGAAGATGCCGCTGCTCTGGAATCCCTGATCGGCATACGCCGGGCCGGCGCGGACCTGATCGTCAGCTATTTCACGCGCGACCTCCTGCAAAAGGGCCTCCTGTGACGGCACACCCGGCCCCCGAAAAACACGGGCACGGCACACCCCCGTTGCGCCTTGTCGCCTGGGAACTCACCCGCTCCTGCAACTTGGCCTGCCGGCACTGTCGCGCCGAGGCTCACCCTGAAGCCTATCCGGGCGAATTGACAACGGAAGAAGCCAAGACGCTTATCGAAAGCTTTACGGAATGCGGCAGCCCCATCATCATTTTTACCGGCGGAGAACCTCTACTGCGTCCCGATGTTTTTGAACTGGCGGAATATGCCCGCGCCGCGGGTCTGCGTTGCGTCATGGCCCCCAACGGAACCCTTGTCGATGCTGAAGCCGCCCGGCAAATCAACGCCTGCGGCATCGCGCGCTGCTCCGTTTCCCTGGACGGCCCGGACGCGACGAGCCACGATGCCCTGCGCGGCGTGCCCGGTGCCTTTGATGCCGCCCTGCGCGGCATTGAACACTTGAAAAAACAGGGGGTCGAATTCCAGATTAACAGCACGGTGACCAAAAGCAACCTGCATTTCTTCCGGGATATTTTTGAACAGGCGCGGAATCTGGGCGCGGCCGCTTGGCACATCTTCCTTCTGGTCCCCATGGGCCGGGCCTCGAACCTGAGCGACGAGGTTATCTCCGCGGCCGAATACGAGGAAACGCTCAACTGGTTCTATGATTTCCGCAAAGAAGCGGGCATGAGCCTCAAAGCTACCTGCGCTCCGCACTATTACCGCATCATGCGACAGAGAGCACGCGCCGAAGGCCTGGAAGTCAATTTCGACAATTTCGGCTTGGACGCCGTAAGCAGAGGCTGCCTGGGCGGGACGGGCTTCTGTTTCATCAGCCACACCGGACAGGTGCAGCCCTGCGGATACCTGGAACTGGACTGCGGCAATGTCCGCGCCGCACCTTTTCCGGGGATATGGCGTTCTTCGAAGCATTTTCTGGAATTTCGCGACCGAGGCAACTATAAGGGCAAATGCGGCCGTTGCGAATACCACAGGGTTTGCGGCGGCTGCCGAGCCAGGGCCTACAGCCTGACAGGCGACCACATGGCCGAAGAACCGCTCTGCGCCTGGCAGCCGGCGTGCTCGGCCGCGACTGAAGCCCGCCCCTGCGGAGGCCTGTGATGTCCGCGCGTCCGCCGACCGCGGCACCCCCGGATGCGCCGGAAGATGCGCTGTTGGACGATGCGGACCGCCGCATTCTGGACCTTATCCAGACGTCCTTTCCCTTGGCGCCCCGACCCTATGCCGTCATAGGCGCATACTGCGGGCTGGAGGAGGAGGAAGTTTTTCGCCGCGTGCGTGCGCTCAGTGAGCGCGGCGTGATCCGCCGTCTCGGGGCGACCTTCGACTCCGGCAGGCTCGGCTTCAGCAGTTGCCTGTGCGCGGCGCAGGTGCCTGCGGACAAATTAAAGGCTTTTACGGACGAGGTGAACGCCCTTGCCGGCGTTACGCACAACTACCTGCGCCGGCATGCGTACAATGTCTGGTTCACCTGCACGGCTCCTTCCCCGGAGGCTCTGCGTGAGCTGACGGACGGCATACAACGCAGGACGGGAATCGCGATTGTGGGTTTCCCGGCCGAGCGCGTATACAAAATCAAGGTGGACTTCAGGATGCTTCAATCCACAACCGGCGCCGGCCGCCGATTGACTCCGTTCCGGCGAAGAGGAACTTGCCGGCTTGCCTCCCTGAAAGAAGGGATTACCTGAAATGTACCGGCCTTGCCGGGAGTCAACCGGCAATCTCCCTGTAAGGGAGAGGTAACCTAAAGGAAATTTTGATGAGGAGAGACAATGATCCCTGACGCGGATACGCAAATGGCCCTGATCACACGCGGGTGCGCCGAACTTATAGAAGAGGCCGGGCTGCGCAAAAAGCTTGCGCGCGGAACCCCTCTGCGCGTCAAGGTGGGCTTTGACCCCACCGCCCCGGACCTGCATCTCGGGCATACCGTAGTCATCCGCAAGATGCGCCATTTTCAGGAACTCGGGCACAGGGTGATCTTTCTGATCGGGGATTTCACCGGCCGCATAGGTGACCCTTCCGGGCGCAGCGATACCCGGCCTCCTCTAAGCGAAGAGCAGGTCACGGCCAATGCCGAAACATACAAAAAACAGATATTCAAGATTCTGGACCCGGAAAAAACCGAGGTAGCCTTCAATTCCAAGTGGCTGGGCGCGTTGGACGCCGCCGGTTTCATCCGTCTGGCCTCGCATTACACCGTGGCCAGGATGCTGGAACGCGACGATTTCGACAAACGCTACAGGAACAATCAACCCATTTCCATACACGAGTTTCTCTATCCTCTGGCCCAGGGGTATGATTCCGTCATGCTGAAAAGCGACGTGGAACTGGGCGGCACGGACCAGAAATTCAACCTTCTGGTCGGTCGGCACCTGCAGGGACAATACGGAGAAGAATCGCAATGCGTGCTGACCATGCCCCTGCTTGAGGGGCTGGACGGAGAACGCAAGATGTCAAAATCTTTGGGCAATTACATAGGCATAGACGAGTCGGCCGCGCAGATCTTCGGCAAAACCATGTCCCTGTCCGACAAGCTCATGTGGCGCTACTTCGAACTGCTCTCGGCCAAATCCCTGGCGGAGATCGCCGGCCTGCGCCGGGACGTGGAGCGTGGCACGCGGCACCCCAAGACGGTCAAGGAAGAACTGGCGCTGGAACTCACCGCCCTTTACCACGGCGCGGCCAAGGCCGAGGAAGCCCGAGCCGGTTTCAACGCCGTTTTCGTTGAGGGCGGCACCCCGGACGAAGCCCCCGAATACCGTTGTCCGGAAGGAGAAGACTCCGCGCCGGCAGCCTTTCTGGCCGCTTCGGGCCTTGCCCCCTCCAGAAGCGAGGCCAGACGGCTCATCGCGCAAAAAGCCCTGCATGTGAACGGGGTGCTGCATACGGACGGGGCGACCCCGCTCGGCAAAGGATTTTATATAATCAAACTGGGCAAAAAACGCTTTCTGCGTCTCACAGTCGCCTGATATTTTCAACACGGCAAAACGGAGGAATCATGGCCGGACACAGCAAATGGAAGAATATACAGCACCGCAAGGGCAGGCAGGACGCCAAGCGCAGCAAGGAATTCACACGCGCGGCCAAGGAAATCATCATCGCCGCCAGGAGCGGCGGCAACCCGGCCTTCAACCCACGGCTGCGTCTGGCAATCGCCTTTGCCAAAAGCGTGAGCCTGCCCAAAGAACGCATAGATTCGGCCATCCGCAAAGGCACAGGCGAGGAAGCCGGCGGGGATCTTCTTGAAATCGTATACGAAGGCTATGGTCCCGGCGGGGTCGCCGTCCTGGTGGAAACCGCGACGGACAACCGCAACCGTACCGTGGCCGATGTGCGGCACATTTTCACCAAGCACGGCGGAGCCTTGGGCGAAGCCGGCTCAGTGGCGTGGATGTTCAACAAAAAAGGCGTGTTGTCCTTCGACAAGGCCGTGTGCAGTGAAGAAGGCATCATGGAAATCGGTCTGGAAAACGGGGCTGAAGATCTTCTGGACGAGGACGACTGCTGGGAACTGCACTGCGCCCCGGCCGCCTTCGATGCCCTGTGCCAAGCCTTTGAAGACGCCGGCATGGAAACCCGGAGCGCGGAAATCGCCCTGCTTCCTCAGAACAGCGTTGAAGTGGACGCGGAAAGCGGACGCAAAGTCCTGCGCCTTGTGGAAGCCTTGGAAGACAACGAAGACGTTCAGCAGGTCTACGCCAATTTCGATCTTCCGGACGAACTTCTGGACGAATTCTGAGCTGCTGATGTTGATGTGCAACGTGTGATATCAGAGCACGGAAACACTGATTTATCTCTCTGATGGGGATCTGCCCCTTCAGACTCTCCCGGCAGGGGAATCATTCCCCTGCACCCCGATAGGATATTTCGGCAGGTCATATTTGAAGGGGTCCGGGGTCTGTCCGTTCTGAACGAAGTGAAGGCGGACAAAATCTTGTAGTAATTTCCCCCGGCGGGGTTCGGGGCAGAGCCCCGATCAGGGCCTGTTAACACTACTTGACCAAGGATAGAGCCTAAAATGCTCTAATAAATAGATAAATAAATCGGCATTTCCCGAAAAATCAGTTTTTTCTTGAAAATGCTCAGGCGGCGTAAGCGCAAAGCGCAGCCGGAGTATTTCGGCTTTGCAACGCTCAAAAATAGCGCATGGAGCTTTTTTTCAGTTCTTTCACGCTTTCAAGGACAACATAGTCCGTCAGACCGGATGCGTGCGCCAGTTCCCGAATCGCCCGCTCCCGTTCGCCGGCATCGCGGCCGTGAACCATGGTATACAGTTCGTACGGCCAGTCCGACACAGAAGAGGGGCGGTAGTAACAGTGGGAAACCAGGGGATGGCGGGCCATGCGCCCGCCAGCTTCGTCTACTTCGCCCCGGTTCGTCTTCCAGGCAACCATGGCGTTGTCCGCGTAACCCGCCTGCCGGTGTCTGAGCACGGCCCCGAAGCGCCGCACGGTTCCGTCTTCCAAGACGGACCGTAACAGTTCCAGAACTTCACTTTCCTCCATCCCCGCCGCTTCGGCTATAACGGCGAAAGGCGCAAGGGAGTCCGGCAGGGTATCCTGCGCAATGCGCAATACGCGGCGCTCGGCTTCGGAAAATGTGCGTACGGAAGACATGGCGGCAGGGATAATTTTTTACCCGCGCGGCGGGAAATTGCAAGAGAAAAGTTCCCGCCGGAGAAAAGCCGCATTGCGGAGAAGTTCGTACAAAGGTCGCAAGCCGGCTTGACATAATCAACGACGGCATACATTGTGGTCGATGCCCCGAGCATTTTCAATTTTGCGATGCTCCGAAGCAATTCGATTTTGAATTGCCCAAGGAATATATATACAGACCGCCATGCCCACGGCATCCATCCTCGCCATAGCCGTCGCCCTCTCCATGGACGCCTTTGCCGTATCCCTGAGTACGGGCGCGGCCACCGGGCGCATCACGGCCGCGCAGGTTCTGCGTATGGCCGGCGCTTTCGGGGCCTTCCAGTTCCTCATGCCGGCGGCCGGCAGACTGATCGGGGAAACAGCGCAGAACGCTATTGAATCGTATGACCATTGGCTCGCCTTTGTCCTTCTGGCCTTCGTCGGGGGACGCATGGCGGTGCAGGCGTTGAAAAAGCACGGGAAAGAGGATGCCCGTCCCGATATTGACCCGACCAAAGGCGTGCCGCTTCTGCTTTTGGCCGTCGCAACCAGCGTGGATGCGCTGGCCGTGGGCATTTCCCTGGCTTTGCTCGGCGAAAGCGTCCTGCATGCGGCCGCTGTCATCGGCTTGGTCTGTTTTTGCCTGTGCGCGGCAGGCATGTACCTGGGTAACCTGTGCCGCGGTCTGCCCTTCCTTGACGGACTGGGGGACAGGGCAACGCTCGCGGGCGGCATAGTACTCATAGGTATAGGCCTCAAGATTCTGCACGAGCACGGGATTTTCTCCTGACAAGTCCGCCGGGCGGTAGTGGCGCTCCGCGCCTGCGCCGGACATTTCCAATTTTGAAATGCGCTGAATGTGCTGATCTCCGCGAAAGAGGGACGTGACAGCCGGTCCCCTTGGTGTTAGAGCATTTTAACAATGAAAATGTTCAGGCGGTGCCAGCGCGAAGAGCCAGCGCCCGCCCCGCAGGCGCTGGCGAAACCGTGTTCTGCCGTTAAGCGCCGGGGAAGTCGCTTCAAAATCAAATTGCTTTAGGGAAGCACTGATTTAATCGGGGCGCTGCCCCGAGCCTCGCCGGGGGGCGTGCGGGGGGGCACGGAGCCTCCTCAAAGAAATAAATCAGCGTTTCCTTAGTTTGGTCGTGCCGGATTGCACTTCACCCTTTACAAGGAAGCTTTGCCGAAATGCAGTATGTCATCGAAGACCTGAACCCGACCAAAAAGAAGATCACGGTCACTGTTCCCGCAGATGAAACCGAAGCCGCCGTTTCGACCGCCGTGGCCGCATTCCGGGACACCGCGCAGTTGAAAGGCTTCCGCAAGGGCAAGACGCCGGCGGCTATCATAGAAAAGCGCTTTCACGACGAAGTGTACAATAAGGCCATGACGGATCTCTTGGATGCCCATTTCAAGGAAATTTTGAAACCCGACGGTTTTGAACCCATATCACGCATCGAAATCAACCTGAACGACTCTGCGCTGGAACGCGGCAAGGATTTTTCTTACAGCCTGTCCTTTGAAGTGCTGCCCGAATTCGAGATCCCCGACTACGAAGGCCTTGCCGTGGAACAGGAAGAAGCCGTTGTCACGGATGAGGAAATTGATGCCGTGCTGGATCAGGAGCGCGAAAACACCGCCGTTAACGACCCCGTCCTTGAAGACCGCCGGGCGGAAGACGGAGACTTCGTCGTTGTCGAATTCCGGACTTTCGACGAACAGGGCAAGGCCATGCCCGAATTTGTGGGTGACAAGCTTCAGCTTACCCTCGGAAAAACGCAGATTCTGCCCGATTTGGAAACACTGATAAAAAGCTTGAAAGTGAAAGAGGAAACGACAGGGCAAGTGACGTTTCCCCGGGATTTCTTTAACCCGGAACTTGCCGGCCGCACCCTCGGCATGCGGGTCAAGCTGCACGGCATATACAAAAGAACTCTGCCCGCGCTGGATGATGCCTTCGCGCAGAAAGCGGGCGACTTTCCCACGCTTGAAGCCTTGCGGGAATACATGCGCTCGGCCTACCTGCGCAGACGTGGGGAAAAGAACGCTGAGGCCGCGCAGAGCAAGCTCCTGAAAAAACTGTTGCCGCGCACGGATTTCCCCCTTCCCGAAAGCCTGGTCGCCGACAACGTCGAACAGATCGTCGACAGCATCAAGGGAACCCTGAAAAAGATCGGCAACACCGTGGCAGATATAGGCAAAAGCGAGGAAGACCTGCGCGAAAGGGCGCGCTCTGAAGCGGAACTGCGCGTCCGCGCCCATGTTTTCCTGCTGAGCGTGGCCCGCAAAAAAGGACTCACACTCAGCAGCACAGAATTTGACACGCGCCTGATCCATATGGCCTGGCGCAACGGACTGGATTTCAAAACCGTCAAAGAATACTGCACACGCAACAACCTGTTCTCAACCCTGCGTGACAGCTTCCTGGCCGACAAGGGTATGGAGGAAATCTATTCCCGGGCCGCCGTGACCATGCTTCCGCCCGCGCCGAAAGAAGAGGTCACGGGCCTGTCGGAATACAACGTATTCGCTCCACCGGCATCAACAGAGCCGGAAAAAGAAAGCCGGGACACGCCGGAACACGCAGCTTCTGCCGGGCCGGAAGCAGCCGATCCGTATGCAGCCGGACCGGAAGCAGAGGATCCGTATGTGCCTGATGCCGATGCGCGGGAAGCGACAGACCGCGCCCCGGCAGGGGAGGAGGAAAAGTCCCCCGGCACGACCTGAAACGCCGCCCCCCTCCGGTACTGCGGACGGCAAAGTGCGGCGGGCTTCCGAATCGCCGCACGGCCTTGCTATTTGCGCTTGCAGTCCTTATACTCCCGTAAGTCTTTTACGGGATCGGCGTGCGCAAGCAATATTTGCCGCTTGTTTTCGGCCTGAAAATTGCATGTTTTGAAGTGAAAATCGAATTAGAGCATTTCAAAGTTGAAAATGCTCAGGCGGCATACGCGCGAAGCGCCGCCGCCCGCCCTGCAGACGTAGGCGAAACTTACTTTCGCCGTTAAGCGCCGGAGGAGGCGTCTCAAAATCAAATTGCCTTAGAGGAGCGACGATGCCCATTCCCATGGTTATAGAAAGCGCCGGTCGCACGGAGCGGGCCTACGACATTTATTCCCGGCTGCTCAAGGACCGTATCGTGTTGCTGGGCGAGGCCGTGGACGAGCATACCGCCTCTCTGGTCTGCGCGCAGCTCCTTTTTCTGGAATCCGAGGACCCGGCAAAGGAAATCTACCTGTACATCAATTCGCCGGGCGGCATGGTGACCGCCGGGCTGGCCATATATGATACCATGCGCTATATCGCCTGCCCTACAGCCACCCTGTGCATGGGTCAGGCCGCCAGCATGGCCGCCCTGTTGCTCTGCGCGGGCAGTAAGGGCATGCGCTATGCCCTGCCCCACAGCCGCATCATGATCCATCAGCCTTCAGGGGGATTCCGCGGGCAGGCCACGGATATAGAGATACACGCGCGCGAAGTGTTGCGCCTCAAGCAGACGCTGAACGAGATCATGGCCGAACACAGCGGGCAGCCTGTGGAGCGCATTGCGGAACTGACGGAGCGCGACAATTTCCTGAGTGCGCCCGAAGCCGTTGAACTTGGGCTTATCGACCGTGTTCTTGCCTCGCGCGGCGATTTGAACAGTGAAAAAAAGGATTAGCGGCCCACAGAAAGAGGATGCGTTTATGGCAAAAACACCGGGTAGGGACACAAAGGGCAGCGGCTTGCGCTGTTCCTTCTGCGACAAGAGCGATGAACAGGTCAGGCGCTTGATTGAAGGCCCGGACAGGGTATGCATATGCGACGAATGTGTAGCCCTGTGCAATGAGATCATGAGCGGGCAGAGTCTGGACGAGGCGCGTGAAACCGGGGACCTGATGCCGCCGGCCGAACTCAAGGCCAAGCTGGACGAATATGTCATAGGACAGCAACGGGCCAAGAAAATTCTGGCCGTGGCCGTGCACAACCACTACAAACGCGTGTTCTCCAAGGATGCCGCGGGCGAAGTAGAGCTGGAAAAGAGCAATATACTGCTCATGGGGCCGTCCGGGAGCGGCAAGACCTTGCTGGCCAAGACCCTAGCCCGCATCCTGAACGTACCTTTCGCCATTGCCGACGCCACCTCCCTGACCGAGGCCGGCTATGTGGGCGAAGACGTGGAGAACATTCTGGTTCAGCTTCTGCAGAATGCCGATTACGACATAGAATCGGCCTCCAAGGGCATCATCTACATTGACGAAATAGACAAGATTTCCCGCAAGGGCGACAGCCCTTCCATAACCCGCGACGTTTCCGGCGAAGGCGTACAGCAGGCCCTGCTGAAAATCATTGAGGGCACGGACGCCAACATTCCGCCCAAGGGCGGGCGCAAGCATCCGCAGCAGGAATACATACGGATGAATACCTCCGACATCCTGTTCATTCTGGGCGGGGCCTTCGTGGGTCTGGAAAAAATTGTGGAACAGCGCGCCCGCGGGCATTCCATGGGTTTTGGGGCGCGTATCGAGGGGAGCAAGGGCAGGAAAAAGGACGGCCTGGAATTTCTGGACGAGGTGCATCCCGACGACTTGGTGAAATTCGGGCTTATCCCCGAATTTGTCGGACGCATCCCGGTGATTACCCATCTGGACGCACTGACGAAAGAAGATCTGGTGCGGGTGCTGACCGAGCCGAAAAACGCCCTTGTGCGCCAGTATCAAAAACTTTTCGAGTTGGACAAGGTGGCGTTGCGTTTCACGCAGGACGCCGTGCAGGCAGCCGCCGAAAAGGCCATAGAGCAGAAGACCGGGGCGCGCGGGTTGCGCAATGTGCTGGAAACGGCCATGCTTGATATCATGTACGCCATACCTTCGGAAAAAGGCTTGCTGGAATGCGTGATCAACGCCGCCGTCATCGAAAAGCGCAAGCCTCCCATACTTATATACGAAGCGGATGCCGAGGTCCGCAAAAGCGCCGGCAAAGCCGCCGGCGCTTCCTGACCGCGTTCCCGCCGCAGCCGGCGGATAAGGAGAGATTATGGCTGTATACATCAGCGTGTTGCCTCCGGAAGAAATGCCGCTTATGCCCCTGCGCGAGGTGGTCATGTTTCCCAAGGCCATCGCGCCGCTCTTCGTCGGACGTGAAAGTTCCATCAAGTCCATAGAGAACGCCATTGCGCGTTATGACAGGCATATCTTCCTGGTGTCGCAGCGCGATTCTTCCGTCACCCGGCCCGCAGCGGATGACCTGTTCAAAATTGGGGCTGTAAGCCGTATTCTCCAGCTTCTGCGTCTTCCGGACGGCACCATCAAGGTGCTGGTCGAGGGCATGTACAGGGCGCACTGGAAACCTTTGCGCGCCCTTCCCGCCGCCGAGGAAGGCGATGATCCGTTTCGGACGGTCCGGGTTCGCCGTTTCGAGGAAGCCGAAGCCGAAGGCGAGGAAAACCCGGGGGGCCGCGCCGCTCTGATCGACCTTCTGGAAGAATACGCGAAATTCAACAAAAAACTTACCCCGAGCGTTTTGGAAGCCGTTACGGCCAACCGTCGGCCCGGCGCTCTGGCGGATGCCGTGGCCCCGCACATCAAGGCCGATTACCTGAAAAAACAGGCCGTACTTGAAGAAGCCGACCCGGTGAAACGCCTGGATATGGTTCTGGATATGCTGCAGGCCGAAGTGTTGATCTGGGGTATGGACAGGCGCATCAAAAGCCGCGTCAAGACGCAGATGGAGCGCAACCAGCGCGAGTATTACCTGAACGAGCAGATCAAGGCCATACACAAGGAAATGGGCAAGGAAGAAAACTCCCGGGAAGAACTGGATGATCTGGAAAAGGCCGTCAACCTGAAAAAGCTACCGGACGAAGCCAGGGACAAGGCCTTGCACGAGCTGAAAAAACTGCGCCGCATGCCCTCTTCCTCAGCCGAATACACCGTGCTCCGCAATTATGTGGACTGGATACTGGATTTGCCCTGGAACGAATTGAAGGCGACCTCCATAGACCTGGACAAGGCGCGCGGCATTCTGAACGCGGACCACCACGGCCTGGACAAGGCCAAGGAGCGCATCCTGGAATATCTGGCGGTGCAGAAGCTTGCCGGCAGTCTCAAAGGCCCCATACTCTGTCTGGTCGGGCCTCCGGGCGTCGGTAAAACTTCTCTGGCCAGGTCTGTGGCCTCGGCCACGGGGCGCGAGTTTGCTCGTCTTTCTTTGGGCGGCGTGCGCGACGAGGCGGAGATCCGCGGCCACCGCAGAACCTATGTGGGCGCGTTGCCCGGCAAAATCATCCAGTCGCTGAAGCGGGTGCGTTCCAACAACCCGCTCTTCTGCCTGGACGAAATAGACAAGCTCAGCACGGATTTCCGGGGCGACCCGGCCTCCGCCCTGCTTGAAGTGCTTGACCCGGAGCAGAATTACGCCTTTGTGGATCATTACCTGGACCTGGACTATGACCTGTCGCAGATTTTTTTCATAACCACGGCCAATTCCCTGCACGGCATATCCCTGCCCTTGCAGGACCGCATGGAAATCATCAAGCTGCCCGGCTATCTGGAGACGGAAAAACAGAGCATAGGCAGGCATTTTCTCATGCCCCGGCAGATAGAAGCCCACGGCCTGACGTCGGGCAATGTGCGACTGTCCGAAAACGCCCTGCTGGAGATCATCAGGTGCTATACCAAGGAAGCCGGGGTACGAAATCTGGAGCGCGAGTTGGCGCGCATCTGCCGCAAAACGGCCGTGAAAATCGCCGAAGCCGACGACGGCAACCGCAACGTCACCGTTTCCTGCCGCAACCTCCCCGAATTTTTGGGAGTGAAGAAGTTCCGCTACGGCGAACGCGAGAACGACCCTCAGGCCGGCGTCTGCACCGGTCTGGCTTATACCGAACTAGGAGGCGAACTGTTGCTGGTGGAAACGGCCCTCATGCCCGGCACGGGCAAGGTGCTGACCACGGGAAAACTGGGCGAGGTAATGCAGGAATCCGCCCAGGCCGCGCTTTCCTATGTACGGTCGCGCGCGGAACTTTTCGGCCTGCGCCGGGATTTTCACAAGGATATAGACATACATGTCCATGTGCCGGAAGGCGCGGTACCCAAAGACGGCCCCTCGGCGGGCATCACCCTGACCACCTCTCTGGTTTCCGCACTGCTCGGGGTCCCTGTCCGCAACGATCTGGCCATGACCGGGGAAATAACCCTGCGCGGCCGCGTGCTGCCCATAGGCGGGATCAGGGAAAAGCTCCTCGCCGCCCACAGGGGGCTGATTTCCACGGTCATTCTGCCCAAGGACAATGAGCGGGATCTCAAGGATGTTCCCGAAGAGATACTGAAAGGCCTGACCCTTGTCTTCGTCAGGCATGTGGACCAAGTGTTGCCCTGCGCCCTGGTGGCCGAAAGCGAGGAGATTTTTCCGGGGCGGAGCGAGTCCCATCCTCTGCACCATTCCCTGCGCCGGGGCGAATGCCTTGACGAAACCCCGGCCGCACATTAGAGCGTTTCAGGAAGCGCTGGTTTATTTCTCTGAGGTAGCTCTGCCCCTTGGGACTCTCCCGGCAGGGGAATCATTCCCCTGCACCCTTGATAGATATTTCAGCAGGTTCTATTTGAGGGGACCGGGGGAAATCATTTCCCCGGCGGGGTTCGGGGCGGAGCCCCGATTAAATCAGCGTTTCCCTCAACATCAAATTGCTTTAAGGACGGTCTCTCTATGCCGGCGGAAAACGAATCCGGCCACCGTGCCGCGCTGACACGACGGGATATGATGTTCTTCGAACGCCGGCTCAGGGATATGCTGGCCGTTTTTTTTTCCTTCAAAAGCCACAGCCTGCATTTCCCCAGAACCAGTAACGATTGCGCCCTCGTCCGGCTGGAAAACGAGAAAAAACTGTTGCTGCCCATCCCCGACGGCAAAGGCGGCTGTCTGGGCGTGTTCACGGCCAGGGGCGTGAGCAAAAGCCCGACTCGGATGCTCTCCCTCTGGCCGGCCGTTTCCGCCCTGATCAGCGAAAATCTGCTGCTTTACAAACGCAGCATCAGCGACCCCGTAACCGGCCTTTTCACGCGCCACTATCTCTTGCGTTGTCTGGAACAGGAAATGGGAACCCTGCGCGACCCTGCGCGCCTTTCCCCGTCGGCCGCGGGCGGGGCGGGTGGAGGACGCGACGACGGCGGGCCGGCGCGCTTTTCCGTGGGCGTCCTTGTGGTGCGGCTTGCAGCCCTGCGCGATGTCGTGCGCGAGTTCGGCTACGCTTTCGCGGACGAACTGATGACCGCCCTTGCCGACACCCTGCCCGCAGTCTGCCCGGATCAGGCCCTTGCGGCGCGCACGGGGGACTCGGAATTCGCCGTGCTTCTGCCTGCCGCCGCCCCTGTCGCCTGCCGCGCCCTGTCCGCGGACATCGTGCGCGCCATGCGCGGGGTTTCCCTCCCCCATCCCCTGTTGCGCGAGCAGGTGGGGATAGACGTTTCCGTCGGCTATACCCTGTATCCCCAAGACGTGGCCGGGGACGTTTTTATCCGACCGGCGGCCGAGCAGGCGCGCATCGTGCTGCGCAAAGCCCGTCTGGCTTCGGCTCTGGCAGGCGAAAAGGCCCCCGCTCACCCCGGACGCGCCGACCCGGAAGGCGTCATGGGCTTCGGACGCATACTCACGGAGGGGGGGCGCGTGCTGGAAAGCCTGCCCCTGTCCGGAGTGATCGTCAGCTTGGGGGCGAACGCCCACGCAGGGGAGGGCCAGCGCTTTTCCGTATGGTCCACCTGTTTCCCCGGCGGCAGCGGGGAATACGGGCGGCCGCGCTCGCCTCTGTACAAGGGCGAAATAGCGATCATGGAAGTTTACGAGGATGTGAGCCGGGCGGAAGTCATACACTTGGGCGAGCCGACTTGGGATATTGAGGCCGGCGATCTGCTGCTCCTGTTGCCGGACGAACAGGGCAGCCGCGCCGGGTCTGGAAGCCGGGGCCCCGACCCGGAAACCGGGCTTCTGCGCCACGGCGATTTCCTGGCCCGCTGGGCCGAGGAACGGGAGGGAGCGGCGTCCTTTGCTCTGGCCCTGTTGCGTCTCGCGCCCAAAAACGCCGCCCCGCTCCACCGCTTTGAAGGCGAAGGCGGCGCAACGGAAGAGGAAGCGGCGCAGGAGGATTTTTCTCCGATCCGCCCTGAAGCCTGCATAGCCGAGGCGGCGCGCATCTGCCGCGAGTGCTTCGGACGCGAATGCTTCGGGCCGGAGGCCTTCGGCGGACGCTACAGCCTGAACAGCCTGATTTTTTACCACCCTTTTCGGGAAACGGAGTGGGACGGCCGTCCCGTGACGGAAGCCCTGATCGCCGGATACAGAACGGCCGTGGAAGCAATCGGGAAGCGCCTGAACCTGGACGCCGCCGCGGGCATAGCCCCGCACCCCTATCTTGATTTCCGCAAGGCCGATGCCCTTGAAAACAGCCGCAAGGCCCTGGAGTACGCCCTGCTGTTGCCGGGACCGCATGTGGGTTTGCTGGACTCCCTGGCCCTGAACATAAGCGCGGACAAACGCTTCATACAGGGCGACACCTTCGGGGCTGTCGGGGAATACCGGGCCGCCCTGCTGGCGGATGAGAAAAACGGCACAGCCTGGAATTCCCTCGGCGTCTGTCTTGCCGGGCTTTCCCGCCACGCCGAGGCCGAAAAGCATTTCGCCCGCGCTTTGGAATGTAAACCTTCCGATGCCATGGTCCTGTACAACTTGGGCTACATGCACCAGTCCGCGGGCAGGGAAGCCGAGGCCCGCCGCTGTTTCCAGGAATGTCTGGCCGTGGATCCCGGCCACCTTTTCGCCCTTGTGCGCTTGGGCCGGCTGGCGGAAAACGCCGGCGACGCGGCCGGCGCCAGGGAGTTTTACAGCCGCGCGGCAGGGTTGCCCGGAGGCGAAAGCCCGACCCGCCGCCATTTCGCCAGGCTCTGTATCGCCGAAGGCAATACAGAGGAAGCGCGCGAGCACCTGCACGAGGCCCTGCTCTATGACCCGCGCGACGCTGCGGCCATGGCCCTGCTTGCCGGCCTTTACCTGGACGCGGGCGAAGACCCGGAGATAGCCCTGGGTCTTGCACGCCGTTGCGTGTCCCTGCGTCCGGATCTCAAGTCCGGCCGCATACAGCTCGTACGCGCTCTGGAAGCCGCCGGCATGAAAAAAGAAGCCGGGGAAGCCCGTATCCGGGGGGGCGAACTTTAGAACATTTCAAAGTTGAGAATTCTCTAACCCAATTTGCGAACTGCTCGGAACCGCTTTTTTTCCGGATTTTCATTTACGGGTATGCGCATCGCATGAAGGACTTCCGCCTTTATCCATCCACTTTTTCCTTTCAGCCGGTTCCATGCGCTCTATGGCGTAGCGCAACGCCGTTCTGGGCAATCGTCTGTGAAAAACTGTAAGGAAGTCGCGCAGAGCCTTGATGTCCTTTTTACCCGCTTCCCGAAGCATCCAGCCGGTCGCCTTGTGCATGAGATCGTGTGAATGGTTGATGAAATATTCGGCCAGCCAGAATGTTTCCTCCAAGTGGCCTTGGCGTATCAGAGCGTTAGTGGATACGATGGCGGCTCGCTCGCGCCATAAATTGCCGCTGTCCGCCCAGATTCTCAAAAACCGCTTGCGTTCCGCAGGTTCGATATTCGCGCATTGCCAATACGCGCCCATGATGTTGTATACTGACAGGTCAATAAGATCCCAGTTGTTCGCGCTCTCCAACCGCTTGTCGTAGAAGGCCACAAGTTCACGCAGCCCAACGGCGTCATTTCGCTTCAGCATCTGTTTTGCCGAGTCTGTCATGAGGAGCAGCGCGGCAAGACGAATCTCGTGCCAGGACGAATTGAGGAGTCGGTCGAAATCTGAAAGGTCGAGCTTTCCCTTGAAAGGAGCGATCAAAGATCGCGCAACAGGAACTGCGAGTCCGAGAAATTGATCGCCGTATCCGTATTGCCCGATGCCGGTTTTGAAAAAGCGCATGAGATGCCGGGTTTTTTCAGTATCGCCATGATCCATGAAGACCGTTTCAAGGTCATGAACCAAGTCCCTCATGTTGCTATTTCACCTCTGCCACAATACGACAGGGAATGCCGGTACTGTTCGGGTCAAAACACGCTGTATAGACCATGAATGGAGAACATGTGGGTATAGCGATTGCTGCTTGTATGGAAAGAACAGCATTCATTGCTTGACGTTCTCTTCGCCAGGGAGAATGTCGATATTTTTTATCAAGTTATCCACCAAGGTGAACTCATAGTAAAAGTATTGTGGGCTACCTGGAAAGTCTCCGAATGTTAATGTTGTAACCTTTACTCGATCATCGGTTTCCTCAATATGCAGTATCTTTTTACGCAACTTGAATTTTTCTTTTGACTCTTGGACGAATTGCCTGATAGCCGGTAGACCGGCAATTTTGTCGTTTTCTCCCACGTCACTGATGGTTGCGTCTTGGGTAAGGCAGGCGTTCAGGCTGTCCAGGTCGGCTGTGTCCGAGGCTTTCAAGTAATCTTCAACCGCTTTTGGCATTTTTGTGGTCATGCTGATCCTCCATATTTACGTTGATGAGCTATGCCTAGGAGTTTGTCGGACTTTAAGCATGTATTTTCTGTAACATACTGATATTTTTATATATAGCAAATCCGATCAATGAAAGCCGTATATAATAATTTCAGTATGTTATAAATATT
>JAISRC010000148.1 GCA_031273845.1 Desulfovibrio sp.
AATATTTATAACATACTGAAATTATTATATACGGCTTTCATTGATCGGATTTGCTATATATAAAAATATCAGTATGTTACAGAAAATACATGCTTAAAGTCCGACAAACTCCTAGGACATCGCTGTAAAAATCGAGTTCAATCTGACTTATCCCGGCCATATACGGGTCACGGTGATCCGTGAACGCAAGGCCGTGGGCTGCGCGAAATAAACCGGGTCACGGCCGCGTCTTTTCGATGACAATTTCGCTGCACACATATGGTCCGTAGTTGCGGCAGCGGCAACGGGAAAAGGCGGCGTCCTCTTTCTGCAGCATGACCAGGGCGGCCGCGCAATCCAAGGCAGCCGCCACAGGGATGTTGCCGTATACTTTGCTTCCGTCGAAGACGCCGGGGCGGTTGCGTGCTTCAAAGGATGTCGCGCCGGACAAAAAGCAGGGGCAGTCGTCGGGTGCCGTTTTCTCCCGGCAACTAGGGCCGCTTTGCAGGGAAACGGCGGTAATGCGTCCGACCGATTTTTTTTCTTCCCGCGACAGGATGAAAAACGCCGCGCCTTCGCCGAGCGGCAGGGAGCGTCGACCCTCCCCGGTGCCTTCAGCCTCGCGCAATCGCGCCAAACGCCGGGTAACGGATGCGAGCAGCTCAGTATACTCATCCACCGCGCCGAAGATCACGCGGTCAACTCGACCGCCGTAAAGCCACTGTGAGGCAAGCATAAGACCCGATGCCGCCGCGCTCTCAAACTGGCAGACCGTGGCGCAGGGTCCCTGTACCCGGAGGGTTTTGCTCACAATGGCCGCCGGAATATTGTGCACAGAAAGGGAAAAAGCCAGGGGCGAGGCCATCTGCTCGCCATGTTCAAGGATGGAATCAAGAAAATCGAAGGTGGGCACGGCAGAGCCGTATCCGGTTGCCAGCACCACCCCGCAATTGTCCGTTCCCGTGTGGGAAAGTCCGGCGTCTTCGGCCGCCAGGCAGGCTCCCAGCAGGGCCAGGCGGCTGAAACGGTCGCATTGACGCAGGGCGCGGGCGGGAAAAAAGTCGGAGAGGCGCGAAATATCCGCCAGTTGCGTGAAGGATTCCGTCCTGCCAGCGCGGACGGCATCGGCCAGACATTGCGCCCCTGTTCCGAAAGATCCCAGGCAGGCAAAGCCTTCGACGAACAGGGTCATGCCGCTTCCTCCGTGCCCAGCAGCAGTATGGAATTGTTGCCGCCGAAAGCGAGGGACTGAGACATGGCCAGCCTGCCGTCAATTTCAAGAGGGGCGGCGAGCGGCGAGATGCCGAGAGAAGGATCTTCTTCAGAAAAACCCGGACTTGCAGGGAGTTTCCCGCGTATGAGGTGGGCCAGGGTGAACACCGCCTCCACCGCTCCGGCCGCTCCCAAGGTGTGCCCGGTGGACCCTTTGGTGGAGATAAAGGGAGTACGGGGGAAAAGTTCCCGGAAAAAGGTGCCTTCAGTGGCGTCATTGGCGGGCGTGGCCGTGCCGTGGGCATTGATGAAGGCGACGGCTTCGCGTTTTGCGCCGGCCTGGGCAAGGGCGTGATCAAGGGCTGCGCGCAGGCCGCGCGCCTCCGGGTGGGGCGCCGTCAGATGATAGGCGTCCGCGCAGGTGCCGTAGCCGCGGACAAGCCCCGAAGCCTTGCGACCCCTCATGCGGGCGGCGGATTCCAGCACTACGATGCCCGCGCCCTCGCCGAGATTGAGACCTTTGCGCTTTTTGTCAAAAGGCATGCAGGCTTCGGTCGATTGCAGCTGTAAGCTGGAAAAGCCGTAGTAGATGATGCGGCACAGGGCATCGGCTCCGCCGCAAACGGCGATGTCGCACAGGCCGTTGCGGATCCAGTCCGCTGCCAAGCCTATTGCGTCCGTTCCGGAAGAGCATGCATTGGTCACGGTCTGCACCGGGCCGCTTGTGCCGAGCAAGCGGGCCAGTGCAGGTGCAGGGTTGGAATTGAGGTAGCGGTAGATGGCCTCAAGGGAGTCTTTCCGGCCATTCCGGTAGCAGCGGTAATAATCATAGACATCCAGGGAGGTGCCCACGGATGTGCCGATGCACACGCCTACGCGCGCAGAGGCAAGATCGGCCGTATCAAGGCCCGCATCGGCAAGAGCTTCGGCTGTCGCCTGAGCGGCAAGATGCACCGTGCGCGACATGGCGTGGAAGCCGCTTTCCTCAGGCAGATTGAGAGGATTGCAGGCAGCGGGAAGAGTGCAGGCAAAAACGGGGAACTGCCTGTCGGTCGGAAAAAGCTCCGGCAAATGAGGCAGGCGCTGGCCCTCGTCCAGCGCGGCAAGACATTCCGGCAGGGTGCGACCCGCAGCCGTGATACAGCCGAGGCCCGTTATCCGGACCGGCGATGCTGTCGTCAGCATGCCAGACGGGCTTCAATATAGGCGGAAAGCGCGTTTACCGAGGCAAATGCCAGGCGGGCTTCTTCCTGATCCTGCATGGACAGACCGAAATGGCGCTGTACAAGCACCACCAGCTCAATGGCGTCGAGAGAATCCAGACCGAGGCCTTCGCCGAAAAGTGGCGCGTCATCCTCAATATCCTGCGGGTTCACGTCTTCGAGCTTCAGTTCTTTAATCAGGGCCTTTTTGAGTGTCTCTTTGATGTCGTTCATCAAAATTTCCTTTATGGTCTGATTCGATTTCCAGACAGAAACTGCGTTACGCAGTTTCTGTCTGTCGGCTACGGCGTGAAGGCGGCTGTTCCCATAGGTTAAAAAAGTTAAAAAACTGGTAAGGGTTGATCCTGACACGTTTTTCCATGGCCTCGGCAAAACGCCGGGCGTAGGGTTCATAAGCCGCGGGAGTTTTGCCGAGGCCGGAAGGCACACGTATCACATCAACGATGATGTTGCGCACCTTGCCGGGGCCGACGCGCGGCGAAAAAAAAACCACAATGGGGGCGCCGGTCACCGAGGCCAGGTAATAGGGGGTATAGGGCAAACTGACGGCTTCACCCAGAAAAGGCGCGCGGCATTCCTGCGAATTACCGAACAACCTGTCGCCCATCATGCACAGAATGCCGCCCTTTTGCAGCGTCTGGACCATCGCAAGGGCACTGCTCATGCCGCCGGAAGGGTCAATAACGGAAAAGGCCGGCGCTTTTCCGGCATGGTCGAAATAATGTCTGTCCAGATCTCCGGGGTCACGGTACAGCACCACGCTGACCGGCACAGGCAGACAGTCCGGCAACACCGACATGGACATCTGCCATGCCCCGATATGGGAGGAAAGCATGATAAGCCCGATGTTCTCCTTGTGAAGCTCGAAAATCGTATCCAGCTCCCGTTGATCCGTCTCCACGCCGAACTCGCCGGTGATGCCGGCAACGGCCCTGTCCACCAAGGTTTTGCCGAACTCCCACAATAAACGCCGGCGGCGGCGCCAACGATCAAAGTGACCTGAGCCTGGAAAGCGATGTTGCAGGTAAGGTGCGCTGCGGCGTATGACTTCCTGCTTGAACGTGAACAGTAGCACCACCGGGAACAGCAGGGCGTAGGCGGCTTTTCTGCCGCCTACGGCAATAAGCCTGTAAAAGACGGCGTGCTGTAAACGTGAGCCGAGGCTGCGGCTGGTCCAGCCGACTGTGACACGGCTGCAGGGCTGCCGGGGAGAGGAAGACAAGGAAGTCACGGCGCCTCCTCCGGCAGACCTTGCAGACCACGTTGCACGATGCGCGCCAGCACATAGACGACTATACCGCACAAAATCCCGAACAGCGGAGCCAGCAGCAGGGAGCCCAGAATCCATTCCCATATGCGTTGCCATGCCTCGTAGCCCAAGGTTTGCACGGAGATTTCGGTCAAAAAGACGCGGTAGCGCATATAGTGGCCCGCTTCAATGCACAGGGCGGGCACCAGCGGCGGCATGCACAACTGGCTGGTGGCTAATCCGGCCAATTTGTTCAGCCGCAAAGAGCCGAGCAACAGAATGATGCTCAGGCTGTGAAAGCCGAAAATGGGCAAGGTACCGAGAAAAACGCCCAGAGCGCCCGCAAGGGCCAGATTTTTCGGTGTTTCGTTCCGACAGAGCAGGATACGCAGAGTCGACATGGGGTTCAGCGGTGAGAGGCGTCCTTCCGTATCCTGAGCAAACTGTTTTTGCGGTACGGGCAGGACGGACCGGATGGTGAAACGCGTGTTGAGCAACGTCAGGCGCAGGTTGTCCATGAAAGGGCAAAAATGCGATATGCGACCGCCCGGCGGTCTGTAGTTGACCCTTATGGGGATGTCGGCTGAAGCGAAACCCGCCCACGAGGAGCGTACCAATACTTCGGTTTCAAAGCTGTAACGGCTCTCTGTAAATGTCAGCGCGTCCAGAACAGCCAGGGGGTAGGCCCTGAAGCCGCTTTGCGTATCCTCGGACACACGGCCGGTGTGCACTTTGTACCAGAAATTGGAAAAAGCCCTGCCGAAGCGGGAGCAGAAAGGAACACCGGGTGCGTCAAAGTCCCGCACGCCCACAAAAAGGGTCAGGGGATCCTTTTCAACGGCCCGCAAAAAGGCCGGGATGTCGTCGGGTTCGTGCTGGGCATCCGCGTCCAGGGTGATGATATGCGTCATGCCCAGCTTGCGGGCGTATGAAGCGGCGCTTAAAACAGCCTTGCCTTTGCCCCGGTTTTGTGCGTGCCTGAGGTAATGAACGGGTAGTCCGTGCAGGGGATGATCCCCTGCAAAGGTCCCTTCATGCACGGGGAGGGACTCGCCGCGCCATACAGGGAGGTCCGTGCCCGCGCCGCCGGCATCCGCAGTCGACTTACTATGCCGTACGGGGGGGGCCATATCCGTGCTGCCGTCATCCACCACCAGCACCTGGCCGTGAGCAAGAGCGCCTTTGACCGTTCGGCGCAACGTGCCCGCGTGGTTGTAAACCGGAATGGTGATAAGAACGGCGGGAACGCAGGGCATGGTCTTAAACCTGTCCCGGCAGTTCGCCCGCTTCCCAGCGCAGGCAGAAGTCGACGGCATAGTCGGGTTTGAACATGCACAATTCAAGATCACGGGTCAGGAAAAGCTGCACGGTGTAACCCGTTGTCAGCAGTTTTCCTGATAAGTCCACAATTGTATAAGAAAAATTGAGCCTGGCCGCGTTTGTCCAATGCAGATTGCAGATGATGCGGCAGGTTTGACCGAAGCGCATGGGAGCAACGTAATCAATGCCCATTTGTTTGACGGGGACCACATAGCCCGCCTTATACAGGTCGTGGTAAGAAAAGCCGTAGAATTCGCCGAAAGCCGTTCTCGCGTCTTCAAGATAGCTGGGGTAGCGACCGTGCCACATGATGTTCAGGGCATCCACCTCTTCAAAGCGCACTGTGCGCTCCGCAGTGCAACGCAGCGGCGCGGGGGCAGGCCGCCCGTCCGGCAGAAGTTCATCTTTGAAGTAGGGTGCATTACGCGTAATCACACCTTTTCCAACAGCAGTTTAATTTGTGCGCACAGGCCATTTCGTGTGGCACATCGGGCGTCCACCAGTAATCCTTCAGGCAGTTCGCGGCAACGGGCGCAGACGCTCATGGCGTCACCAGGCCTGACCATGCTGAGGAATTTTGTGCGCCTGAGTTGCAGAATCCGCTCCGGCCCATCAGGGGCAACGGCAAAGGCTGCGGCTAAAATTTGGACAACGCCCGGTAAGATGGGATTGCCGGGGAAATGCCCGTCAAAACCGGCAAAATCGCGACCGAAGAAAAAATCCGCCTCAAAAGCGTCCGGCCCGGCTTCTTTCGGGCCGCGTGTCAGTGAGGCATGCACGGCAGAGCACAGTGACATTACGGCGTTTCCTTCGCGGCTTGCAGCAGGCGAATAGTCACAGTGTAAGGAATGCGGGTGTCCGTGTAGATGATCCGCTCCGGCCACAGACCCGCGCAGAGGGGGCCGGAAAAAGCGATATGCCGGCCGTCGCGCCGGACGAAAACATTTTGCGGCAATTGCGGCAGCGTGTCAAACCATATGTCGTATATGCACTCGGCGATTTTATCCATAGCCTTGGGCAGCTTTTCTAGTATGGGATGCAGGTATGCCGGCTGCACGCCGTTTTCGTTCAGGGTCAGGTCAAAAAGCCGTATGCCCGGCCCGCCCAGCCCGACAATATGAGCGGAGCGCCTATCAAAATCAAGGCGCATCAAGCCGTCAAAACTCTGCGCGATATCTGCGCGCGGAATGTCAAGCCGCACCTTGTGCCGTAAAATCCAGACGCCCGATACCGGCCTGCCGGAAGCATCCGTCCATCCCGGCCCTGGCGGGAGCGCACCGCAGCCGCTGAAGGCGATCAATACCGCCAGTAAAAGCGAAGCAGGCCAAAGCGATACCGATAAAAGCTCCGCAGGCAAAGAGGATACCGGCGAAAGCCTCGCAGGCGAAAATTCTGCAAGCGCGAAGGACTCCCAGGCAAGTACCTTGTCGTCGTCAAGCATAATCCGCTTCCTGTTCAGGCCCGGCAAAAAGGGGCAGCAACACAAGAGCGGCGACAAGGGCCGCGACAAGTCCCAGACTGACGGTCAGCCCGATGCAATGAAGAGCCGGATGCCTTGCCGGCATCAGCATGCCGAAGCCGGACAGGGTGGTTATGCCTGAAAGCAGCACTCCTGTGCGCGTCTCCTTGCCGAGCTTGCCCTCCAGATAGGCCAGGATGAAAATGCCGTAATCAACACTGAGGGACATGACCAAAGGCAGGGACATGGCGTGAAAAATATTCAGTTCCATGCCCGTCAGGCGGAAGACGGCCAGCACGCAGGCCAACCCGCAGGCCGCGGGCAGCAGGGCGACACCCATGCGTAACGGCGAGCGCAAGGCAAAGAAGCTCATTGCAAGGATGGCCAGGAGCGACAGCCCTCCGAAGCGGAGCAGATCGGCGCGGACGGCCTTATCCATGGCCGTGCGGAAGCCGCTCCCGGAGATAAGGACAGCCCCGTTCGCGTTCAGTGCCTGCAAAAGACCGGGCGGCGCTTTGTCCGTGCGCATCAGATTATAGACCAGCCAAGCGTCGCCGGAGAGGCGGACCGGCATCAGGGCTGTTTCCATCCCGACCGAAGCAAGCAATTCCGGCGTCATGGGCGCAGGCTCGGCAGCTATCCATTCTTTAAAAGGCGCGAAGGCTTCAGCGCTGAACCCGGCTTCAGCGGCAAGGCTATCCAGACGGGACAGAGCGGCGCGGGCTTCCGCGTCCCAGAATTTCCTCCAAGCGACAATGCGCTCGGCCTGAGTTGCAAGCGCAGGCAGTACCTGTGCCGGACCGGTCAGCATTTCGGCGGGATTCCATCCGTTTTCCCGGGCGACGCGGCCCAGTTCCTTCCAAATGCGGTCGTTGGCGCGCAGAGCTTCTTCCAGACTTTTTCCCTTGGCGGCATACAGACCCTGCTCATGCAGGCCGCCGAAAAGTTCACTCATGCGGGTTTCATCTTTTGCTGTCTGCGTGGAGACATAAGACAGCGTCCGGATGTCGCCGTTGACCGGCACACTGTGCAGCAGGAAGGCAAGCGCTATGCCCAAGGCCGCCCAGACCAGTGCCGGGGGAATGCGCTTCAGGCGCATCGGCCGCGTCGGGGAAGATGCGGCCGAGCGCCCGCCGCCGGGACCGAGCCGGAGCGGCAGCAGCCACAGAGCGAAGACCAAGGCGGCAAGCAGGCCGCTCACCGCAAAGACGGTCATCTGCACGATGCTGGGAATGCTGGAAGTAAGAAAAGCGGCAAAGGCAGCCAAAGTAGTTCCGGCGCCGAGCAGCACAGGTCCGCTGATCCGCTGCAGGTCGGTCGCGGCATCCTGCCCGTTGCGCAGGGCGTAATAAACATGGATGGCGTAATCTGCCGTGATGCCCAGCACCACACTGCCGAAGCCGAGAACAATGCCGGAAAGACCTTTGAACACTACGCTCGTAACGGCGGCGGCCACAAGCAGCGCGGCTGAAGGCAGCAACAGCACGCACAGACCTTTGACCGTGCGGATAAAAATTATGAAAGCAAGGGCCAGCAAGCTCATTGAGACAGGTAATATGCGCCTGACGTCCTCTTTGATGATTGCGGCATTTTCCTCGGTGTGGCGGTGTCCGCCGACAACAACGGTTTCCGTTCCCGGCGGCAGGGTTTTGACGGCACTGCGGACCCGGTCCATAACTTTGGACGCTCCGTCGGAATCGGACATGGAAAAGGCCGGTTCCGCCGTCACCAGGGCGTGACTGCCGTCAGCGCTCAAAATTTGCCCTTCCTCGGGCTGGACGCTCGGCGCGCGGGCCGCCGGCGCAATCCCCTTCAGCACCCCGGCGCAAATTCCCAACGGGTCTATAGCCAGAAAACCGCGTAAGGCTATGCCCTGCGGGGCAAGCAGCAGATCATGGTCATGCTTGAGAGCGGTGCGCATGGCGTCCTCTTCCAGACGGCCCGGCAGGGAGGCCTGCGCTTCGGTGTCCATCAGGCCGGGGATGGAGCGGCACAGCTTCGGCAGTAACTGCGGGTTGAAGGGGCGGCCCGACCCGGACAACACGCGTGGAATTTCCGGGCTGCGCAGGGCGTCCGACAAAAGCCGGGCGGAGCGGGACGGGTCTTCCCCCCCCACGGCAATGTTCAATCCTTGCGTGAAAGGGGCCTCACGCAGTAGGGCGAACTGCTCGGCCAGATCAGCCGGCTCGGTCGGCATCAGGGAAGTGATATCCTCCCGCACCTCCAGCCTGGAATCGAAAAGCGCGCAGACGGCAAGCAGAAGCAGAGCCGCTGCGGTCAGCAGACGAACATGGGGGAGGGAGACGCGGTACAGGTCGGCAAAAAAGGGCACGGTTATTCAAATTCCCGGCCGTCTCGGGGGCCGTTGACAACCGTTTTGCCGAAGCGGATGACGGTGCCGCCGCCGCCCGCTTCCTTTATTTCCACCAGAGAGGCCGGACCTTCCGGCGTGAAGGTGATGACAACGGCTTTGATGACGCCTTTGACGTCATCACGCAAAGGCGTCATCTGCAGGCGAATTTCCCGGCCCGGCAGGCTTTCAACGGCATATTCGCGGGAGATGCTTTCCAGATCGAAGCTGATCCAGGCAATCATCTGCCCGACCACAACCGCGGCCATCGGGTCGCTGCCGGCCGCAAAAGGCTTGCGTGCTCCGCTGTCGCCGTCCCAGCGAAAGCCCGCGTCGCCGTTCAGGACAAAGCCCTCGTGAACAGGGTCTGTATATTCCCAGCGGAGGCTATGCGGGCGCTTGAAGACAAAACGCCCATGCGAACGCACGGGCTGAGCAAACATGGGGATGGAGGTTTCCTGCACAAAGTCGGCACTCAGGGTAAGCACTTTTTCGGCTTTGACCCGCAACGCTTCCAGCGTGTCCGCCGTACGCGCCGAGCTTGCGGGCAGCAGGCAGGCGACAAGCAGGACGACCGACGGCAACGCGGCTGTGAAAAGCCGAAGGACATCTGCGCGTTTCATTCTTCCGGCACGTAGACTTTGAGCCGGCCCTCGGCCAGGAGTTCCTCCTCCAGCAGGATGCGGGAGGAAAGCACGCTGACTTCACCAAGCTCGGCTTCAAGGGTGACCTTGATGGTCAGGGTATCCCCGGCGCGGGCTCCCCTGTGGAAGATAAAATCCTGCGCGCCCACAAGATAGCCGAATTTGAGCGGCAGGCCTTGTCTGAACAGGTCAAAGCCCTGCATGGCTCCGGCTGTTTGGGCGGCAAGTTCCACATAGCCCGCCTTGTCAAGCGCGTCGCCGTTCATCAGGCTGTGCGCGGGCGTAAGCGTCACCTCGGCAACGGCTGCCGTCTCCGACGAGGACAGCAGCCGCTCGATGCAACACATGGGGCCAGTGTGCGGCAAAAGTTGCCGGGCGTCAATGGGGAAAGGGGAAGCGTCTGAGTGCACCGGACGTCTTCCTTTATTTCTTTACCTTGGAAAGCTCGGCGTTGATGTTGCGCTCCAGGCGCTCAATCCAGCGGTTGTAGTTGCGGTGGATCTCTCCGTTTTCTGCCGACATGTTGACGCTGCTGCGATACTTGATGGTGTAGGCGGTGGAAGAATATGGGATTTCAACAGTCAAAGAATGATCGCGCGCCTTCCATACGGCCACTACCAGGCCGGGCCGCTCTTCGCTCATCTGCCAGCCGATATTCGAGCCGCCGCGTATAACGGCATCACGCACATCGGTAGCTTTCAAAGAGCCATAAGCCACGAGGCTGGAATTTCCGAAATTTTCAATGGGCACGGTTCTTTTGCAGCCCGTGCCGGTGAAGGCAAGAGCAAAGGTAAGGACGACAAGCGCCGGGATCAGGACATTGCGTTTCATCAAAACTTCCTTTATTGCTTGATACTTCTCCCTTCAGGGAGATTATCGGTTGACTTCCGGCAAAGGCCGGGAGCACATTTCAGGTAACCTCTTCCTTCAGGGAGGGGGCAATCCGGCCGGTTCCTATCCGTCGGGACGGAGTCAATCGGCGGATGGAGCCGGTTGTGGATTGAAACATGACTGCTCCTACCGGTTTACGTTGAGGTTACGACCTATTGACATTCCGAACGTATTTCATCCAAGGCCTTTTGAATATGCGCCTTGACGGTTTTGCGCAAGAGCAACGGCGCTTCATCTCCGTATTCCGTGAAGTCGCGCGGGTGAACCGGGTCCAGCACCTTCACGGAGATGCGGGCCGGGCGTAACAGAAAACCGTCCCTGTGCAGGAAGATTCCCGTTCCTTCCATACATACGGGCACAACAGGCACACCCGTCAGCACGGCCAGATGAAAAGCTCCACCGTGAAAGCGGCGCATCTTGCCGTCCGGGCTGCGCGTACCTTCGGGAAAAACGCCGATGCAGGCGCCGCCGGCAAGGATTTCTTTTGACCGGCGCAATATCTCTTCGGCGTTCCCGCTTTCGGTATTCAAGTACCCGGCAAGACGCATGTAAGGGCCGTAAAAGGGGATGCGGAAGGGCCAGGCGCGCACGGCAAAAACCACGTTGCGCTCAGGCATAAAGGCAAAGCAGTAGGTGTCGAAAAAGGACTGGTGATTGGGCGTGATGATACAGGGGGTCGGCAGGGATCTGTCGCAGTTTTCAAGCTTGAGAGGCACAAAAAAGGCCAGCAGTTTGGTCCATGCGCGTCCGTAAAGCCAGACCAGGTTGCGCATGGCCGCGCCTTTGTCGAAACCCCGCGCGAACCGGAACAGGCACAGGGCCGGAAAGGAAATGAACACGATGGAAACAGCGGTAAGAATGATCAGCCCGCCGTAAAAGCCGGTATTGAGCCACACTAATTTCAAGGCGTAGCTGAGCCGGTGCCTCATCAGTTTTGCTCCTGTTCCATCTCCTGTTTTTTGGCAAGAATATACCGGTGCATGTCGCCTACCGTGCGTATCTGCATGACGGCCGGGTCGCGCCCGATTTTAATCTGAAAGGTTTTTTCCAGCACTACTACCATATCCACGGCGTCAAGGCTGTCCAGATCCAGATCTTCGCGAAAGCGCGCTTCCGGAGTGAAGCGCTCCACGTCCAGCTCGAACTCTTCCGCCAGAGCCTTATCGGCCGTTTCAATCACCTGTCGGTCCGTCATTGATTCCTCTCCGTCAGTTCTCAGCGGCGCGAAGCACCAGAGAGCAGTTAACTCCCCCCAGAGCAAAGTTGTTTTTCACGATAACCGAAATACGCCCGTAGCCCGGACTTGTCGGCAAGCTGATCCCGCCGCACTGAGGATCCTGGTTATCAAGATTCAGGGTGGGCAACAACACTTCTCGACGCAGCATGTCCACGCAGGCGATGCTTTCCAGGACGCCTGCAGCGGCCATGGTGTGCCCCAGATGCCCCTTGAGGCTGGAAACAGGTACCTTGTCGCCCGCCAGCAAGGCAATGGCCTTGGCTTCAGCTATGTCGCCCTGCACGGTGGCTGTGGCGTGCGCGTTGACGTAAGATACATCTCCGGGCTTCAGTCCGGCATCGTCCAGAGCGTTCAGCATGCAGCGGTAGAGCGGTTCCGGATCGGGGTTGGCAATGTTGCCGGTATCGCAGACGGAGGAAAAACCCGCCACTTCCGCCAGCACAGGCACATCTCGTTTTTCGGCTGATTCAAAGGATTCCAGCACCAGCACGCCAGCGCCTTCAGAGCATACCGTGCCGTCCCTGTCCCGGTCAAAGGGTCTCGGGGTGCGTTGCGGCGTTTCGTTATATGATGCCGAGGCGGCCAGCAGCATGTCGAAGGTGCCGGTAGTCAGAGGGTGGTATTCATCCGCGCCGCCGCAGAGGACGATGTCCTGGCGACCGAAGGCAACGGCCTCATAGGCAAGACCGATGGCCTGGCAGGAGGTGGCGCAGGCCGCCGTGGGCGCGAGCACCCGGCCGTTGATGCCCATCGCCTGGGCTACGTTGGAGGCAGCCGAATGTCCCATGACCTGGAAAAAGAGCGTGGATTTCACCTGATCAAGCTTCCCGTCGGCCAGATAGTCCCGGAAAAAGCCCTCTATGGCGTGTACGCTGCCCATAGTGGAACCCATGATGAGCCCGGTGCGCCCGTCCGCGAGCTTCTCCCGGCTTAAAGCGGCCTGGGTCGCCGCTTCCTGCGCAGCCAACAGCGCGTAGACGGACATTGGCGACATGGAGCGCCGCCGCTTGCGGGGTATCTCCATCATGTCGATGCCGGTCACAATGCCCGCTACGCGCGGGCCTATACTTTCAAAACGTTCCAGTTCCTCATGGTAGCGGATGCCGCTCTTGTTCGAGAGCATGGAATCAAAAAGCAGTCCGGCACCCCGGCCATACGGAGAGACAGCCCCCATGCCTGTGACGGCTACTCGTTTCAACTGCATGCCGCGTCCTTGTGCAGGCTGTCGCCCAAAAGAAAACCGCAGGCGAGAAAGGCGGAGATCATGGCGCCCATCAGTCCCGGCACGATCACCGACTGTCCGGCAAGCAGCAGATTGGAAATGCGCGTGACGGGAAGGGGATTGAAGCGGTTTACGGTATGCTTGCAGCCGTAAAGGCCGCCGTTGGGCGCGTGCAAAAAATCGCGCATGGTCAGAGGCGTGGCGCCTTCCACAAAGTTGACGGCGGCAAGGTCGGGGCAGAGTTCCTGAACAGCGTTTTCAATGCGTTGCATGATCAAGGCTTTGAAGGCTTTGTAACTTTCCGGACGGTTGCCGTGCGTACTGTCCGTCCAGGGACGCATATCGTCAAAAAAGCCCGGTCCCACCACCACTATCCCGGCTCTGCCGCCCGGATCCCCGGACTGCGGGCATGCGGCTACAAAAAACGGGCCGTTGTCCGGCTTCGTGCCCGGCGTAAAGGCCCGGCTGATATCTGCATCGCGGCACAGAAAGAGGTTTCTGCCCTCCAGACATTCGGGTTTTTTGTCGGCAATGCCGAAGAGCATGAAGGCCGAGGATGTTTCCTCCAGTGCTCTCAGGCGCTCCAGGTAAGACGGCCTGAACGCATCCTGCCCCATGTCGGCCAAGGCAGCCGGGTGGCAGGTGCATATAGCGGCGTCGGTTTCCAGCAAGGCGGCATCGTCCAGTTCCAGCGCAATCAGGCGCTTCTTGTCGGTGCAGACAAGGCGCTTCACAGCCCTGCCGAGAATGACGGTAACGCCGAGCTCCGTGAGCTTTTGCTCCATGGCCTCCACAAGTGCACGCCCGCCGCCTGTGAAATTGTGCACCGAGTCAAAGTATGAAGCCGACACATAGGCGTGCTGCATGAAAGGAATCTCATGCGGAGAAACGCCGTAGAGCAGGGAATGCACGGACAGAACAGCCTGCAGATGCGCGTCGTCCGTCAATTTTTTCAGGTAATCCGACAGGGAAACGGGGGACAGTTCCCGCGGCGTATCTTGGAAACTGAAGAAAAAATTCAGGAGGGACGAAGAGTCAAAATCCGCTTTGGCCGCCCGTATGTAAGCGCGAATGCTTTTTTCCTGTCCCGGGAACCGGGCGGCAAGCGCATCCCCCATGGCTTCACAGCCCACAGGCAGACGAACGGTGAGGTCGGTATCCGCAAAGCGGATTTCATCAAAGCCGTCCCGGCAAAAAGGCGCCGTGTCAAGTCCGTTTATGCCCAGATAGCGCAGATAGCGCGACACGATGCCGCCTTCGGCCAGACCTCCGGTGTAATGCAGGCCGGTGTCGAAGTAGACCCCTTGGCGGCTAAAACCACGCATGGTCTGGCCGAGACGGGGGGATTTCTCCACCAGCGTGACCCGGTATCCGTTGCGGGCCAGGATGAGCGCGCTGGTCAGGCCGGAAATTCCGCCGCCGATGACTGCAATCTTCCGGCTTTTTGACATTGCGTTCCCTGCAGGCTTCAAGAAAAAGAAAGCAAAAGACAGGAGTTGGTGCCGCCGAACCCGGCGGAGTTGCACAGCGCGACAGTCGGTGGACTGTCCAGCCTTTCCCGGAGAATGTTCAGACGAGAGGTCAGTTCGTCTCCGCGGTAAAAATTGCGGTTTTTGGCTGTAAACCCGTGCCGGGCCATAAGCGTAGTGTATACCACCTGTGATGCGCCCGACATCCACAACTCATGCCCGGTCATGGATTTTGTGGAAGAAACCGGCACCTTGATATCGCCGAAGACCTCGACAAGGTTGGCTGCCTCCATGGCATCACCCACAGGGGTGGACGTGGCGTGCGCACAGACGTAGGAAACGTCGCCGGCCCTGATGCCCGCCTCACTCAATGCCGTGCGCATAGCACGGGCAAGTCCGCCGGCGCTGGGTACGGAGATGTTTTCCCCGTCCGAGGAAAACCCGTAACCAAGCACTTCGCCGTAAACGGTCGCTCCTCGCTTCCGGGCCAGGTCATAGCGCTCCAGCATAACAGCCGCGGCGCCGCCGCTGGGCACCAGACCGTCCCTGTCGGCGTCAAAGGGTCTGCTTGCCTCTTCCGGGGCTTCAAGGCGGGAGGAGAATGCGCCGAGGCCGTCAAAACTGCACATGGACTGCCAGTTGATTTCCTGCGCCCCGCCGCAGATGACGCGCTCCTGCCTGCCGAGTCTGATAAGGTCGGCCGCCTGTCCCACAGCGTGTCCGCCGCTGGCGCAGGCGCCGCTTAAAGTCCAGCATGCTCCTTTGCTTCCGAGAATGACATTGAGATTCATGCTCAGACAGGAGGTCATGGAGCGGAACACATGACCGCTGCCGATGCCGGATGTGCATTTTGTTTCCGTCAGTGCCTGTATTTGTTCAATGGCGGCTATGCAACTGGAGTCATTGCCGAAAATGATGCCGCTCATCCCGTTTTGCATGTCTTCCGGCGTAAGGCCGGCTTCGTGCAGAGCCTGAAAGACCGCTTCGGCCGCCCACTCCCCGTAAAGAGGCATGGTTTTGCGCTGTTTGCGCGAAAGGGGAAAGCGTGGGGCGAAATCCGTTATGACGCAGGCCAGAGGGGACAAAAAACCTTTTTCAAGGCGCTCGTCGTCGATCCTGACGCCGGAGCGGCAGTGGTAGAGGGCGTCCGCAACCGTATAAACATCGTTGCCGAGGGAAGAGATGATGCCGAGTCCTGTAACGGCAACACGGTGTTTCACGGCAGTTCCTTCCGAAGCAGCCGCAAGGGAAGGCAGTTGCCCGGAATTTTTCCGCGCGCTTTCATCTTCATCAAAATTTCCTTTAGGGTTTAACACCTTGCCCTTCATGGAGATTTCCACTTGACTCCCGGCAAGGTCGGGAGCACATTTCAGGTAATCTCTTCCATCAAGGAGGGGGCAATCCACCCGGTTCCTATCCGCCGGGACGCAGTCAATCGGCGGATGGATCTGGTTGTGGATTGAAACATGGATTCTTCCCTCAAAGTGCAAAATATGCCATGATTGTCCGGCGCGAAAAACAACACAGGTAAAAAAATAGGCGTTGTATGCGGGCGGTTTTATTTTTGAAAATGATTACAGGAGCATGAATTCTCCGGAGAATACCCGACCCGCCTTTGTGCTGCGCGGTTCTCTATAGCACTTCAACCCGCAGGAGGTAAAGGTCGTGACAGAGGTTAAAACGGCATTGGTTACAGGAGCCAGCAAAGGCATCGGCAAAGCCGCGGCTTTACGCCTTGCGCGGGACGGGTTTGATCTCTGGGTGAATTACCGTAGCGACACTGAAGGCGCGGAAGAAGTCCGCCGGAACATCGAAGGCCTGGGACGTGCCTGCATCCTGCTGCGCTTTGACGTGGCAGATGCCGAGGCCTGTGCCGAAGCCCTGACGCCGCTTTTAGAGGAACGAACCCCTTACGCACTGGTAAACAACGCAGGTTTTTCCAGAGACGGCCTCATGGCCATGATGCCGGAAAAGGACTGGCGGGACGTTCTTTCCGTGCACCTTGACGGTTTTTTCAATGTTACAGGCCTTGTGTTGCGCTCCATGCTGCGCAAGCGGCAGGGACGCATCGTGACCGTAGTCTCCACATCGGGCCAGACCGGCGTGGGCGGGCAGGTGAACTATTCCGCCGCGAAGTCCGGCCTTATCGGCGCGACCCGCTCCTTGGCTGTTGAGGTTGCCAAGCGCAACATTCTCGTCAACGCCGTAGCCCCCGGTTTTATTGACACCGAAATGGTGAGCAGCCTGCCCAGGAATCGCGTGCTGCCTCTGGTGCCCATGGAACGCTTCGGCCTACCCGAGGAAGTAGCCGGGGCGATTTCCTTTCTCTGCTCGCCCGATGCTTCCTATATAACCGGCCAGACACTGGCGGTGAACGGCGGCATCTTTACCGGATAATTACAATCGGCATGTCGTGAACCGCTTAAAGTTCAAAGACAGGAGGTTTTCAATGGAAGGGCATTTACGCCCTAACCATGTGCTATAATCAAGACTTGGTCAAGGCAACCTGATAAGGAGAAAGGCAAGCTAAGAAATCGCTGTTACCTGTCCGAACACGGGGGACCACCTCTGCGAAGCCGATGTTACCAGTTTAGCTGTTATTCGAAGCCATCTGCTTCAGCAGGTGGAGCATTCACTTTTTTTCTTGGTGGAACAGGGCACCACTGTTTTTACACGTTTTTTGTCGCTCAGTGCCCCGCGCAGACTTTTCACCGCATCAAGGCACAGAAGCGGCATATGTCGGTAAAACTCCTCTGACGCGCTAACCGAGGCCTTGCGCAGACACGGCTCCACCCATTCCAGTAGGTGCCCGTCAGGGAATGCTGCCAAGGCTTTCACCGCGCTGTTTTCGCCCACCGCCATCCGGTGCAGGAGATGCACACAAAAGGCCAATTCAAAGGCAATGTGGTCTTCGGGCTCGTGCCCGAAATTTTCGACGACCAGCCCCCATTCCGCGTATCGTTCGCGCACGAGCATGGTTTGTTCGCCGAACAGGAGATTATCCTTTTCCCGCCATACGGACTCCCACGGCCGTGCGGCAGGCGCGGGGCCGGAAAATAGGGCGAGATGGTCCAGCCGCAAGGATGCAGTGTCGCCGGCCTTGGATCCGTATTCCCTGTCGAGTTCCGTCAAGGCGGCGGCCGCTTCTTCCGATGCGGGCGTCAGAGGCCATGTGGCGAAAAGCCGCTGTTCACGGACCTCGGCGAGAAAACTTTCGTCAGGCGCTTCCTGCAACACTTTACTGCAGATATGCAGGGCCAGGGCGTGGGCCTGGAAAACAATGGTGTTCATAATATGGTCCCTGATGGTTCAGATGGATCAGGCCTTGGCGACCTCCACCAAGTTTGTGTGCTGCGGGTTGGCCTTGGCAATGGGAGACATATGCGTCTTGGTCAGGATGTTCACGCAGCCGTTGGTGTCCACGCCCTTGGCGTCGGGTTTGTACCACGCGCCCTGTGGCAGGCTGACCACTCCGGGCATAATGCGCGGCGTGATCTTGATCTGCACCAGGGTGGCACCCCGCTCGTTAAAGACCTTGACTTTATCGCCATGTTTCAGGCCACGTTCCGCCGCATCGGCCGGGTTGATCCAGAGGCGCTGAGGCGCGACAGTGAGCAGCCACGGCATATCCGCATAGGACGCATGCACACGGCCCTTGAAATGGTGGCCGATAAGCTGGAGTGGGTATTTCTTGCGCAAGGGGTCTTCAATTCCCTCCCAAGTGGGCGTATACTGGGGAAGGGCGGTGATGGTGTCTCCTTGGGGGAGTTCCCATGTATTTCCCATATCCCATAGGCGTTTTGAGAATATCTCAATCTTCCCGGACGGTGTTTTCAGGGGGTTTGCAGCCGGGTCGTCACGGAATGCCTTGAAGGCTACCACAGGTTTTTCCGGCATCCACTTGAACAGTCCGACCCTTTTGGCTTCCTCGAAATCCTCGGGCATTTCCGGCTTGAGTTTGCGGGATTCGCCGTAGAGATACTTGACCCAGTCGGCCTGCGTACGGCCCTCGGTGTATTGTTCCCCGATGCCCATGCGCTCTGCGATGCCCGCGCAGATCTCATACTGGGTTTTAGCTTCGAACAAGGGGGGTATGGCCCGTTGGGAGATGAGGAGCGATGCCATACCCATGGAGTAGCCCTGGCGGAAGATGTCGTTCTCCTCCGGCGGGGTGGTGGAGGGCAGGAGGATGTCCGCGAACATTGCTGTCGGCGTCATGCGCGGCTCCACCACCACGAGCACTTCACACTTGGTGTCGTCTTCCATAATCTTTTTGGTGGCGTTGATATCCGAATGCTGATTCAGGGTGGCGTTGCTGCCGCTGTTCCACAGGAACTTGATGCCGACTTCAAGCCTGTCCTTGTTACGCACACCCGCGTTCAAGGAGGTCATGTTCAGGGGGTCGTTTACGGCCATGTCCCAAGTGAAGAAAGAGATGCGGGTCTTAACCGGGTTCTTGCCGGTGGGCAGGAAGGGGAAAGGTACCCCCCAGGTGCCTTCCTGCTCGCCGGTGCTGCCGCCTGAGATGCCCACATTGCCGGTAAGGATAGCCAAGGTTAGGATGGCCCGCACGGTCTGCTCGCCGCAGGCGTGGCGCTGCGGTCCCAAGCCTTGGATGATGAAAGTCGGCTTGGCCATGCCGATCTCGCGTGCAAGGCGCACAATGCAGTCGGCCGGATAGCCCGTGATGGGTGCGGCCCATTCGGGAGTTTTGGCGAAGCCGTCCGGCCCGGTGCCGAGAATATAGTCCTTATAGGTGTTGCCCGATGGGATGCCCTCGGGCATGGTTTCCTCATCAAAGCCCACGCAATACTTGTCGAGAAAGGGTTTGTCCACCAAGTTTTCCGTGATCAGTACATGTGCAACGGCTGAAGCCAGAGCCGCGTCCGTGCCGGGTCGGATGGGTACCCACTCGTCCGCTACCAGGGCGGCGGTATCGGAATAGCGTGGGTCGATAAGGATGAATCTGGCGTTGCCCTTGCGCCGGGCCTCCATGAGGTCCACGGACGAACCGCCGCCGCTGGCCCTGGTTTCAATGACATTGCTGCCGAACATGACCACCAGTTTGGAGTTGGCCATGTCGTTGATGGTGTTGGCCCCCCGTTGCCCGTATGTATACGGGGCGGCGGCCGAGATCTGGGCCGAGCTGTAGGTTCCGTACTGGTCCATATGCCCGCCCAGCATGTTCATCAGGCGATGGAATTCGTTGCGGCGGCTGATGCTGCTGTTGATGGTTCCTGACCCGTATTGTCTGTACACGGCTTCGTTCCCATAGGTATCAATGATGCGCCGCAATTCTTCGGCTATGGTGTCAAAGGCTTCATCCCAAGTGATGCGGCGGAACTTGCCTTCCCCTCGTTTGCCCACGCGTTTCATAGGATACTTGACGCGGTCGGGTGTGTAGGTCAGCTGCCGCATGGAGCGACCGCGCAGGCAGGCGCGGATTTCCCGTTTTCCCGGTCCATCGCCGGTGTTGTCAGGCTCTACGCGCACGATGCGTCCGTTCTTGATGAACAGGCGGATCGGGCATTGGGACCCACAGTTGACCACGCACCCGGTCCAGGTCATTGTTTCCCTTTCGTCTATCACTGTTGCCGCTGCCCCGGCTACCTTAAGCCCGAGGGAAAGCCCTCCGGAGGTCAGGGCGGCCATGCCGCCGAGAGCGGCCGTCCATTTCATGAAATCTCTTCGGCTATATTCAAAGGCGGTCGTGCGGCGGTCTTCCGGCTTTTTCCTGTCTGTGCTCATATAAATCTCCAGATATTAGCGTCCGGCCCGGTCGGCCGAGCTTATAACAAAATAACGATGAAAGAGGGTCCCGTCGAAGCGAAGGTACTCTTGTCATTTCTCACATGCCAAGGCGCGCGTACGAAGCATAAAACATGGAGCGGCCAAGTAGTTCGCCTGCCAGCGCCAGCGCGAAGGCAAGGGTCGGGACGCAGGCCCACCTGCCGCTCCCCTGCACTGTGCGAATGACCGACAACGTAAACGTGGACATGCCGAGAACTGTCAGAACCATGCGCAGAGACAGGTAGGATGCGATGCAGGAGGCAGGGATGAATACGGTCGAAGGGTTCACGCAGCCGGCGGTCGTGGGCACGGCCAAGGGTACACCGGCCGATGCAAGGACAAGCCCGACAAATGCAGGCACCACAAGGGCGGAGCCGAATTTCTTTGCTTCGTCACCCTTGGCGGACATCATGCCATGCCAGAGCGAACCCAGCAGGAAGACGGAACCGAAGAAGGTCAGGAATCCGGCCCAGGAATCCCAGGCGGGGACCACGGACAGGCGGTACACTCGGCTCATGACTGCTATCAGCACACAGCCGAAAACGATGACCAGCAAGGCGGCGATTCTTTCCGAGGCCTGCTCCTCAGCCTTCCATCGCATGAACGCCAGCCACAGGAATGCAAAGCCGGTGAGACCGAGCACGGCTATTTCCCGGCTGAGCCAAGAGGAGCCGATGTTTAAGATTGTATAAAAACTGTTAAAGGGCGATCCGGTATGGCCGAGGCTGATCACCCCGGCCACGGCAAAAAGGGCAAAAGCGATACAGCTCTGTCGGCGGATGCTTTTGCGTTCGGCACAATTGTCCGCTCGGCGAAGCAGATATTCGCCCCCAAGCACGATGCCCACCGCGGCCTGCACCAGAACTGTGAAAAATACGAGGGTCCATTCGTGAAGCAGCATATCAGATCTCCTCCGGGTTGCTGACCATGCCCGCGCTGGAGCTTACGGGCTTGGCGCTCCTGGCCGGGTTCAGGACAAGACACGGTTTTGCTATGGTCGGATCGGGAAGGGGCGCGGTATGCGCTTTGTCGCCGTATTGTTTCTTCAGATCTTCATACTCTCCGAACTTCAGGGCGCGCAAGGGGCAGGCCTCAACGCACAGTGGCGCCAAGCCCTTGATCTGCCGCTCGTAACAGAAGTTGCACTTGGTCATCTTGCCCAGATCCGAATTGTACTGTGGGGCAGAGTAAGGACAGTTCATTTCGCAGTAGCGGCAGCCCACGCATTTGTTCTGGTCCACGCTCACAATATCGTGCTTGTTCTTGTTCATGGCCGTTGTGGGGCAAGCCTGCACACAGACCGGGTTCAGACAGTGATTGCAGCTCACGGACATATAGTATGCAAAGACGTTCTGGGTATAAATGCCGTCGTCCTGTTGTGCCCATTCGCCGCCTGTATACTCTGACACACGGCGCCAGAGGACGGATGCCGGCATGTCGTAGCCGTCCAAGCAGGCAACCATATAGGTTTTACAGCCGGAGCAGGCTGTTGCGTCAAAATAAAAAGCAGGTTGCGTGTACATTCGTTTCTTCTCCAACGCGTATAACGATTTATCCATTTTCTTGTTCCAAGTTTCAAAAGCGGTTTTCTGCTGACTGGGAAAAGCTCGCTATGCCACTTAGAGCATTTTACGCTTGAGATGGTCTCTTACGGCGGGCACAGCCCGCCTGCTCCAATCCCGCGGCAAGGATTTGCCGGCAAATCCCTGCAGAGCAGATATACATTTTCAATGTCAATCTGCTCTAGCTCATGAGCCATACTATCGCAAAAAACATCTTCACCCGGGCGTTCGCCTGAGGTGAAAGGCGACAATTTGGTCTGGCATATCCTCAAATCTGCTTCTCAGGATATTTTGACGAGTCAAGCACCACCTCTTGCAGCTTTTTTTAAAAAGTCGAAGCGGTCATAACTAGCTGAGTTTCCAAGAACATGCTGGGAAAGAGAAGCAATGATAAAACCGCTGTTTTGCCGATCCTGGCTTTTTCCCAAATGTCATTTTAAGCTAATGTCGATATTAGCCATAGACTCTATCGGACATCTGTAACGACGGAATATCAATGATATCTCAACGACAACATGACTTGTTTACGCCCACTAATCATCAGATGATTCTATTCTGCCAGAAAATAGTCGTCATTGTCAATTGCATTTTTACACATAGCTAAGGGGATCCCACAGGAAAAGCACAGTATCTATGTTAAAGATTATAACCGAGACATCACGTAGACATTGGTGTCTGATTGCAAAAAAATCATAATCTTGATGTTTATTGTGGGATTATCATCAGCAGAAAATCTCAGCTGTCAGACTGCGTAGGTTGCCTTCTACTGTGCAAACATTTTCGGATATCTGTGCATTCTTTTGCAGACAAGCACTTGTTTCAAATCACAGTATAAGGGCAGTCGAAAAAGTAGAACGACAAACTCTGCGCTTGATGTCGGCTCATCTTCTACCAGCACGGGCAGGCAGGCAGACTCAGCGAAATCGCACATGAGAGGTTGACATCCTCTCCTCCCTAAAGTAGGGGATTTCTTTCGGTTGCGTCCTTGCGGGCGCTCCATAGGCGGGTTCCTGCGTAAATACGGTCACGGCACGGCTTGTCGGTATAGGTTTTTCCCGTGAGAACGGAACTCCTGCCTGAAAAAATCCCGCGTGTGGGACACGCGCAGGGACGAAACGTGTGCGCACGAATGCAGCTATCGGCTAAATAAAATAGGTATTCTTGATGGTTTCGTCGACCAATTCGCACAGCTCCAGTCTACTTTGGCGATATTTTTAGCTGTCGGTGCTGCGTGGGTTGTGCGGTGCAGGGCAATTGAGCGAAGCTGGCAACACGTTGAAATATCAAGATAAATTTTCGAGATGCTGATTTAAAAAATCTTGTTATTTCAAACTGTTATCGTTTTTCATTCGATTGCCCTGTTGTGCGGTGCGGGTTGTACTTGATTCCACTGTTGACAGATGATAAATAAAAACTTGGTGTTAGAGCATTTCAAAGTTGAGAATACCCTAAAAGGCAATGACAACCTTCTGTGCAATGACAACTCATCGGCATTCATGACAACTTTCTGTCATTCCGGGGGCCGTTTGTGGCCCGTGGGAATCCATGCCTTTTGCCTTCAAAATTTTCCCCGCGTTTTAGTGTTTCTGTGCGGCCCTAGAGCATTTTCAACGTTGAAATGCGCTAGGTGAGAATGCAAATACCATGTCGTGTGTCATTCTGGCATGTATGTCGCTTCTCTGGCAGATCTATTCCGTGTGGCTGGACAATGCATGCATTGATACATCTGTTCTTGAGCACCATGCCGATTGACATGTTGTTTTAAAATGGAAATCGAATAGATCATTTCAAAGTTGAAAATGCCCAAAAATGCTCTGAACGCCGACCGTCAGGCCGGCAATTCTGATTCAAAGGTTTACTGTTCAATGCGCATATCGGCAAATGGGCATATCGGCTATTGCCGGTATGCCTCTTCCCTCGTATTGTCGGGGCATATAAAGTTTTGCGGGCGAAGGTCGGAGGATTTCGCCCCGGATATTCGCGTCCGGCAAAGCAAAGGAGCGTTGTTATGACTTTTTCTGTGGAATATTCCGATGCCTGCCGCATCGTGCGCAGTCTGGCTTTGTCTCTGGCGCGCGCGGGGGTCGTTTCCGAGGAACTATTATCCCCGCAGGCGCTGCCGGCAGGAAGATTGCATGAATTGGCCGGAGCGGTCGCCCTTTTTTTCGGGCTTGACGGGGAACGAGCGGCGGCGCTTGAAAAGCTGGATTCCTATGCACAGTGGGCTGATCATGTATACAGGGAAGCGCAGGGAGCGGCATTGGTCTTCAGCACATCGGGCAGTTCGGGGCATCCCTCGTTGCACAGTTTCATCATGCGGGACCTGGAGGAAGAGGCAGAAAGCCTGAAACCCTTTTTCGCGGACCGCAGGCGCATCGTGTCGGTCATGCCCGTGCATCATATTTTCGGCTTTGCCTTTGCCCTCACGTTGCCCCGCGTCCTTGGCATTCAGGTTCTGGATCTGCCTCCCTTGCCGACGGGGGACTTTTTCAGGGCTTTGCGGTCGGGCGATCTGTTGCTGGCGTTCCCGGTGTTCTGGAAATCAGTCCTCGACATGTGTTCCGGGCCAAGCGCGCCGGCCGTCCCGCCCGACATCCGTGGTGTGAGTTCCGGAGCGCCGTGTCCGCCCGAAGTGATTGAGGGTCTTCTGGGCGCCGGGCCGGGCGGGGGTAAACCGTTGTGTGCGGGGATGACGGAAATTTACGGGGCGACGGAGTTCGGCGCGGTGGGCATCCGCGGGGAATGCCGGGGGGGCTATACCTTGCTGCCGCATTGGCGGCGCTTGCCTTTGCCGGCGGGGCCGGACGGGGAGGAATGGGGCATAGGGCGCGGTCGTGGTGAAGCGCAACCTTTGCCGGACCGCATCGGCTGGTCTGACGAAAGGCATTTTGTGCCTTTGCGTCGTATGGATAAGGCCGTGCAGGTGGCGGGCATCAATGTTTTTCCGGAGCGGGTGGTCGCATTGTTGCGCGGGCATCCGGCGGTGGCGGATTGCGCCGTGCGTCTGATGCGCCCGGAGGAGGGCGTGCGTTTGAAAGCCTTTGTCGTGCCGCGCGCCGGAGTTATGGCGGACACCTTTCTTATGCGCGAATTACGGCGCTTGTTGACCGTCGGGTTGGAGCCGGCTTCGCGGCCCAAGTCCATCCGTTTTGGGGAATGTCTGCCCGGCACGCCGACCGGAAAATCCGCAGACTGGGATATCGACGATGGCGAAGCAGATGCGGGTGTCTGTACCTGAAGAACTGATCAACTTTGAAAAAGTCTTTCCGCTCAGCAACGCATCTATGATGCCTTACATCATGCTCATGCCCCAGGGGGCCTCATCAAGGATAAAATAGCAATTCCAGCGGAAAGTAGCGCCTGAGAAAAAAATTATGACGATAACATACTGTTTTATTATATAAGGGAACCTCTAGGAGTTTGTCGGACTTTAAGCATGTATTTTCTGTAACATACTGATATTTTTATATATAGCAAATCCGATCAATGAAAGCCGTATATAATAATTTCAGTATGTTATAAATATTT
>JAISRC010000162.1 GCA_031273845.1 Desulfovibrio sp.
GTATCCCGCGAGAACCCCATAATCTTGCAGGCCCTGGAGATGTTACCGAGTTCTGCGGCGAGGTTGAGAAGTCCGGTCTTGTGTTTGATGACGTTTTGATTGAAACTTTCCATGGGGAAACTCCGTGGGCGTGGCGCCCGGTTGATGGTGTGTTCACACTTCCATCAAAACGGAGTTCCCCTCTTTTTTCAAGGGGCCATTGTCAGATCAAGTCGAAACTATCTCAAATAATCGGCTCCGAACCGCTTCACGGCGGTGCCCTCCCTGTCCCGAACTTACTCTTTATCGTTTTGCATCGTCAAACCTTGCCCCTGATATGTGTTCCAAAATGTTTTGGAACGGGGTAGACGGCATGAAATTAAAAACCCCGACCTTGGGACATGGCCGGGATGAAAAACGGGCTTAGAACGGAAATTCGGGGGTGTTTACTACGTCACCATATACGCGGGGAACAGATGCCGCCGCCCTTGGGCACCCACCAGACATCCAGATCACTGTCGCCGGCTTCAGGGGGCGTGTCATCGTCCGCGTAGGCGCCGGCATAAAACCCGATCTGATCGTCGTCCTCCCCGGCAAATTCGCCCACAAAAAAATGACGATCAACCGGTTTTTGGCCGCTTATGCCCTTCCACCAGTTTTCTGCAAGAATTTTACGCGCTTCATCTCTTGTCATTTTACGCCTTCTTCAACGCCTTGTCCCAGTGCAATGTTTTGCTCAACTCCAAGGTGTCACTACGATAAAAACCAAATTTCACGCCTTGTGTCAAGTAATTTGTCGCATGCTCCGAAAACGGCGAAAAGATGTTTTTCAGGATGCTTTTCTGCGCCGCTCACATAAGCCCCATAAGCTCGTGGACCAGCCGCGCCGCCGTATAATCGGGGGCGTGCATTCCGGGGATGGGAGCAAGCTCCACCACATCGAAGCCCAGACAGACGCGTCCGGCAAGGGCGCGCCCGGCAAGGTCGAGAGCCTCACGCCAGAAGAGTCCTCCGGGTTCGGGCGTGCCCGTTGCGGGCATAAGGGAAGAGTCAAGGGCGTCCACGTCAAAGGTAAGGTAGACTTTCTCCGGAAAGGAAGGTGGGAGCATCTCGGTATCAGCTTGCTTCAGGCCGCAGGCGTCAAGGCAGGGGATGTTCCGCGCCTCGCGGAAGGCATGCTCTTCCTGCGAGAGGCTGCGGACGCCTATCTGAAAGAGGTCGAGCCCCAGGTCGTCCACTGCCCGGCGCATGACGCAGGCATGGCTGTAAGGCGTGCCCTCGTAGCTGTCGCGCAGGTCGGCATGGGCGTCGAACTGGACGATGCCGAGATGACCGTGGAGTTTTTTCAGCGCCCGCAACGCTCCAAGGCTGACGGTGTGCTCGCCGCCAAGGATCACAGGCAGGGCGGCGACCTCCGGGCCTGTCTTCCGGCAGGCGTCCTGCGGCGGATGGCTTCCGGGGCCGGAGGACAGGGCGAGCAGAACGGCCGCTTCAATGCGCGCAAGGACATCTTCCGGATCGCCGCGCACATCGACGGCCGGCCATGTGTAAATGCCCGATGCGGAGGGCACGGCGCGCCCTGTCCATATCTCAAGTTGCTGCGAGGCCGCGAGTATGGCCCGCGGTCCCCGCGCCGTGCCCTGTCCGTACGATGTAGTCGCCTCGTAAGGCACGGGGATGATATGAAAACGGCAGGCCCGCGCGGGAGCGTCCTCAAGTTCCGATTCCAGAAAACGCGGAGTTTCGGCGTTCATCTGTCCTGCATTCCGTTGCATTATTGTCGATCGGCTTTGTCGCGCAAAATTCCGAAGTTGCAAAGTTCATCTGTCCCGCATTCCGCCGCATCGGTGTCGGGGTGCGATGCCGCCGGCCGTATCGCCTTATGACAGACGCCGCTTGAAATCCTCATAGCTGAAGGCGCGTACAAGGCGCACTCCGCCGTGCTTTTGCGCCAGAGCGATGCTCGGCAGCGCGAGGCCGTTGAAGGTGCTGGTTTTCACCATGGTATAGTGGGCCATGTCCTGAAAAATCACCCTGTCGCCCGGCCGGAGAGGAACATCAAAGGAATATTCCCCCATGACGTCTCCCGCAAGGCAGGATTTACCGGCCAGACGGCAGGTCCAGGCCTTTTCTCCGGGCGTGCCGGCGCCCGCGACTTCCGGCCGGTAGGGCATTTCCAGAATATCCGGCATATGCGCGGCGGCCGAGGTGTCCAATACGGCAACGGGCATATCGGCGCGCACAATGTCCAGCACGGTGCAGACCAGGACGCCGGCGTTCAGGGCCACGGCCTCTCCCGGCTCCAGGTAGATTTGAAGGCCGTATTTCGCGGCAGTCAGGCCGATGCAACGGCAAAGCAGATCCAGGTCATAGCCGGGGCGGGTGATGAGGTGCCCGCCTCCGAAATTGAGCATGCGCATCTGCGGCAGATATTCCCCGAATTTCTCCTCCGTCGCGGCCAGTGTGCGGGCCAGAGCGGCGGCGTCCTGTTCGCAGAGGGTATGAAAATGCAGACCGGTAACGCCCAGCGCGCGAAGCCGCGACGGACTCACCCCCTGCAGATCCCTCCGTCTGACGCCCAGACGCGAGCCGGGGGTACAGGGGTCGTACATGGGCACGGTCCCTTCCGAGTGTTCGGGATTAAGGCGCAGGCCGAATTCCGGGGAGCGGCCGCACTTTGCGGCAACCTCGCGCGCAAGGGGGCCGAAGCGCTCAAGCTGGGCCGGAGAATTGAAAACAATGTGGTCGGCCGTACGGGCTGTCTCGCGTATATCTTCTTCGCTGTATGCGGCGGCGAAAACATGCACTTCCCGCTCGGCATCGGGGGCGGAGAACTCTTCCCGCCCCAGGCGCGCTTCATGGGGAGAGGATGCGCAAACCCCGTGCAGGGTCCGGCGCAACAAGGGAAAAACGCTGAACATGGCAAAGGCTTTGAGGGCCAGGAGGATGCGCGCGCCGCTGCGCCGGGCGACCAGATCCAGCACGGCGAGATTGGCGGCAAGGCGTTCCTCGTCCACCACAAAGCAGGGAGATGGCAAGGAGGCAAAGCGCTCCGTGTCCGCCGCAAGGCAGGGAGATGGCAAGGAGGCAAAGCGATCCGTGTCCGCCGCAAGGCAGGGAGAGGGCAAGGAGGCCTGTTCCGCTTCATGCCGGGGGGGAACGGGCTGCGGATCGTCCCGCGGGGTCGGAGAGCGGGCTTCCTCCTCCCGCGCCTTTCCTGCCTTGACGGGCCGCGGGTCACCCGGCAGGGTCAAAGCGTTCCATCCAGGGCAAGCCGTATTTGTTCAGATCCCGCATGAAGGGGTCCGGGTCCAGTTCTTCCGGATTCCACACGCCGGGCTTTTTCCACAGGCCTTCAAGCACAAGCTTCGCCCCGATCATGGCGGGCACGCCGGTGGTGTAGCTGACGGCCTGGGATTCGACCTCGCGCAGGCATTCCTGGTGGTCGCATATATTGTAGATAAAGCAACGTTGTTCTTTGCCTTCTTTATTGATGCCTTTGAGCAGGCAGCCGATGCAGGTTTTGCCCCTGGTCAGCGGTCCGAGGGAGGCAGGGTCCGGAAGCAGGGATTTTAAAAAGCGCAGGGGCACAATTTTCCGCCCCTCGAAGTCCACGGCGTCGATGCGGGTCATGCCGATGTTCTCAAGCACTTTCAGGTGATTGAGATAGGAATCCGAGAAGGTCATCCAAAAGCGGGCGCGTTTGAGGCCCTTTATATTCTGCACCAGGGATTCCAGTTCCTCGTGGTACAGGAGGTAACATTTTTTTTTGCCGATGCCGCCCGGAAAATCAAAGGTCATGGACCAGGACAGAGGGTCGGTTTCCTGCCATTCGCCCCGGTCCCAGAAACGGCCGCGCGCCGTGACCTCCCGGATGTTGATTTCCGGATTGAAGTTGGTGGCGAAGGGCAGGCCGTGGTCCCCCGCGTTGCAGTCCAGGATGTCCAGTTCGCGGATTTCGTCAAAATGATGTTTCAGGGCGTGGGCGCAAAAGACATTGGTCACGCCGGGGTCGAAGCCCGATCCGAGGACGGCCGTAAGGCCTTTTTCCCTGAAGCGTTCCCGGTAGGCCCATTGCGGGCCGTATGCAAACACGGCTTCTTCCGGCGATTCATAGTTGGCGGTATCCAGATAGTCCGTCCCGCATTCCAGGCAGGCGTCCATGATATGCAGGTCCTGATAGGGCAGGGCGACATTGATGACTATGTCCGGCGCAAAGTTTTTGATGAGCGGGACAAGTTCCCGCGCATCGTCCGCGTCCACCCATGCTGTGCGGACGGGACGCGGAAGCCGGGCGGCTACGGCGTCACAGCGCGCCTTTGTGCGGCTTGCCAGCATAATTTCCCCGAAGACTTCCGGGACACGGGCGCACTTGTGGGCCACAACGGCTCCAACGCCGCCCGCGCCGATGATAAGCGCTTTTTTCACCAATGTTACCTCTCAAAATAAGTATAGCCGCGCAGACCGTCTTCAAATGCCTGCATGGTCAGCAGGCGTTCCGCAGGCCGGATGCGCCCGGCGCGTACCGCCTTTTCAGCCAATTTGCGCAATCTTTCCAGGATGCGGCGGGGGTCATACTCCACATAGGAAAGGATGTCGGCCACGGAATCCCCCCGCAGTTCGCGCACGAATTCAAAGCTGCCGTCCTCACTGACGCGCACGGATACCACGTTGGTGTCCCCGAGCAGGTTATGCAGGTCTCCCAGTGTTTCCTGGTATGCGCCCACCAGAAAGACGCCCAGGTAATATTCTTCGTTTTCCTTCAATGCATGCAGATCCAAGGTGTTTTTCACGCCTTGGCCGGCATCTATGAAATGGTCTATGCGTCCGTCGCTGTCGCAGGTGATGTCCGAGAGGATGGCTTGGCGGGTGGGCACCTCCGCGAGCCGGTGGACGGGCATGACCGGAAAAAGCTGGCCTATGGCCCAAGCATCCGGCAGTGACTGGAAGACGCTGAAATTGCCGTAGTAGATGTCGGCGAGAGCCTGATCAATTTCCGACAGATCCTTGGGTATGTGCGGCAGCTTGCTTTTTTCCCGGGCAATGAGGTTGATGATCGCCCAGAACAGGCGTTCGGCCATGGTGCGCTCGCGCAGGGTGGCTTTGCCGTGCAGGAACTGCTGGCGGATATCGTCCAGATAATATACGGCATCGTTGTAGCTTTCCTGCAGATTGCGCAGATTGATTCCCTGCAGGGTTTGCAGAAGGTTGCGCGTGGATTCCGGCGCATCTTCCGGCAGAACGGTTTCTTCGATTGCGCCGAGGGTCGAGCCTTGGTTCTCAATACGGCTTACATCCAGCACGTTGAAGAGCAGCATGGAATAGTAGGCCACCGTGGCCCGGCCTGATTCCGTAATCAGGACCGGGTGGGGGATGCCGCTTTCATCCAGGATGGTCATCACCGCTTCCACCATATCCGTGCAGTATTCGTCCAGACTGTAGTTGCGGCTGGAGATGAAATTGGTGCGCGACCCGTCGTAATCGACGGCAAGTCCGCCGCCGAGGTCGAGAAAGCCCATGGGGGCGCCTTCTTTCACCAGACCGGCATACACGCGTGAAGCTTCCATGGCCGCGTTGCGGATATCCCGGATGTTGGAGAGCTGCGAACCCAGGTGGAAGTGCAGAAGGCGGAAGGAATCAAGCATGCCTTTTGCCCGCAGGGTGTCCACGGCATCGACGATTTGGGTGGTGGTCAGCCCGAAGGTGGAATGGTCGCTGCCCGAGGCCGTCCAGTGTCCCCCGGCTTTGCAGGCCAGTTTGGCCCGTACGCCTATCAGAGGTTTGACGCCCATGCGCTCGGAGCATTCAAGAATAAGGGGCAGCTCGCTCGGCATTTCCACAACGAAAAAGCAGAGAAAGCCCATGCGGACAGCGTGCAGTCCGAGTTCGATAAATTCCTCGTCCTTGTAGCCGTTGCAGATCAGGCAGGCTTCTTCGTCCCGCAACTGGGAAAGGGCGGCGAAAAGCTCGGCTTTGCTGCCCACCTCCATGCCGTGGTGGTAGTGCGCGCCGAAGCGGGAGATGGCCTCCACCACCTGCTGTTGCTGGTTTACCTTGATCGGGAAGACACCCCGATAATCTCCCTGATAGCCCAAGCTTTTGATGGCCTTGCGGAAACTGTCGTGCAAAAGGGCGATCTGGGTATCCAGAATATTTTCTATGCGCAACAGGACCGGCATGTTCAGGCCCCGTTCGCGCATTTCGCGGATGATGTCCATGATGCTGACTGTCACGGGGTTCTTGCGTCCGAAGGGACGTACTATGGCGTCACCTTCTGGGGAAATGTCGAAATAGCCGGCGCCCCAGTTACGTATGCTGTAAAGCTCGGCGGCGTCGTCCGCGCTCCAGCGCTGGAGTGTGCGTTTTTTTGCCAAGGGTTTGAACCTCGGGAATCAGGATGTTTGTGCCCGGAGAAAACGGTGAATGTCTTTATCCGGGCGAGGCGGCCTTGTCAAGAATGTCGCGGCGTCCGCAGCAATGCCGATTTCAGCATTTCACATCAAAATCATATTGCTTTGACCATAGATTGCTTTGATAGACACCATGCGGGGAAAAGGCTATGCTCACAAAGAATAAATCGGGACCACATTATGCGGTTTTTGTCATCAAAATTTCTTTTATGCTTTGAAAGCTCTCCCTTCAGGGAGCTTGCCGGCCGCTTCCCGACAAAGCCGGGAGCACGCTTCCGGTAGGCTCTCCCTTCAGGGGGGCGATCCGCCCGGTTCCTGTCCGCCGGGACGGCGCCGATCGGCGGCAGGAGCCGGTTGTTGATTGCAAGAGAGCGGATTGAAAATGGAGATCGCGGAAAAAACCAAAGAGCGCAGTACGATCATCCTGGCCGTTCTGACCGTTCTGGTCATAGGCTGTTCCGTACTTTTTTCCACTGCCCAGAACTTCCGCCAGCAGGGCGAGGCCGAGCAACAGCACCTGTACCTGACTGCCAGAGCGGTTTACCTGTCCATAGAAAAATCCGTACGGCGCGGGCCGGTGCGCGAGGACGAAAAACGTCTTTCACCGGGCGCGGCCGAATTTTTTCAGGCGCTGGAGCAGGAAGGGGAAGTGCTTTTCGCGGGCATAGTGGATGATGAAGGCGAAAACTTCCTGACCTCGCCCCTGCACGGCGGCCGTCCCATAAATCTGCCCGACGCCGTGGTCGAGAACATGCTGCGGACGGGCGAACTGCACGGCCTGTACAACGTTGACGGCAGAGAGGTTTACCTGTACGGCAAGCGCCTGGAGCCGTTACGGGGCATGCCCATGAGCCTGCGCGACGCTTTGGGGTCGCCCGGATTTCTGCTCGTCGGTCTGGACCGGGACAAGTATCTGAACGTCTATGCCGGGATCAGACGCAACCTGATCTTCCAGGCCGTATATATCCTGGCCGCGGCCCTGCTCACCTGGGGCCTGGGCCTCAAATTTCTCTCCAGGCGGGAACAGGCCGGCAAAGCGGCCGCGCTGGAGCGCTTTCAGGCCAAATTGCTGGACAAGCTCCCGGACGGGCTGATAACTGTGGAACCCGACGGCACGGTGCGTTCCGTCAACCCTGCCGCCCTTTCCATACTCGGCCGTTCCGCCGGCGATGTGCTCGGCCGCCCGGCCCGTGACCTGCCCGGAGAATGCTCCGTCCCGGCCGGAGAATTTTTCGCTTCCGCCGGGAAAAGCCTCTCATTGGGAGATGAAGAAAAAAGCGAGGGTTGGCGGCAGGTCGAGTACCGGGGTTCACAACTGGAGATACTGGCCTTGCCCTTGAGCGGAGACCGGGAAAACGCCGGCATGATCATCCTTCGGGACCGCACGACCCTGCGTAATCTTGAAAAAAGCCTGGCCGAAGCGGAAAAGCTCGCTGCAGTCGGGGCGCTGGCTTCGGGAGTGGCCCACGAGGTACGCAATCCCTTGAGTTCCCTGCGCGGTTTTGCGCAGTATTTCGTGAAAAAGCTTGCCGGCCGTGTGCCGGAGGAGGAATACGCCAAAATTATGGTGCGCGAGGCCGACAGATTGAACCGCGTGGTCACGGATCTGCTTTTTCTGGGGAGAGGCAGGGCGCTGGAAACCGGGGAAGTGGAACTGCCCGCCCTGATGCACGAAATCCGCACCCTGCTGCGCTTCGATCTGGAGCGGAAAGGCATTGATCCCGTCCTGCGCTTGGACGCGGAACATGTGTGCGCCGATGCCGACAGTCTGAAACAGATGCTGCTGAATCTGGTGCTCAACAGTCTTGACGCCCTTGAAACTCCGCCGGAAAACAAGGGAACCGGACAATGGATGCAGGTCACGGGCGAGACGGTACGCCGCCTTGAAACTCCGCGGGACAACACGGACCGGGGCGCGACGGCCGGGATGGAAGAAAGGGCGGCCGTACCCGCGCCCCTGAGCATTGTTTCCGGACGGATGCCCGGCGCGGTGTTTATAGAAGTGCGGGACACCGGCTGCGGCATGAGCGAGGAGCAGAAAAAACGGGCCTTTGACGCCTTTTTTACCACCAAGGAACGCGGTACGGGTTTGGGTCTGGCCTTGGTGCAGCGCGGCATGACGGACCACGGCGGTTCCGTGCTCATCTTTTCCGAAGCAGGACAGGGCAGCGTCGTGCGCCTGATTTTTCCGGACAGGGCCGAGACGCCGCGCGGCAAGGACCGCGCTTTGAGGAAAGCCTCATGAAATCGGTTCCGGCTATGAACGCCTTGAGTAAAAGCTCGTGAAATCGGTTCTGGTCATAGACGACGAGCCCGGCTTGCGTCTCATGGTGCGGGCGGTGCTGGAGGACGCGGGCTGGACCGTTTTTGAGGCTGCCTCCGGGGACGAAGGCGTCGCCTGCTTTGACAATAATCCCGCATACGCCGCCGTGGCCCTGGTGGACATGAACATGCCGGGCATGGACGGCCGGGCCGTGCTGTCCCGCTTGCGCGACATCAATCCCGCGCTGCCCGTGATTCTGCTCACGGCATACGGCACCATCAATTCCGCCGTGGAAGTCATGAAAAGCGGAGCCTTCGACTATTTGACCAAACCCGCGGACAACGACGAACTGGTGCTTACCCTGAACCGGGCCTTTGAATACGGCCGGCTGCAGGAGGAAAACGCCCGGCTGCGCTCCGAGTTGTCCGCCGGCGACGCGGCGGAGAAACTTGCCGGGACGAGCCGGGCCATGCGCAACCTGCATGACTTTATCCGCCGGGTCGGTCCCAGTGAAGCCACTGTGCTCATAAGCGGAGAATCCGGCACGGGCAAGGAACTGATCGCTGAAGCCCTGCACGCGTGCAGCGGGCGTTCGGGCAAGGTGCTGGTCAAGGTGAACTGCGCGGCCCTGCCGGCGCCGCTTCTGGAAAGCGAGCTTTTCGGCTATACGCGCGGGGCCTTTACCGGGGCGGTCAAGGATAAGCCGGGACGTTTTCAGTTGGCGTCCGGCGGCACACTGTTTCTGGATGAAATCGGGGAAATGAGCCCGGATCTTCAGGCAAAGCTGTTGCGCGCCATCCAGGAACGGACGGTGGAAGCTCTGGGTTCCGTGCGCCCAACCTCGGTGGACGTGCGCATTATCGCGGCCACCAACCGGAATCTGCGCAAGGACGTAACGGAAGGGCGCTTTCGCGAAGACCTTTTCTTCCGCCTCAATGTCTTGGAAATTGAGGCCCCTCCCCTGCGCGACCGGCCCGAAGACCTCCCCCTGCTGACCGGCAGACTGCTGGAAAAGCTCTCGGTCAGGAACCGCAGGAAGGTCCGCGGAGTAAGCCCGGCTTTTCTCGCCGCACTTGCTTCCTATTCCTGGCCGGGCAACGTGCGCGAGCTGGAAAACATGCTTGAGCGCGCCCTTGTCCTGAGCCGTTCGGACATGCTGGATACGGATTCGTTGCCCCCGCTCATGGTCGCGTCTTCCCCGGTCGGGGCGGAAAAAGATCTCCCCGCGGACCACGCATCCTCCCCGCTGGAAGAGGCCGAGCGCGATGCCCTGCTCCGTGCCTTGGCCCTGTACGGAGGCCATCGGGAAAAAACAGCCGGGGCTCTGGGCATAAGCCGGCGCGCCTTGCAGTACAAACTCAAAAAATTCGATCTGGTCAAGCGTTGAGGTCCGTGCCGTGAAGCCCGCAACTCCCCTCCTATCCTCCGATGCTGCTTCCGTGCGCGCAACGCGGGAAGGTTCCTGCCTGCGCCTGATGTTTTTCGGCGCGCTGACGGCCGATACCGTGCCCGAAAAGGCTGTGGACGATGTGCTGCGGAACGCTTCGGACGACGTACTTCTTGATCTGGAGGGGCTGTCGCGTCTTGATACGGCGGGGGCGCTGTTTCTGAACCTGACGCTGAGGGAGCAGCGCCGCATCGGGCGGTCCTGCGCGCTGAGAGATCCGGGGGATCGTTTCTCCCGTCTGCTGCTCCTTGCCCGGCCGCCTGCCGGGGAGGAAAGCGGGACCGGCAAGGCGGATGCGGTTGAACGCGCGCTTGCCTTTCTGCGCGAGGCACTGCTTTCCGCAGGTGCGCTGATCGGCTTTTTCGGAGCCTTTCTCTGCGTCACGGGCGGCATGATTCTGCACCCCGGCCGCCTGAATCTCACCTCCCTGGTGTTCCACATGGAGCAGACGGGGTTGCGCGCTGTGCCCATAGTCGCCCTGCTCACCTTTCTCATCGGCATGGTGGTGGCCTACATGGGCGCGCAGCAACTCAGCATGTTCGGGGCGCAGGATTTCGCCGTCAATCTTCTGGAGGTCACGGTGCTGCGGGAGATGGCCGTGCTCATCACATCGATAGTCGCGGCCGGGCGCACGGCGTCCTCTTTCACGGCCCAGATCGGGGCCATGACGGCCAACGAGGAAACGGCGGCCCTGCTTTCCATGGGGCTTGACCCGCAGGTTCTGCTGGTCGCGCCGCGCGTGCTTGCCCTGATCCTCTGTCTGCCCATGCTGGTCTTTCTGGCGGATATCATGTCTCTGCTGGGCGGGGCCTGTGCTCTGTACTTCAGCCTGGACATGAGCCTGGACGCCTTTATTACCCGCTTTTACGCCGTTACCAAACTGCAGCACGTTTTCGTGGGTCTGGTCAAGACGCCCTTTTTTGCGGCGGCCATAGGGCTTGTGGGTTGTTTTCACGGATTTCGGGCTACGCGCAACGCGGAATCCGTAGGCTTCCTGACCACGGTTTCCGTAGTGCAATCCATATTTCTGGTGATCCTGCTGGATGCTCTATTCGCTCTTTTTTTCACCGCGGTCCACATCTGATGTCCGGCAACAATACCGACGTGTTTCAATCCGCAAAGGAAATTTTGATGAACGGGCGGGAGCGCTGGGATCAGGATGCGGCATGCGGGATCGCCGTGTCCCTGCGCGGCGTGTGCAACCGCTTCGGGGACCGGGTGGTGCATGAAAACTTGGATCTGGACATACGGCAAGGCGAGATATTGGGGCTGATCGGGGAATCCGGCTCGGGCAAGTCGGTGCTTTTGCGTTCCATACTCGGCTTGCGGCCTCCGGACGCCGGCCGCGTCGTGATCATGGGTCTGGATATGAACAAGGCCGGGGAAAAGGAAAAAAACGCGGCGCGCAGGCGCTGGGGAGTGCTTTTCCAGGACGGGGCGCTTTTTTCCTCTCTGAGCGTGGAGGATAACGCGGCTTTTCCCTTGCGGGAATTTACGCGGCTGTCTCCCCCGCTGCAGCGGGAAATCGCGCATTTGAAGCTGTTCCTGGCCGGATTGCCGGCATCGGCATACGGCAAGTTTCCGGGCGAGCTTTCCGGCGGCATGAGAAAGCGGGCCGGTCTGGCGCGGGCGCTGGTCATGGATCCGGACATTCTCTTTCTGGACGAGCCGACTGCCGGCCTGGACCCCTTGTCCGCGGCCGCCTTCGACCGCCTTATCCTGACCTTGCGCGCCGATCTCAGGCTCACTGTCTGTCTGGTCACACACGATCTGGACACCCTGTATACCGTCTGCGACCGGGTAGCTGTATTGGCCGGGAAGCGCATTTGCGCAACGGGCGATATAGCCTCGCTTACGCGTCTGGATCATCCTTGGATACAGGAATATTTCAACGGTCCGCGCGGCCGCGCGGCATCCGCTTCGGCCGCGCGCGGTCGCCTTTCCGATCAAGAGGCAAGGCGGGACCGCGTTCCCGCCGTGGCCGGCGGATAAAAATTGCAGGACGCAATTTTTGTCCGGAAATCGAATAAGGAGCAATTATGGAAACACGCGCCGGGTATTTTCTGGTGGGCGCTTTTACCTTGGTCATGTTCGCTGCGGCGACGGTTTTCACGTTGTGGCTGGCGGACAGGGACAGGGGACGCGAGCCCGCCGAGTATGATATTTCTTTCTCGGAGAGCGTCAAAGGGCTTTCTGTGAACAGCGACGTGCTTTTTGTCGGCGTTCGCGTGGGTCGGGTCAAAACCATCACCGTCAGCGATGTGACCCCCGGCGCGGTCCGGGTACGCATCGCCGTTGACGGAGATATCCCCGTCCGCGAGGATTCGCGGGCCAAGCTGGACTTGCGCGGCATAACCGGGAGTTCGGTAATTTCCATATCGGGCGGCACGGCGGGCAGCCCTCTCATGCATGTCGCCGAGGGGGAAGTAGGGGAGATACTTGCCGAACCATCCACCCTGAATGCGGTTGTCGCCTCCATGCCGCAGGTGCTGGCGAAATTTGAGAAGCTGCTGTCCGCGGAAAACATCGCCGCCGCCGGCCGCACCCTGAACGCCTTGGGCACACTCACGGAAGCAATAGCCTCGCAGTCTGAAACGCTGAAAACATTGCCGTTAAAATACGCACGGGCTGCGGACAGCTTGAGCATGCTGATTGCAAACATTGACGAATTGCTGGTAAAAGAACTCAGGCCCGGCGTCACTGCGTTCCACGGCGTCATGCGCCGCGCCGACGACACCTTGGGCGCGATTGAGCCGGGAGTGAAGCAGGCGGGCGGCCAGGGACTTGCGGACCTGCGTCTGCTTGTGGCGGACCTGCGCAACCTGACGCAGGCCATGACTCATGTCGTACGCAAAATGGAAGCCGATCCCAAGCGCTTTTTCTTCGGGGATCAGTACAAGGAAATTCAAAATCAATGAACGTCCACGGGAATCCGCCTTTATCACCGGCCGTCCTTACGGTCCTGTTGCTCTTGTCTGTCCCTGTCTTCTGTCTTGCAGGGTGCGGACTGCTGAATTCCGGCCCGGCACCGACGCGCCTGCAGATCAAGCCCGTTCTGCCCGCGCGCGCGGTCGGGCCTCCGGTGAACAAGCAACTGGTGGTGGCCAGGCCCGCGACGGGCAATGTCCTGGCCGGCGACGCCATAGCCGTTATTTTCAACAGCAGGGAGATACGTCTGCTTGCCGATGCGCGCTGGACGGCGGATGTGCCTTTTCTGGTACAGCGGAGCGTGGTCGAGGCGCTGGAAGCGACGGGCGGTTTGCAGGGCGTGGGCGACGATACGATCGGTCTGGCGGCTGATGCCCGGTTGCTGATAGACATCAGGGAATTCGGCCTGCGCCGGGCGACGGACGACGATGTCCCGTCCGTCGGGGTTTTTGCGGCGGTATTCCGCCTTCTGGACCTGCGCAGCGGCAGGATTTCTGATTCTCTGCATGTGGAGGCGACGGCCCCGGCGGCGGGAAAAAGCAGCGCCGATCTGGCCATGGCCTGTGAAGCAGCCCTGAGCAAAGGTCTGGCGCAGTGTTCCGCTTGGGTCCTGTCCAAAATGTGAGGGAAATTCCGAAATCGGTTTTTTCAATGCGGTCGAAAGATAATCTTTTTTGCCGGCAAACCTGAACCGGTCATGGAGAGAAAGGTGATAAGCCCGGTATAGAGGATGCCGGCCGGCATCCTTGGAAAATTCACACGCTCTCAATGCGGCCAAAAGATAATCTTTTTTTCCAACAAACCTAAACCGGTCATGGAGAGAAAAGTGATAAGCCCGGTATAGAGAATGCCGGCGAGCATCCTTGGAAAATCCGCATAATCCGCATAATACTGGACAAAACGTCCCAAGCCGGAAGTGGAGCCGAACAATTCCGCCACCGTGAGCATGATGAAGGCCATGCCCAATCCTACATGCATGCCGTTGAAAATAAAAGGCAGGGCGGCGGGAAAGGCGACCCGCCGCAGATACTCGAAATGGGTGAAACCGAGGGCTCGGGCGTTGTCGCGATGCTGTTCGGGCACGGCCAGCGTCCCGGCCGACGCATTTATGAATACAGGCCAGAAGGCGGCGAGCAGGACAATGAAAATGGCCGAGGAACGGAAGGTTGGCAGCAGGGCGATGGCATAAGGAATATAGACCGTCGGCGGCACCGGGGCCACAACCCGTGCAAAGGGAATGAAGATGAGCCGCAGACGTTCGGAACCGCCGACAAGCACACCCCATACCGTGCCCAGAATAACCGCCCCAGCATAGGCCGGCGCCAGAATCAGGAAAGATGAAGCCGTGCTGACCAGAAGTTCCGGCATTGATTCGTACAATGTGCTGAATGTCAGCCAAGGGCTGGGAAACAGATACCGGTGTTTTGTCGGCAAGAGCCATGCAACTGTGGCCCAGACGGCAAGCACGGCAATGAAAAGTGAAACACCGTACAGGGAAAGGATAAAGCGGGACATGGGCCGCTTCGCACTCCGGCCGCGGCCGGAATTTGTTTCCTGCTCAAGGACGGCGGGCACTATATCCCCTCCTGCTGCGAAGTGATGAGGGAGCTTCTGTCGATTTGCCGGAGGGCGTCCCGGTGATAGTAGGCGCTGATTTCCGAGCGCAGTTCGCGGAACGTCCCGAGGGCGAACAGGGCTTCTGCGTTGCGGGGGCGCGGGAAATCCACCCGGATTTCGTCTATGACCCGGCCGGGGGTTGATCCGAGTATCACCACCCGATCTCCGAGCAACAAGGCTTCATCCACGTCATGTGTGACGAAGATGACCATGCTTCCGGAAGAAGAACCGTGCCGGATGCCCAGCAGCAAATCCTGCAGGCGCAGCCTGTTGGCCGGGTCGAGGGCGCCGAAGGGTTCATCCATCAGCAGGATAGGGCTGCCCAGGGCCAGAGTGCGGGCTATGGCTCCGCGCTGGCGCATGCCGCCGGAAAGTTCGTGCGGGTATTTGTGCGCGGCGTCGCGCAGGCCCACCATGCCCAGATACTCGTCGGCGACTTCGCGGGTTTCGGCCTTTGTCGCGCCGGGCCGAGCCTTCTCAATGGCCAGAGCCACGTTGTCCCGCAGACGGTACCAGGGAAACAGCGAATATTCCTGAAAAACAATGCTCCGGCCCAGGGACGGGCCGGTTACCGGGTCGCCGCGCCAGAGGATGCGGCCGCTGCCGGGGCTTTCAAGCCCGGCGATCAGGCGCAGCAAGGTTGTTTTGCCGCTGCCGCTCGCGCCGAGCAAACATACGAATTCCCCTTCGGGCACGACAAAGCTGATGTCTTCCAAGGTGATACGCTGTTCGTCGTAAGCAAAGAAAAGATTTTCAACGCGCAGTTCGCCGGGGCCGGTTCCCGGCGCGCCGGCCTCAGGGGACCGGCTTGTCGCGGGTGTGAGCGTTGCGGGCATTGATTTTTTCGTCCTGCCTCTGCCCGACGGGGTCTGCCGCCGGGCAGGGAGATATGCTATTTGCGGTCCCAGTGAATGTCGGATCGCCCGCCGCCCTTTGCGGCCGCATCACGTTCATTGAGGGTCTGCAGGGCCTGTTTCCAAAACGGCTCGTCGGGCGCTTCCCTGATCAGGCTTTCCAAGGCTGTCCTGTAGGGACCGGGCTCGATAAACCTCTGAATATCATCTGAAGAGTCAATAACTTTGATGAAGTTCATAATGTCCCATATTTTCTGCAGTCCGTCGGCGTTGGGATCCGTTGTCTGGTCCAGGCGGGCGCCGTAAAAGGCGTTTTTGATCAATGTCTTGTCCACTTTCACATATTTTGCGATGTCGTTGACCGTGTTTTCGCGGTGGGTCGCGTCGTCGTTCCGGCTGTATAGCTCCGCTTTCAGCAAGGCCCGCAGCAGACGTACCCAGGCGTCGCCTCTGATGTTCAACTCGGGGGTGCGCACGATCAGTCGGCAGCAGGGGTGGCCGGGCAGAAGATCGGCGCTGTCCAGCACAACCTTGAAACCTTTCTCCTCGGCGCCTTGATCGTAGGGCCCCCAGAGCGCTCCCACGTCGACAGAGCCTTTTTTCACGGCTTCGATAACGGCGGTCGGATTTTTCAGTTCAATAAACTGCACATCCTTGTTCAGATCAATGCCGTTCTGTTTCAATGCCCAGCGCAAGACCACATCGCCGCTGGCCAGGCGCACAACGGCGATCTTTTTGCCTTTCAGATCTTTTACCGACCTGACTGTGTCCGCTTTTTCCGGCGTGGTGATATACATGGAGTCCTGCCCCATGATGCCGGCGATGATGAGCGCGTCTTCGCCGCGGGAGATGTGCGCCAGGGGCGTGGCTGTGCCGAAGGCTGCGGCGTCAAGCTTTTCCGCCCGGAAGGCGGCGATGCCGTCAGCCCCGCTGGTGAAGATCGCCAGCTCGACATCCAGACCTTCCTCGGCAAAAATACCGCGTTCTTTGGCGACGAAAAATTTCGCATGGCCTGTTATGGGCATGGCGCCCACGACCAGTTTTGTCGGTTCGGCGGCCCGCGCCGCGCCGAGCGAAAGCAGGAAAGCAAGGATCGCCGCAGCAGGCAGCCCGATAGCCCGACGGAAAAAATGAATACGCATATATCTCTCCTCATACCGGTTTTCACGTTTTACCCTATCGGCAGCGAACGGCCTCCGGGCGTCATGGCCTTTCCGACACAGAAAATAATAATATCATAAACCAGCAGAGATTATGATATTTATTAGGAACCCTGATACCCCTGTCCGGCATACAAGAAAACTACTTATCTTGAATAAGCTTATTCAGCCGGCGTATAAGGACTGCCGGCAAGCATAATCCGTCGCGCTTGAACCGCGTTGTCGGACGCGGCGGAAATTACTTTACGGCAAAGGGCACTATGCAATAGCTTATCTCGAAATATGAAAGAAATATGCTTACGGCAACGCGCCTTCCCGCCTGCGGATGCCGTATTCGGCATTCCGGGCAGGCGCAGGGCAATCGAATGGATAACAATAACAGCTTGAAATAACAAGAATTTTCAAATGAGCACCTTAAAAAATTATCTTGGTATTTCAATATATTATCATCTTCCCTCGATTGCCCTGCGGGCAGGCGCGTCTTGTGTTCTCTTCCCGATCAATATATATATATATATATATATAAACACGGTGTTGGAATGAAAATCGAAGGCAGTGTCGGATAAAGGTCCACGACGGAGGAAGCATGCGCGAGCGCGCCGTTTTTGCGGATACGTTCTATATTGATGATCATGCCGTGCTCTTCGCCTTGCTGATCAGGCAGGCGGAATTTCTGGGCAGTCAGGGGAAAGATGCCGCCGCGAGGGGGGTTGTGCTGTACGGCAAGGAGCGGGGTCTGCGCATGGCCATGCGCTGCGCGGCGGACGGCCGCCCCCTGACGTTGCGCAACTATCTGAACTACGGCGAATGGGCGGATGATCGAGGCTGGTCCGACTTCCGGCCCGCCGGCCTGCAACCTTTTGTGCTGGAGGCGTTGAAGTGCGGCTGGTGCGACAGTTGGAAAAAATACGGGCTTGAGGAGTACGGGCGGGTATACTGCCGCTGGATTGATCCGTCTCTGGTGAAGGGATTCAATCCCGAGGCGGAGTTCAGCATGGGGGAAACTCTGAGCCGGGGTGAGGAAAAGTGCCGTTTTTTCTTCCACGGGGCGTCTTTTGCCGATGCGGAGGACTTGAAAAAAGATGTGGTCGAGCGCGCGGCCGCCCGGCCATACCGGATAAAGGATTTTTTGTATCATACCGGGCATGCGCTGTCCGCCATGCGCCGCAACTTCATGATGGAACTCGGACTGATCCGGGCAAGACGGCTGGTTGAAGTCGCTCTCGCCGAATATGCCGCTCTCTTCGGACGGGAAAAGGCCGACATCCTGATCGAGGAATCCGCGCAGGACTATCTGCGTATTGACTGATTTCCGCATGGACATCTGAACGCCGGCCGTCAGGCCGCACGTCACCGACTGTTTTTTCTCTGCTTCAGAGCATTGCAAAGCTGCAATACTCTAAAAGGCACAGTTTCTATTTTTCAGGAAAGCTCTGATAATCTTTGTTGCATAAACTCTAAATAAAGTCTAGATTACCCGCATGGATATGCTTTCCGCCATAGTATTCGGGCGCAAGGCAGCGCGTTTTGCGGGCATTCTGCTCCTTTGCTGCACTCTGTCGCCCTTCTCCGGCGCGGCTGCGGTGCAGAAGACCGCCCCGAAGGCGGCGCGGCAAAGCGCATTGTCCGTCGCGGCAAAAAGCCCGGCGGCCGAAAAGTCGGCCGCAACATCCCAAGGGAAAAAGCAGACCCCCGCGGTTCAAAAAAACGCGGTTCAGGAGAAAAAACAGACAGCAACGGCACAGAAAAACGCGACGGTCCGGAAAAACGTCAAGGGTAAAAAAAACGCGGGAACGCAGGCGAAAGCGGGTAACAAAACGGGCAAGGCCGTGCCTGTCCCGGTCAAAGCCTACATCACCATGGACCTGACGCACAAAGCAATCATGGGTTCCTACAATGCGGACCGGCCCGTCGCCCCGGCTTCCCTAACCAAGGTGCTGACCATGTTTGTGATTCTTGATCAGGTCAAGGCCCGCAAACTCTCTCTGGACAGCATGGTGCAGGTCAGCCGCAAAGCCGCCGGCACAGGCGGCTCAAGCACCAACCTGCATGCCGGCAGTCGCGTGAGCCTGAGAAACCTGCTCAGAGGCATGGCAGTGGTCTCCGGCAATGATGCCGCCGTTGCGGCGGCGCAGCATGTCGCCGGGTCGGAGGAAGCCTTTGTGCGCCTGATGAACCGCAAAGCCAAAGCCTTGGGCATGAAGCGCAGCGTCTTCAAAAACGTGCACGGCCTGCCGGCCAAGGGACAGCAAAGCACGGCGCGTGACCTGATGCTCATGACCGGGAGCTATCTCGCGGCTCACCCGCAGGCGCTGCAACAGTTTCATTCCCGACCCTATCTCGACTTTCAGATCTGCAGGCCCAACACCCATCCTCTGCTGGGGAAAATCGAGGGAGTGGACGGCCTGAAAACCGGCTATGTGGGTTCATCCGGCTACAATCTGATTACCACGGCGCGGCGCCGCAATACACGTCTGGTCAGTGTCGTGCTGGGCGCGCCGAGCAAGGAAGTGCGCATGCAGGAAGCAGGCAGGCTGTTGCGCGAGGCCTATGACAAGGTAGACGCGGTCGAGGCAAAAAAAGCCGCGGGCAGCCGAAAAAATGCCGGCCGGAACATCGCAGCCGAACGTGCCGGCGCCGGAAGTGCCCGGGCCGGACTGTAGAGCATTTTACGCCTGAGATTGTCGCTTACGGCAGGCTTTGCCCGCCTGCTCCGGCGCGCCGCTCCGGACGCGATGCCCGCACGTTGCGCGGCGACGTTTCATGCCTACCTTGTCGGAACATTGTCAATTTTGAAGTATTCCGGGCCGGAAATGCGTTCCCCTGCAGTAAAAAATTTTTTCGATGCGGGTCTTGACTATGTGCTTTCGCTTTTTATCTTTTCTGCGAAAACAGAAAAGGAGGACTAACCATGAAAGCCATAGCCATTACCTCACCCTTTGTCCGTCCCCGTATAAGCAACTCGTATGCAACGCCGGGTTCGGCATCTATTCCTGATCTCACACGCTTTACAGGTATTGATCGTTTATTTGACGTATTGCTCGACGGTTTGTCTTTGCATAATCCGAGCGCGAGCGCCGTCAACAAAAGCTTGCCGCGCCCCGCTCTGGATATCCGCAGTGAAGAAAAGCAGTATGTCGTCAATGTTGAGGTCCCCGGCGTTAATGAGAATGACATCAAGGTGGAAATCAACGACAACGAACTGACCATAAGCGGCGAAAAACAGGAAACATATAAAAGTTCCGATGACGGCGCGAATACATCGGGATTCTATACGGAGCGCGTATACGGAGCCTTTGCACGGACTTTGTCCCTGCCTGATGATGTGGACGAAACGGCGATAACAGCCGATCATAAGAACGGGGTTCTGACGATTACTCTGCCGCGCAAAGTGCAGGAAAAGAGTACGCGTTCCATCGCCGTCAATAAAAAATAAGCGGGCGTGGCCGCCCGTCCGGTCGCCGGCGAAGCCGCAAGCTCAGCTTCGCCGGCGGCCGGCATACCGAAGGTCGGAAAGATGATGCGATGAATACGGATGAACTCAATTTCGCGGTCTTTTGTGTTGAATCCGCAGCGGAAAAGCTGGAGCTGAGCGGCGCCGGCGTATACAGACTACTGACACAAGACAGCAGGATACTGGACAGTATATGCTGCCCGCTTACAACATTCTTCACATGCAGAGCAAGGATACATAGTCAACGACATTATTGAATATACGCGGGAGGAGGGCCTTGTACCGTGATATTGTATCATGGCTATTATCTCACTTGTCGCAAGCGAGACGTTGTAATGACAGCAAACAAAACCCTGCTCCAACGCAAATATGCGCGAGTGATTGAGACCTTCGCTCAAAAAAAGGATATTCCACTCAGAGAGGTCCTTGACACGTTCTACAAATCGCTGACATACATCGAAATACGTGACGGCATTTCGGATATGCACTGCTGCAGCGACGAATACCTTGCGGACAAATTGTGCCTGGAAACGGCGTCCGTCTGATTCCGGCATCCTTCGCGTGCTTGACCCGCGCGCGGGACTCCTCTATTCTGCATGGGGCGGTGCCGTAGTTATCAAAAATTTTCTTTATGGTTTGCAAGCTCTCCCTTCAGGGAGATCGCCGGCCGGCTCCCGGCAAAGCCGTGAGTATATTTCCGACAAGTTCTTCCTTCAGGGAGAGGGCTATCCACTCGGCTCCGTCTACCCCGGGATGAGCTGGTCGGCGGATGGAGCCGGATGCGGATTGAAATATGGACTCTCCCCGGCGACTGCTCATAGTGGATGACGAAAGAGGCATCCGCCTTTCTCTGCGCGGCATCCTTGAGGATGAAGGCCACGAGGTTTTTGAGGCCGGAGACGCCGAAACGGCTCTGGCTTTTCTGGAAAAAGAAGGCGTGGATCTGATTTTTCTGGATATCTGGCTGCCGGGCATGGACGGTCTGGCCGCTCTGGAACTCATGCGCGCGAGCCGGCCTTCCGTCCCCGTGCTGATAATCTCCGGGCACGGCACCATTGAAACGGCCGTGAACGCCATCAAAAAAGGGGCGCACGATTTCATAGAAAAGCCCCTGTCTCTGGAAAAGGTGGTCATCGCCGTCGAACGCGCCTTGGAATTCCAGGCCCTGAAACAGGAAAACACGGAACTGCGGGCGCGCCTGGATATGCGCGACATCGGAGGCCCCATGGGTGCGTCTCCGGTGATGGTGCAGTTGCGCGAGCAGATAAGCCGGGTAGCTCCCTTGGATACCTGCGTGCTGATCACAGGCGAAAACGGCACGGGCAAGGAACTGGCGGCCAGGGCGCTGCACCACGCGGGTCGCAGAAGCGGCAAGGCGTTGGTCGCGGTCAACTGCGCGGCCATACCCGAAGAACTGATCGAAAGCGAATTGTTCGGGCACGAGAAAGGGGCCTTTACCGGGGCCGACGGTCCCAAGGCGGGCAAATTCGAACTGGCGCACCAAGGCACGCTGTTTCTGGACGAAATCGGGGACATGAGCCTGAAAACGCAGGCCAAAATACTGCGCATCCTGCAGGAAAAAACTTTCGAACGCGTGGGAGGCATCAAGGTGCTGCGTTCCGATGCGCGGGTCATAGCGGCTACCAACAAGAACCTGGAGGCGGCCATGGCCGCCGGGGAATTCCGCGAGGACCTCTATTACCGCCTGCGCGTTTTCCCCCTGCATGTCCCGCCCCTGCGCGAACGGGGCGACGATGTCTTTCTGCTGGCCGATTACTTCACCGCCGCTCTGGCCGAAGATCTGCGCCTGGCCCCGGTATCCTTTGCCGCCGATGCCGCCGAAGCCCTGCGCGCCTATGCTTGGCCGGGCAACGTGCGCGAGTTGCGCAATTTTATCGAGCGGATGCTGATCCTGCATTCCGGGCGGGAAATCGGCTTTGCCGACCTCCCTCCGGAAATAAAGACGGATACGGCGCCGGCCGGCGGACGCACGGCGAACACCGGCGCTCACAGGGATTTCAAGAGTGCCCGCAACGCCTTTGAAGCCGCCTTTCTGGCGGACAAACTCCAGGAATACGGGGGCAACATCTCCCGTCTGGCCGAAGGCATCGGTCTGGAGCGCAGCTATCTTTCCCGCAAACTCAAGACATACAACCTGCACGGCGGCTGACGATCCTGCCTTGAAAAGTCTGCGTTGCGTATATCAGGGGGACGCTCCGCTTTTTCCGTAGGCATAATCCGGGTCAGGGACGCCTTTGACCGGCTTTCCGGATCGGATGAGCGCCGTTCCCTTCAAAACGATCAGATCCCCGGCGGCCGGACCGGCGGTAACAAGATAATGGTCTCCCATGACCCGGTCCACAACCGGCACCACGGTACGCACATCGTACAGGTCGGGCGATCCGGATTCCCGCCGGGAAAGGATATAGACCGTCGGCTGTCCGCGGTTGTTGCGGGTCACGGACGCCTTGGGAATCAGCAGGGCCTTGTCGTTCACGCCTTCCTCGATCACGGCGCGCACATACATGCCGGGGAGCAGTACGCCGTCCGGATTGGGAAAGACAGCGCGGATGGTCACGACCCCTGTGCTCTCTTCCACGGTTACCTCGGAAAATTTGAGCAGGCCGGCCACGGGTTCGCCCGGCGGATCCGAACGCGCGTTCCGGTACAGGGAGCTGTCCTCCAGCGTCAGCAGCACACGCGTGGCATCCGGCCCGCCGGACGTCAACAGGCCGCTTGCCAGAGCCTTCCTGAGCCGCAACAGTTCCGCGCTCGACTGCGCGACATCAACATAAATGGGGTCAAGCTGCTGCACGGTGGCCAGGGCATCAGGCTGATCGCCTGTGACCAACGCGCCGGGGGTTACGGAGGACCACCCGATGCGCCCGGAGATCGGGGACGTGACCGCCGTATGACGCAGGTCGATGGCCGCCGCTTCCAGCTCGGCTTCGGCCGCCGCCGTCCGGGCAACCGCCCGCGCGTGGGCGGCTGCGGCGTTATCAAGGTCCTGACGGCTGACGGCATGGGTTCTGGTCGCTTCCCGGTAACGCCCGGCCAGAAGCGCCGCCGAGTTTTCGGTGGCCCGTGCCTGCTCAAGGGCCGCGACCGCCCGGTCATACTCGGCCTGATACAGGGAAGGATCAATCTGATAGAGCACATCGCCTTCGCGCACGTCCGACCCTTCCACAAAACGCCTTTCCAGAATAATCCCTCCGACCCTCGGCCGGACCTCGGCGACCATGTAAGGCACCGTACGGCCGGCAAGTTCGGAGGTCAGGGTGGCGGGCCTCGGCGTCAGGCTGAAATATGTCACCTCGGCCGCGGCACTGTCTTCCGTATCAGCCTTGTCGCAGGCGGCAGATGCAAGCAACGCGGCGCCCAATGCCAGGATCGCCGGGATGCCCCCGGCCTTCCCAAAACTGCGCTTCATCAAATTTCCTTTATGGTTTGAAAGCTCTCCCTTCAGGGAAATTGCCTTGTCTTTTTGTTTACGCATACGCCCTGCTGCATACACCGGCAACGCGGAGACGGCAAGCGCGGGGGCCGGCCCCGGCGGCAATGAAGCGGCGTGGCCTCATATCCGGCGTTATTCTTCTTTCCGTTTCGCGTCCGGAGCTGTCTCGACCACCCGGATGCCGTGCCAACCCCGGCGGTAGAAACGAATTATCGCCGCCGCAGCCAGCAGCATTACATACGCGGTAAAAACAAGCCAATAGTTGACCGCCGAAGCCGCCCCAAGATATTTGAGCAGCATGACGGGCAGCCCGAACAGCAAAATCAGCCCGCAAGCAAGCAGACACATGACGCCCAGAGTGTCGCCCGCCCCCTTGAGCGCGCCGAAATACACGATATTGCCGGCGTCCACCACGGAATAAGCGGCAATACAGTACAAAAAAAAGATGCCGAATTCGCGTACCGGGGCAAACTCCTCAGGGCTGATGTCGCCGGGCGCGAAAAGATCCGTCAGCGGTCCGGCGGCGGCGGCGATCAGCAACGCGAGGGGCAGCATATAGGCAACGGCAAGGCGCAGAGTGTTCGCGGTCGCCCGCTCGGCCTCACGGGGGTTGCCCCGGCCCATGGCCTGTCCCACTATTGACGACAGCCCGATATTCAAGCCGAGCATGGGCAGAAAAATCAAGGAATTCAAGGAAAAAGCGATATTGCTCGCGGCAAGGGCCTCGCGGCCGAAGGCGCCGACTTCAAAGGAAAACCAGGCCGGCGCCGCCAGTTCCATAAAAAAATTCGCTCCGCTCGGCAGACCGTAGCGCAAAAGGCGGCACATCATGTCCCATTCAAAGCCGATTTTGCGGCGGACATGGAAAAGGGCATCGTTTTCTCGAGTGAAAATCAGGGCGGCCAGGACGACGGCACCGACAATCCAGCCGAACACCGTTGCGAGGGCGGCTCCTGTGACGCCCAGAGCGGGTATCCCCATTCCTCCGAAAATCAGCAGATAATCCAAAGGGATATTCACCGCTGCGGCGATGATGCCGGCCGCCATCACCGGCCGCGTCCTGCCCTGACCGGAAAAAAAGCCCGCCAGAGATGAACCGGCCAGGCTGAAACCCGCGCCGATCGTCAGAATACGGAAATAGGCCACTTCAAGTTTACGGATGGCCGGATCATGCCCCGCCGCGTCGAAAAGCGGCCCGGCAAGCGGCCAGGCAAGACAAAGAAGACAGGACCCGCAGAGGGCGCACCAGATGCCCTGCCACAAGGCCGAGCCGACGCGCTCCGGCGCTCCGGAACCGGTATACTGTGCTATGAGCACTGTCGTGTAACCGCATACGCCCATAAGGGTCATGACAATGGTCATGGACGCGACGGCAGCAGGCATGGAGGCGGCAACGGCATCCACGGAATAGCGGCTCAGAAAAAGCCTGTCCGTGAACTGCATCACCGTCGATGAAGCCATGCCGGCCACCAGGGGCAGACATATCTTCAGAATTTCCCGATAGCCCGCCGGATCGTTTCGGCGTCCGCAATTCATCCAAACTTCCTTTACGGTTTGAAAGCTTTCCCTTCAGGGAGAGTTTCGCTTGACTCCAGGTCTTGTCGGGAACACCTTTGCGCTGACCCCTTCCTTACAAGGAGGGGCAAGCCGGCCGGTTTCCGTCCGCCGGGACGGAGTCAATCGGCGGCCGGCGCCGATTGTGGATTGCAACATGGCCCGTCCCGCCCGAAAAAGGGCATGCGGCTGCCGAACGCGCCCGCGCTGCCGTCGGCTACGCGGCGGCGGAGGTGACATGGTCTCCGGAGCGTATTGTTATTGTATTTTCATGGGCGGTTTTTTTTCGGCGGGAAACATCTATTCTTTTATCCGGCTCAGGCAGCTATGACAACAGGATTTTCAACATCGTTCCGCCCGGAACCTGTGCATGGCATTTCGCGCATGAAGAGTGTCGACAAAAGAATGATGAAGTATCTTATTTGATTGCCGGATAAAAATTGCGTCCTGCAATTTTTATCCGCCGGCTACGGCGGGACCGCGGTCCCGCCTTGCCTCTCGAAATGCTTCGCATTTCGGTGCGACGGCCTGTCGCACATTCCAATTCCAAATTGAGAACTTATCCGTAAATAGTGTTTCGGGGGCAAATACTGTGTCAAGATGGCTTTTTTTCTCGTATTTGCCTCGCCCTCCATTTATTTACGGATAAGCTGTCAGTCGCACGGATAAAAATGCAGGTCCGGGACGCCGGGCAGTTCGCCCATGTCCGCGAGTTTTCGCCAGAACAGCTTCAGTCCCGTCAGCTCATCTTCGCCCAGATAATGGTTCAGGCAGGTAAAGTAGTCGGCCTGTTCCGCCGGGGTCATAAAGGGATGGCTGCGGGCGGCCGCTTTCAGGATTTCGTCCATGTGCGCCTTGCCGTAGTCGCGCGAGGCGCGCAGAGGCGCGCCCGGATCCTCCGCTCTTTTTCCCGCGTTCTCAACATTGCGGCGCAGGGCAATCCACAACCCGAAGACAAATGGCAGACCGGTATGTTCTTTCCAGGCCTGTCCCAGGTCCAGGCGGTAGGGGTAGTCCGGGTGCCTGCCCAGGCGCAGTGCTTCATCGCCTATGGTGAGGAAGGCTTCGGGAAACTGTCCGGCCCCGATTTTTTCGGTCGCCTGTCCGCTTGCGGCGCTGAAACGCGTGACCCCGTAAATTTCCGCCAGCAACAGGCGCAGGAGCAGAACCGAGGTGTGGCTCTGGGCGCTGAGAACAACGCTTCTGCCCTGCAGGTCTTCCGCCGGGAAGCGCGACAGCAGCAGTACGCTGCGCACGGGACCATCACTGCTTATGGACAGGTCCGACAGCAGCAGATAGCGCTCCGGACGCCGCGCGTATTCCACGCACGAAACGGAAGCGGCATCAAGTCCGCCCGCCGCCATACGCCGGTTAAGCTCGGCGGGCGTGCCGCGCACGAGTTCGTAGTCATGCCTGACAATGCCGGATTCAAGCGCGTAGTATACCGGCAGCACATTGAGAAAGGCTATGCGCCCCATGCGTTTTTTTACGGCCGGGTCTCGGGTCACGGCGAGTTTTTTCCTTTCCCGACAGGGCTGTAGTCCATGTTGCGCTGCACCGGCGTAAAGCCTGCCGCGCCGATTACGGCGTGTATTTCCTCGCGGGAAAGACGGAAGGAAACCCCGGCTGCGGCCACGACGTTTTCTTCAATCATCAGGGAACCGAAGTCGTTAGCCCCGAAAAACAGCGCGAGTTGGGCGACCTGCGGCCCCATGGTGACCCAGGAAACCTGCACTGACGGAAAATTGTCCAAGACCAGACGGGAAAGGGCGAGAAGGCGCAGATAGCTTTGCGCCGGTTCCGTGCGGCGCTCGATGCGCGTGCCCGCAGGCTGAAAGGTCCAAGGGATGAAGGCGGTGAAGCCCCCGGTTTCGTCCTGCAGTTCCCTCAAGGCAAAGAGGTGCTCAAGACGCTCGGAACGTTTTTCTTCGTGGCCGAACATCATGGTTGCCGTTGTTTTCAACCCCTGTCTGTGCGCTTCCGCCATGATCGCAAGCCAGCGGGCGGCAGAGCATTTGGCGGGCGAAACTTCGGAGCGGACGCGGTTCGCAAGTATTTCCGCGCCTCCCCCCGGTATGGAATGAAGCCCGGCTTTTACCAGACGGGCAATTACCTCCGCGTGGCCCAGTCCTTCTTTGTCCGCGAAAAACGCTATTTCGGGCGGCGAAAAAGCGTGGATGTGCAGGGAAGGAAAGCTGTCCCGAATCCAGGAAAGCAGATTTTCATGCCAAAGCAGCGGCAGACCCGGGTTGTGCCCTCCCTGCATAAGTATCTGCGTCCCCCCCATTTCCAAGGTTTCGCGGATTTTTTGCGCCAGCTCCTCCCGCGTCAGCACATAGCCTTCGGGATGTCCGGGCGGGCGGAAGAAGGCACAGAAGCGGCAGCCGCAGGCGCATATATTGGAATAATTGATGTTCCTGTCGGCGACATAGGTAACGATGTTGTCCGGATGCAGACGCATGCGCGCCGCATGCGCCAGTGCCCCCAAGGTGTGCAGATCGGCCTCGGCATAGAGGGTGAATGCTTCGTCCTCGCTGAGGCGTGCTCCCGTTCCGGCCGCGCTGCGCTCCCGGCCGGTCCCTTGCCGCCGCGGCCGGGTGAGAGCCTTTTCCAGACGCCGCACTATGGCGGCCGGCCCGGTATGCCGGCCGGCCGGGGATGCGTTCCTTACTGTGCCGAAATCCTGTGCCGGTTGCGGGCAATGCCGCGCGCCGGCCTTGTCCGTATTCGGGCCGGGAGTCTCGTCCGACAGACGTTTATAGCCCGCGGAGCGGTTCACGGGCGAAAAGCCGCAGTCCCGGATCATGCCCTCCAGTTCGGCGCGGGACAGGGCTTGCTCCGAATCCGCGCCGGCCATGTGGCCTATGCGCTCTTCAATAATGGTCCCGTCCAGATCGTCGGCTCCGAAACTCAGGGCTGCCTGGGCGCATTTGATGCCGAGCATTACCCAGTATGCCTTGATGTGCGGGATATTGTCCAGGAGCAGGCGGGCAACGGCGACGGTCCGCAGGCGGTCCAGGCCGGAATCCACGGAGCTGTATGGGGAGCGGACTTCGGCGGCCAGAGGGTTGTGTCCCGGCTGGTAGGCCAGAGGGACGAAGCAGACGAAGCCGCCGCTCTTGTCCTGTTGTTCGCGCAAAGCGCAAAGGTGGCGTATGCGGTCGGCGTCCGATTCTATATGCCCGAAAAGCATGGTGCAGTTTGAGGGTATTCCGAGGGAATGGGCTTCTCCGGCGATGCGCAGATAGTCTTCGCCGCTGAATTTTTCCGGACAGATTTTCCTGCGGATATCAGGGTTGAAGATTTCCGCCCCGCCGCCGGTGAGCATGGACAAGCCGGCCTTTTTAAGCCGTGTCAGCACCGTGCGGGTATCGCAATGCTCAAGGCGGGCGAAATTGTGGATTTCGGTCACGGTAAAGGCCTTGATTTCCGTTTCCGGCCGCAGGCTTTTCAATTCGGCAAAAAGTTGTTCAAAACGGGAAAGGGGCAGAGAGGGATGGCAGCCGCCGACTATGTGTATTTCCGCGAAAGGCCGGCCTTGATCGTCCAGGGCGCGCCGGAGCATGTCCTCCCGGCTCAGGGTGAAGGCCCCTTCCGCGTTTTCATCCCGACGGAAGGCGCAGAAGCGGCAGTTGTTGACGCAGACATTGCTGTAGTTGATGTGCCGGTTGCGGACATAATAGGTTTTGTCGCCGTGCATTCTTGCGCGCGCGTGGTGGGCCAGAGCGGCCACGGCCGTGACGTCGCGGCAGGCGAAAAGGACTTGTCCGTCCTCCTCGGACAAGCGTTCCGCATTCAGGGTCCTGCGGAATTGTTCATGCAGCCCGATTTTACGGTAATACCGCTCGTCAAGCACAGGCGCCTCAGACATTGAATAAAAAGTGCATCACGTCGCCGTCTTTGACCACATACTCTTTGCCTTCAATCCGCAGAAGGCCAGCCGCGCGGGCGGCCGCTTCCGATCCCAGCCTTATGTAGTCTTCGTAAGCTGTTACTTCGGCCCGGATGAAACCGCGTTCAAAGTCGCCGTGTATGACCCCGGCCGCCTGCGGGGCGCGGCTGCCCCCGGTTATGGTCCAGGCGCGCACTTCCTTGGGGCCGGCTGTAAAAAAGTTTGTCAGGCCGAGGCTTTTGAAGCCGCAACGGATCACTTGGGCCAGCGCGCTTTCCTTGATGCCGTAGGCATGCAGGAGTTCAACCTGTTCCGCTTTCGAAAGCCCTTGCAGTTCTTCCTCGATCTTGGCGCAGACGATGACGCTTTCCCGGCCTGTCCCGGCGGCATGTCGCAGCAGGGCGCGCACATGCGGCACGGCTTCCGGGTTGCCCACGGCACCTTCGTCAATGTTCGCGCAGTAAATGATTTTTTTGGCCGTCAGCAGCCCCTGTTCTCCCAGGCTTTGACGCAAGGTCTCGCCGACGGGCGCTGCAAAGCTTGCCGCAGGCAGTCCCTTGTTCAAATGCCCGCGCAGGGCCTCAAGGCTTTCGTGCAAGGCTTGGGCGGCCTTGTCCCCCTTGGCCGCGCGTTTGACTTTTTCCAGGCGTTTTTCCACACTCTGCAGGTCGGCCAGAAGCAGTTCCGTCTCTACGATTTCCATGTCCCGCAGGGGGTCCGCGCATCCGTTCACATGAATGATATTGTCGTCGTCAAAACAGCGCACCATCTCAAGCACGGCGGAACAGTCGCGGATATTGCCCAGAAACTGGTTGCCGAGACCTTCGCCCGTGCTTGCCCCGCGCACCAGACCGGCGATATCTATAAAATCCACCACGGCGTGAGTGATTTTTTCCGGCCCGGCCAGGGCGGCCAGGACGGCGAGTCTGTCGTCCGGGACCGGGACCGTGGCCTTGTTCGGCTCTATGGTGCAGAAAGGATAGTTGGCGGCCTCGGCGTTCTGCGCGCCGGTCAGGGCGTTGAACAAGGTGGATTTGCCCACGTTCGGCAAGCCGACGATCCCGACATTCAACGACATATTGTGTCCTGGCGGGTTGATTTTTCAGCGCATCGAATCCGGCATGTCTTCCGGTTCGCTGACGGTTGCGCTTTTCCAGGGCGGGTTGCCGGCACCGGCATCCTGCCCGGAAGCGCCGGTGTGCTCCGCCAGGATGGGTCCGATCATTCTGCTCAGCACCGCGCCGGGGCCGAATTCAATGAAAGAGCGGCAACCGGCGTCCCATTGCCGGCGTATGCAGTCCGTCCAATACACCGGAGAGCTTATCTGCCGTTTCATGAGTTCCCGGATGCGCTCCGGGTCCGACAGGGGTATGGGGTCGGCGTTGCAGTACACCGGGAAGCGGGCTGTGCTCCAGCTTTTTTTGTCCGTTGCGTCAAGGACCCGGGCGAATTCCGCTGCCGCTTCCCGCATGAGCGGGCTGTGGAAGGCTCCCGTTACCGCCAGGGGCAGGGCGCGGCCTTTTTTTTCCCTGACGATGCCCTGCAGGGCGGCTACGGCCGCGCGCGTCCCGGCGGCTACAAACTGTTCGGGGCTGTTGTAATTGGCGATCACGAGCGTTTCACCCGTTGTCCGTGCCGCCTCGGCGGTACAGGCCTCGGCCTGCGTACGGTCAAGTTTCAGAATTGCGGCCATGGCGCCTTTGCCTTCGCCGTCCGCCGCCTGCATGATCCGTCCGCGTTGGGAGACAAGTTCCAGAACCTGCTCAAAGGACAATACCCCCGCAGCGGCTACGGCGCTGAATTCTCCCAAGCTGTGGCCGGCCGCGGCCGCCGGACGGATTTTGTCGGCGGCCCGCATCCACAGGGCCAAGTTCACCGTTGTGAGCGCCGGTTGTACATTGATCGTCCTGGCCGTCTCAGGTCCGTCATTTTCCCAGTAAATTCCGCGCAACGGCAGACGGCTGATGCGTTCGGCTTTTTTCCAGAGGTCCATGATTTTTTTGTCGCGTTCGGCGGCAAGCCGTCCCATGCCGCTTTTCTGGGCGCCTTGGCCGGGGAAGAGAATCGCGCTGTCCATATAAGCTCCCTTGGTCGCGCGACTTTACACCAGCCGGCCGTTGATGCCAATGCTTGGGCCGACATAAAATGCCGGCGGGCGGCGGCGCCGGCTCTGCCGGCCTCATCCGTAAGCCGGAAAGATCGGCTGACGGCTGCGGCTCGCGTTTACGCCGCTTGGGCATTTCAAGTTTGCAATACGCCGGGACGGGTTCAATCAAAATTTTGACGAAGTTTCGGACGTGTTTTTTTTTATAATACACTATGCTGATTATACAGGATAATATAAATAAGGCACGGGCTTTGCTTTACGTTGCCCGACGCCGCCCGGGATGTCGGCCGAAACAGGCCGGCTCAAGATGAAAAGTGCGGCGGAGCAGGAGATGACTATGCTTAACGCCAGACCTTCCCTTATCTTCAACGCCTCAACAACCGCCGAACACGGCGTTGCGGGAAAGAAAGCCCCGCGCCCGGAGCGTGCCGGAGAATCTTTTGCATCGTATTTCAAGGCGGAGCGACCGGGGGCGGCTTCTCAAAGCGGACAGACGATTCCGGACGCCGTTGCCTCGGCTTACAAAGCCGCGCAGGCCGCTGCTTCGGAAAAGGCTCGACCCGTGCCTGAAGCGCGCCCCCGTCCGGAAGGACTCCTGGTAAAAAGCGCGCCGGAAATCGACAAATCGGCCATGTACGCCGCGCATATACCCGAGGGCGGCCGGCAGGCCGCCGCCGGACGTCCGGCAGCGAAGACCTATGCAGTGACGGACCCGTCTCCCGTTTCGGCGCGGCAGACATCCGCCGTCGCGCCCCGCATATCCGGCCGTCCCGTCACCGGGAGGAACGGATTCGGCATACTCGACACGCGCAGACGCGCAACGGCTGACGACATATCCGGCTCCGCCGCGTCTATTCGGCGTCAAAACGCCGTCATGTTGTCTTCCCATGCCCCTGTCGCGGGTCAGGACGCTTATGCGCGCTTCGGTATGCGTCATAGCGACGACATAAGCGGGCGCAGTTTTCTCAGCACGGGCTTTGCCTCCAAAAATGCGGAAACCGCGTTGAAAAAATTGGGATACGACATGCGGAGCGCGGAAAAGGTCGAAACGCGCGCGACCTTGCTTGAGCATGCGCGAACCCGAAGCGCGGGCGTTGCCGGACCTTATGCCGAGGCGGAAGCCGCCCTTGCGGCCGAAAGAGGAAGAAAGAGCATGGCCGCGCTCGGTCGGGAAGCGGGCAAATCCGTGCTCCCGCCGCTTGTTGCGGCGTCCGGAACCGATATCGGCGGGCTTGCGGCAAAATTTGAATCCGGTGAAGAGGGTATAGCCGCCATAGGTTATGACGGGAAGGGCGGCACATCGTACGGGAAGTTCCAGATAGCTTCCCGCGCCGGGACCATGCGTGCCTTTATCGAGTATTTGCGGGAAAAGGCTCCGGACCTTGCCGGTCGTCTGGCCGCTTGCGGCCCGGCGAACACCGGGAGCCGTTCCGGCCGCATGCCTGCGGAATGGCGCAGGATAGCCGCGGAACAGCCGGAGCGTTTTGAGCAGTTGCAGGGCGATTTTATCCGCACAAGCCATTTTGAGCCTGCCGTCGCGGCCATAGCCGAGGTAACAGGCGTATCCTTTGAAAATCTGTCGCCGGTTCTGCGCGAGGTGCTGTTCAGCACGGCCGTCCAGCACGGCCCGGCCGGGGCCACCCGTATTGTCGGCAGGGCCATGGCGGCGGTGAACGCCGACAAGCTGCAGGCGGGCGGGGTGAACGGGTCGGCCGAGGCCCAGGTTGAAGGCCGCAGGTTTATAACCCATATCTACAATCTGAGGGCCGGCCGCTTCGGATCTTCCTCGGCGGGCGTTCAGGAAGCGGTCCGCAACCGGCTGAAGCTGGAAATGCGCGAGGCCTTGGGCATGCTTGTCTGAACAGCCTGTATGCGGCAGCAAACAGGAGGAATGCAAAAAGATTACGCAGTTGAAGAAGGCTGAAGCGGCAGGAAGAAACGAACGGGGAACGCGATTCAGCACACAGGAGATGGATTTGTTTAGAGCATGAATTGATCGAAGTTTGCCCCGGCATTGACACAGTGCCCTCGCGTTTGCCTGTGTATCCCGGAAGGGCATGAATTGACCGAAGTTTACCCCGGCATTGACACAGACACCGATAATCGTATACCGGAAATGTGCCCGCTGAAAAAATCATTGAAAAAATCAAGCAGGAGTAAACGAAAATGAAAAGCCTCAAAGGAACACGCACAGAGAAAAACATCTTGGCCGCTTTTGCCGGAGAATCCCAGGCGCGCAACCGCTACACCTTTTTCGCAAGCGCGGCGAAAAAAGAGGGTTTTGTACAGATTTCCGATATCATTACTGAAACTGCCGAACAGGAAAAAGAGCACGCCAAACGTCTCTTCAAGTTTCTGGAAGGCGGCGATGTGGAAGTTTCGGCTGCGTTCCCGGCCGGAGTCATCGCCGACACAAGAAGCAATCTGATCGCCTCGGCCGCCGGAGAACGCCACGAATATACGGAAATGTATCCGCAATTTGCCTCCATCGCGGCGGATGAAGGCTTTGCCGAAATAGCATCCTGCATGCGCGCCATAGCCGTAGCCGAGGCATTCCACGAACGCCGCTTTCTGGATTTTGCCCGCAACATCAAGGACGGCAGCGTATTTTCCCGGCCCGAGCCGGTCAAATGGCGTTGCCGCAACTGTGGTTATGTGCATGAAGGCGCGGGCGCGCCGGATAAATGCCCGGCCTGCGCCCATCCCCAAGCTTATTTCGAATTGCTCGGCATCAACTGGTGAACGATGCCCGGAACCTGATCCGGGTACTGCATGTTGTCGCCTCGCTCGGCCTCGGCGGCACGGCGAAGGCTATGCAGCTTTTTGCTCAGCATACGGACCGCCGGCGTTTTATGCCGGCGGTCTGGAGTTCCGCGCAAGGGCCGCGCGAAAATCTGTTGCGGGAAAGCGGCATCCCGCTGTTCATCGGCGGGGACCTCGGCGCCTGCGCCGCACAGTTCAAGCCGCACATAGTGCATGTGCATCGGGCCGGCTGGCCTGAGCCCGAACTTCTACGCCCCCTGCGCGCAGCCTTCAGACCCGACCCTCTGTGTCCGGACCGCCGCCTGCCGCGCATTATCGAAACCAACGTCTTCGGACGCCATGATCCCTCTCCCTCCGGACGCCTCATTGACGTTACCTTGCTGGTTTCGGAATTCTGCGCCGAACGGCTGCGCGTTGCCGAAGGTCGCGTCATTGAAGCCCCGCGCCACCGGGTGCTGTATAACCCCGTGGACGTCGAAACCTATGCGGCCCTGACCCCCGATCCGGCGGAGCGCGACCGGTCCGGACCGGTTTTCGGGCGCGTCTCCCGCCCCGACCCCGGCAAATGGTCCATGCTGACCCTGGAAGCCCTGCCCTTGGTGCGCCGGCGCGTTCCCGAGTTTACCTTCCTGGTGATCGGGGGTATCGCGGAAGCCGAAGCCTTCGTCCGGGCCGAAGGGCTTGAGAAACATGTGCTCTTTTTGCCGCCTGCGCTTACGGACGAGGACCTGGCCGGTTTTTTCAACCGCTTGAGTTTTTTCGCGCACGCCAACAATACGGGCGAAAGTTTCGGCATGGTCATAGCCGAGGCCATGGCCGCCGGACTGCCGGTCGTTACGCACCCGTGCCGGGACTGGCGCGACAATGCACAAGCCGAACTGGTGAAGGACGGGGTTACGGGCTTTGTGGCCGACGGCCCTCAAGCTTACGCCGAGGCCGTTGTCCGTCTCCTGACGGACGCTTCCCTGTGCCGGGCCATGGGCACGGCGGCGCGCGCCGAAGCGCGGGCGCGTTTCGAGGTGCGTACCCTCGTGCGCCGGCTTGAGGCGATCTACGATGAAGCCTTGTCCGGGTCGGCAATCGCTTGTGGAATTCCTGCGGAAAAAATGCCATAATACACCCGCAGGGGGGATGCGCGCTCTGCCCTGCGCGTCGATCCGCCTTCGCCGCGGCGGTAAAATGTATCGGAGGTAGCTATGCCCAAGCCCGTGTCCAAGCTCAGGTCCGGCCGGATGCCGTGCTCCGGCTTTTCAGCTTTTGCCCGCATCGCCGTGTATGTTTTCCTGTTGCCGGCCCTGTTGCTCTCGGGTTGCGCGGGCAAATACGGGGAGCAGGCCACGCAGGTGAATTACTACCCGGATTGTTACGCCCCCATAAACGATCTGCGCGCGTCCGAGTATACCACCGTCAAGAGTGCCGGGGCCGGGGCCGCGGTCGGCGCGATTCTGGGCGCTCTGATCGGCTATGCGGCCACCGGCAAGGCCTCCGGAGCCGTTGCCGGCGCGGCGCTCGGCGGTACGGCCGGGGGCGGGGCCGGAGCGGCATACGGCTCGTATAAAAGCAAGCAGGACGAACGTGCCCGCCTGGACGAATACAACGCCCGCCTGGACGGGGACATCCGGGAAATCGACAGGGCCACGGCCGCCGCCAAAGTCGCCCGCGAGTGCTATTCCCGCCAGTTTACAGCCGCCGTCTCCGAATTCAAGGCCGGCCATATAAGCAAAGATCAGTTCAATGACCGCCGGATCGAAATAACGCAAGGACTGGAAGAAGCCGCGAATATCCTCGGTGAAAAAGGCAGAAGCAGCGCGCAGATCGCGGAAGAATACAACCGGGCGCTGAACAGCGGGCAGCAGGGCGCAACAGCGGGCAAAGCCTCCAGCACGGCGCGAAGCGGGTCCGGTCAGACGCGGGAGATAGCGGAGATGCGTAAAAAAGCCGCCGCCATGCAAAGCGCCGCTTCGGCGGCTCAGGACGAGGAACGCGAACTGCGCCGCGATCTTTTGGAAAAACGCGCCCAAGCCAGGGATATTATGAGTTAGAGCCTGTCAAAGTCCAAAATGCTTTAAACGCCGGGGGAAGCGTCTCAAAATCAAATTGCCCTGGAGCGCTTTACAGATTTCCGCAGGGAAAAAATGCTGTAAAGCCGGCATCGGACAAGGAAAGGAGTTATGGACGTGCAGGATACACCTGCGGAAGGACAGGAAGCGAAACGGGACGAAAGCGTCCCTCTGCACAGGCGTGCGGGATTCTGGTTCGCTTCGGGCGTCCTCCTCGGCGTCCTGGCCGTTCTTCTTTTGCTGCGCGGATTTTTTCCCGCCTTGCAGAAAGCGGATACCCCGGAGCCTCCCCTTGCCTCCGCACCCGCCGCGCCCGTGGACGCGAATGGCCGGGCCGCGCGCCTGGATCGCCTGCGCGCCGGCAACAAAGGTCTTGAGGATGAAGTGCAGAGACTGAAAGCCCTGTTGCGCGAAGACCCCTGCGCCTTGCCCGATCTTTTGGGGAAAATTGTGCCGGAGGGGTCGGACGCAGCGCCGCCGGGTTCTGACGCAACCCCAGCAGGGGACGGCAAAGATGCGCCCGCGCAGCCCGCTGCTCCGCCGGCCGGCCCCGCGCCCCCGGCGGCCATGCCTGTCGGGACAGCCGCTCTTTTGGCCGAGGCCACGGTGTTTGTCGTGTCCTCATACGAAGGGTCAACGGGCATGGGCTCGGGATTTTTCGTCGCTCCCGGTATAGTCGCCACCAACAGGCATGTGGCCCGGTCCCCGCAGGCGAGCGTCATCGTCGGCAACAAGGCGTTGGGGGGAATGTGCCGGGCTTCTGTCGCAGCTTTCAGCGGCGACGGGAATCGTGACTTCGCCCTGCTGAAAATTGAGGGCGGACAGGCGGCCGCAATACCGTTCCTGCGTATAGCGCGCGGCGCGGAACGCACCGAGCGGGTGAGTGCCTGGGGCTTCCCCGGTTATATCGCGGCCATTGATCCCAAGCTTTCAGCCATGGCCGAAGGCGACATCAAATCGGTTCCGGACGTGGTGTACTCCGAAGGGGTGGTCAGCGTGGTGCTGGATAGAACCCCGCCCGTGATTCTGCACACGGCCGCACTGTCTCAGGGCAACAGCGGAGGCCCCTTGGTAAACGCCGCCGGCGTGGTCGTGGGCATCAACACCTTTATACGACAGGCCGATCAATCCTACAGCCAGACCAATATCGCGCTGCCGGGCTCGGAACTGGCAGCTTTTATGCGCGCCAACGGGTTCAAAGCAACCGAAGCGGAATAACTCCAATGCCGGGTCAACAAAGCATGTCCTCGACCCTTATAGCCACAACCAGGCGCGGTGCCTACAATGCGTTGCGCTTTCAAGGCATTCTGGTGACCGAGAGCTACGTCCAGCTGGCCTCCCTGTTGGAAAAGCAGCTTTCTCCGCGTCATGCCCGCTTTTTGGCCGAACCGGCGCACGACGCATCGGGGAGCAGCACGGACTGGTACGCCCGGACAGATGAAAAAATAAGGCTGATCGCGGAACTGCCGGAAGAAGAAAAAAGCGAGGCGCTGCGGGCCGTAGCCGCCGTGGCTTCGGATATCAGGGATCTGGCGGAAAAGCTGAAGGCGGCTCCGGATGCATCCTCCGTGATCCGGGGCAATATCCTGTCCCTGGCCTTGCATTATCCGGGAGAAAAAAAACTCTACATCGCAGGCGACCAGCCCTTGCTGATCTGCTGGGGTTTTGATCCCGGTTCCCCGGACATACAGCCGGAAGACCTCGTGCGTCTGGGCGTCACGCCGCCCGCGCGCAAGGCATCGGCGGCCGCAGCGGTTCCGGCGGGCGAAAGTGCGGCGTCCGATGCCCCCCGGACCGTGAAGGCCGTTGCGCCGTTCCCCATTTGGAACGCTCTGCTCCGGTTGCTTGCGGGTCTGGTCCTGGTGCTTGCTCTGTATTTTTTGATCGCGCTGCTCACGGGGCCGTCCGGTTGCCTGCCGTCCGGAGCGCGGCCGGGCGGCTGCTCACCCTCGCCGCAGGTCGCCGATAAAAAGGCCGAGGTTCCGGAGCGGGACGCGGAACTGTTGCGCGGACTCAGTGCCGAGCAAGAGAAGGAAGAATCCCTGCGCCGCGAACTGGCGGACCTGCGTCGCCGTCTGGAGGCAAGGATATTGGAATGCCCCCGTACCCCGCCTCCTCTCCCGGAACCGGAAAAGAAAGAAGTCCCGCCCCCGGCCCTGCAAGACCTTATGCCTGTGACCCCGGATCCTGAGCCCGTCCCACCGGTGCCTGAACCCAAGCCCAAGCCTGCGCCTGAGCAGGCGCCGAAGCCGAAAGCGCCCAGACAGAAAAAAGGAGAGGACCTGAAAATACCGGAAGACGCGCGCAAGAACAACGACATGAGTTTTCTGGAAGGTTGCTGGAATTCCGATTCCGGTCTGGTGGATTCTTCCGGCGACCCGGTCATCGTGACTTATTGTTTTGACGGCAAAGGCAGCGGTACCCGGGCCATAACCAGGAAACAGAAGGGCGACCGCTGCGCCGGTCCGGTGCGGGCGCGTTTCGACCAATCGGGTAAGCTGCTTATCGACGCCGACGGCGCGCCTTGCCCGCGCGGCAGCGCCTTTGTGCCGCATCGCGTCGAATGTCTGCCCGGAGCCGGCGGGGACGCAAGCTGCAACGGCAGGGAACAGGGCGGCTTCAAAAATCGCTGGAATGCAAAATTCCGCAAAAATTGAAACGGGTCGGCAACGAATTTAAGGAAGTACCGATTGATTATTTATCCTTTGGGCCTGACGCCCAATCCCTGCCCGGGGGAAATAATTTCCCCCGGACCCCCTTGCTTCCGGACCGTCGGCGTACAATGTCAAGTTACCGGAAAAAGGGAGCACAGGGGCCTCAGGCCCACGTCGAGGGAGTCGGAAAGAGCGGACCTCCTCCGGAATTAAACCAGCGCTTCCTTAAAGCAATTTAATTTTGAAACGTCTCCTCCGGCGTTTAACGGCGAAAGCAAGTTTCGCCTACGCCTGCGGGGCGGACGGCGGCGCTTTGCGCTCGCGCCGCCGGAGCAATTTCATTTTCAAATTGCTCTAAGCATTGTAAAATAAAATTGCCTTCAGGGTGGAAACAATGATGGAGATGCCGCGCTATACCTTTCCCGTCAGTCTGATTCCCGGAGCATGCCCTCAGTTTCTGGATTTTGAGGTGGATCTCGCGTCTCCGGAACGGAAAACAGCCCGCTTTTCCCGATCCTTCCGTGAGGAGCGGCGGCCCGGAAGCAGCGGCGACGGACGGGAGAACTTTCTGCTGCATTGTCTGGCCGAAGACGAAAACGGACGCTGGACAGACGAAGCCGGCGGAAATGCCGGCCCGCCGCCTGATTACGAGATTGACTCCCTGAAGTGCCTGGAACTTTCTCTTGATCGCTGGATTCCCTTGCCCTTTCTGCGTCTGCGGGACATGAAAGGTCCGGGCGGCGAAGCCCTGTACGCCAAGGGGCCATCCAACTGGGCCAGATGCCGGATTGCCCGTCCTGATGCGGCTTCGCGGGTCTTGCGCATAGTCCTGGTTTTCGACACCGAGGTGGAAGACCCGCCGGAGGAAGGAGATGCCCATTTCGCCCTGTCGCCGGACGAGGTAGCCGCCAATGCAGTGTTCGGCCTGGCCTGGAGAGTGCGCGACAACGCCTGGTTTATCAATTCCGCATGGGTGGACCGCCTGCTTTTTTCTCTGCATGAGGAACGCTTTGCGGACAAAGGCAAAAAGCCCGAGTCCTTTTTTGTCATGGAATATCTGGCGGAATACCTGACCTTTCTGGAATTTCTGTACAGAGTGCTGCCCGACACCAGAGTACGGGTCGTCAATCCGGAGCGCGATGCGCCGGTTGAGGCGGATCTCATTCTGGATATAGGCAACTCGCGCACCACTGGCATTATTGTGGAAACAGCGCCCCGGCAGAGTACCGACCTGAACAACAGCTACCTGTTGCAGATACGGGATCTGAGTGCACCGGAAAACGTCTATGCCGAACCCTTTGCCACCCGCATCGAGTTTGCCGAGCCGACCTTCGGGGACGAGGCGGCTTCCAGACTTTCAGGGCGCCGCAAACCCGCCTTTGTCTGGGCCTCGGCTGTGCGCATGGGGCCGGAAGCGGCGCGTTTGTCCGCGCTCTCCCGGGGGGCCGAAGGGTCCACAGGCATGTCCAGCCCCAAGCGCTATCTCTGGGATGAGCGCATCTGCAAGCCGGGCTGGCGTTTCAATACCGGCGGCGGCTACGAACCCATGGTCACCAGGGGCAGTTTCGCGCGACGGGTGAACAACATGGGCACGCCCCTGTCCTGCCTGGATGATCCCTCCATTGTCCGCAATCCCCTGTATCGCGGCCAGGAGCGGGAAATAGCCTTTGAGTCGCAGTTCACGCGCAGTTCTCTGATGATGTTCCTGCTTGCCGAAGTGATCATGCAGACTCTGGTAACCATCAATTCTCCGGCGCAGCGCGGGCGGCGGGGACTTGCCGATCTCCCCAGGCGCTTGCGCCGCATCGTGTTCACCGTACCTTCCGGCATGCCCATAGCCGAGCAGCGCATCTATCGCCGCTGGGTCGATTTCGCCGTGCGCACGGTATGGGAAGCTCTGGGCCGGCAGGACGGCCGCGCGCTTCCGGAAACGCGGGCGGAACAGAGCAAAGGCGCGTGGCGCCGCGCTCCGGACGCGCGATGCAGTTGGGACGAGGCCGGCTGCACCCATGTCGTGTATCTTTACAACGAAATCATTCATAAATATCAGGGCGACGCCTATAACTGCTTCCGCATTTACGGGCGGTCGCGGCCGGAAATCAGCCCTCGGCCGAGTTTGCGTGTGGCCGGTCTGGATATAGGCGGCGGCACGACGGACCTCAGTATAGTCACCTATTCTCTTGACAATGACGAGAGTTCCACCTGCCGATTGCGCCCGCATCCGGAAATTCACGACGGCTTCAACATTGCCGGGGATGAAATTCTGCGCGCCGTGATCACGGATGTGCTGCTTGCGGCCGTTTTCGAGGCCGCTGCGGAGCACGGGGCGGTAAACCCCCGCGATATACTGAGCGAATGCTTCGGTCGCGATGTGCTGGATAATTCCCGGGAAAACCGCAGCCTGCGCTCCCGTTTCACGCGCCTGATCGCCGTGCCCGTCGGTCTGGCCCTGCTTGAGGCATACGAAAAATCCGATCCCCTGCGTTCCGCGCCGGTGACTTGCAGGTTAAGTGATTTTTTCGGCCCGGCCGGGGAGCGCGGCATAAGCACCCGACCTCATGCCGCCCCGCCGCCCCCCCCCGAGCTTGTCGAATATGTGGAAAAGGCCGTGCGCCGCGCCGCGCCGGGGAGTGATTTTTCCCTGCTTGACGTGCCGGTGACCATGTCGCCCGCCCTGATTGAAAAATCGGTGCGTTCGGTCATGCAGCGCATACTTTCCGACCTTAGCGAAGTGATTTATCTGTACGGCTGCGATGTGCTCCTCTTGTCCGGGCGCCCGAGCAAACTGCACGGGGTCATAGCCTCCGTCGTTTCCCGTCTGCCTGTCCCGGCTGACAGGATTATCCCCATGTGCGACTACCGCGTGGGCCGCTGGTATCCTTTTGTGGACCGTCTGGGCCTGATCAGCGACCCCAAAAGCACGGTGTCGGCCGGGGCCATACTCCTTGCCCTGTCCGAGGGGCATCTTGAGGGGTTTTCCCTGGTTTCCGGGGATTTCAAGCCGATTTCCACGGCCCGCTTCATAGGCGAAACAGATACCGGAGGCAGGTTGTCCCGCTCCAGGGTCTGGTTTGAGATTGACGTGCAGAGCGGCAGGGAGCAGGAACTTGTGCGGGAAGTGAAGTTCACCGGCCCCCTTTCCGTCGGTTTCCGGCAACTGCCCGTTGAACGCTGGCCCACCACGCGTTTTTACCTCATTGACTTTGCAGGCGAGGAAGAACGTATGCGCGCTGCCGGAAAACTGCCCTATACCCTGTCGTTGCGTTTTCTGCAGCGCGGCGCGGATGAAGGAACCGTCCGGGGTGATGTGGACGAGGGCGAGCTTTCCGTGCTGTCCGTTCTGGACAATGCGGGCAATCCGGTGCGCGGGGGAGGCAGGGCGGTGGAAGTGCGCCTACAGACCCTGCCCCTGGACGAGGGCTATTGGCTGGATACGGGAGTGTTGGTGTCCGTCTGAGGACGGACGCCGGTCCGGTGAAACATTGCGCGAGTAAACGTCCTATGTACAAAGAAGATATACAGTCGGCGGAACAATGCAGGCGGCTTGCGCAAGAGTGCGTCGCCGCGCGGGACTGGCTCAGGCGCAACAGCGCCCTTGTCGGGCGCGACCTCGAAGGGCAGGAAAAGGAGCTGCGCCGGGCCGGGCGCTCTTTCCGCTCCTGCATGGTCGCGTCGGAGCGCCGGATGTGCATCGGTGTATTCGGGCCGAGCCAGGCGGGCAAGTCCTATCTGGTTTCCGGCCTTGCGGGAACGTCCGACGGCAGGCTGAGGGTCAGGCTCGGCGATGCGGTCCACGATTTTTTGAGCGAGATCAACCCGGCAGGCGGCAAGGAATCCACCGGCCTGGTCACCCGCTTTACACCTGCCCTTGCCCTGCCGGACAAAGACTTGGGGCCGGTGCGCATCCGGCTGCTCTCCTTTGCGGATGTGGTCAAAATTCTTGCCGACACCTATTTTTCGGACGCCGAACACTTCGATGTCCCCGACCGCGAAGCGGCCTTTGCCGTCTTGGATTCCCTTGAGAAAAAAAGAAAACCCGGCGTGACCGGCGGCATGAGCGGGGACGATGTCGAGGACCTGCAGGAGTTCATCATCAGGCATTTTCGCGGCAAACCCAGAGTGCAGCAGGTCTTGGGCGGGCATTTCTGGGAACGGGCGCTTTCCCTTGCGCCGGAGCTTGACGATGCCGACAGGGCAGAGCTTTTCGGCCTTATATGGGAAAACATGGAATCCTTTACCTCCCTGTTGCGCGAACTGTCCGCGGCTTTGCGTTCCCTGGACTTCGCCGCCGAGGCGTTTTGCGGCGAAGATGCCCTGATCCCGCGCGCCGGAGGCATTATAGACGCGGCAACCTTGGGCGATTTGCGCCCGGACGGCGGCGATCTGCTGGAACTGGTCAATCCGTCCGGAAAAAAGTCCTCCCTGCCCAGAGTATATGCGGCGGCTCTGACGGCGGAACTGATTATGCCCATGGAAGACAAGGTCGCGGACTTTTTCGGGCACACCGACCTCCTGGATTTCCCCGGTTACCGTTCGCGCAAGATGTTTACGGATCTGGCCGAGGAAACGCGCAATCCCGTCAGGCTGGCGGAATGCTTTTTGCGGGGCAAGGTTTCCTATCTGTTTGAACGCTATTGCGCGGAACGTGAACTGACGGCGTTGCTGCTGTGCATAGGCGGCGGCGTGCAGGAAGTGCAGGGTCTGGGCGGCGCAGTGGATGACTGGATCGCCGGCGCTTGCGGGGCTTCGCCCGAAGCGCGTTCCGGCCGGGAGAAAAGTCTTTTTTTCATCCTGACCAAGGGGGACCTGGAATTCGAGGATAAGGCCGGAGCCAGGGATCTGTCCGGCCGTTGGGATACGCGCATGTTCGCCTCCATGGAAATTTTCGGACCTTACGGCTGGCTGCAGCATTGGGACGACAAGGGACCCTTTGACAACTTCTTTCTCATGCGCAACCCCACGGTCAAATCTCACCTGTTCACCCACGACGCGCAGGGGCGTGAAATCGGACTCAGGGAAGACGAGGCCGCCTATGTGAGCCGGATGGAAGCGGATTTCATGCACAGTAAGGCCGTCAACGAACATTTTCGTTTCAGGGAGCAAAGCTGGCGCTCTTTCATCGCTCCCGGCGACGGCGGACTATCCCTGATCCGGGAGCGGCTGGCCCCGGCCTGCCGGCCGGAACTGAAGCGAGAGCAGATTATGGCCTCGCTGGGCGAGGTTCTGGGCATGCTCCGGGATCGCTTGCGTCCCTATCTGCGCATCGACGACAAGGAAGAAGAGCGCAAAGAGAAAAGCATCCTGGCGCGGGAACTGGCCAAGGCGATCCTGCGCCTCGGCCGCAACGGGCGCTTCGGCGCGTTCGCGCGCCTGTTCACAATACGGGACCAGGACATATATGACCTGTACTTCCGGGTTCGGCTGCACATGCGTGAGGCCGCCGTGAGCGAAACGGACGGCGCGGCCGATGCCGATCTGGAGGACAAATTGGCGGAACTGCTCGGCGAGGATATTCCTCCCCCGTCCTCCCGGACGGAGAAAAAAGTTCCGTCCCCGCAGGACGAGGCGGGACTGTTCGTCGAACATATCGAAAAATATTGGCTCGGCAAATTGCGGGAAACGGCTGAAGACACCGTGCTCCAAGAGTATTTCGGAGTTTCCGCCGAACTCTTTTCCTCCCTTGTGCACGAACTGGCGACGGGCTTCGTGCGTTTGGGAGTGCGCGGGATCATGGAGGGACGCCTGCGTGAGGCTTCGCGTTACGCTGACGCGGACAGGGAGCTTCTGGTATGGAAGCTGTCCGCCCTTGCCGCCGATGCAATCAATGCCTATATAAATTGGCTCGGCTTCGATCCGCGTACAAGCTCGGATCAGGAGCGGCGCATAGGATTCGGCGGTAAAGAGCGTACCCTCTTTCTCCCTCCGCCCGCCTTTTCCGGGCTGCCCGCTCTGACCGAGGACCCTGTCGATTATACGGATGGTCTGGTTATGGATCGGGCGGCCGCTCTGTTGCATCTGATCGACGGAAATGTGAATTTTGATGGCGTGCGTGATTTTGACCCTGTGGAAAACGGCAAACTCAGAGAGATTCTGGAATCCTTGCGGATTTGAGCATTTTTCAGGAAGGATGATCCGATGCGAGCAGAGTATGTCAATGATTCAACGGCCCTTTGGGAAGGTTGCCGAGGGCCGCGTGGATAATCCGATGAAAGCGGAGTATGTCGCTGATTCCGCCCATCCGGGTTACGCCGAGTTGCGGATCGACGGGGCCGGCGGAATCGGCAGCCCGGCAAATCCGCGTTGCGTCATAAAAAGGTCTTCTGACGGGAAAAGCCTGGGGCGCGGCGGCTGGGACCGGGCGGAGCACGACCTTCCTTACAGGGACAGCCGGATTGAGGATGACTGCCTTGTTCTGTACATAGGTCCGGAAGTGGTGGACGAACTTGACGCGCTTGAGGGCTACCGTCTTGCCCTGCGTGGTTCCGACGGCAGGGAATTTGTCTGCGCTCTGACGCTTTCAGGCATCGTCTACTCCCCGCAGACGGGGGTGCGGGGTTTGGCGGAAGTCCCGGAAGAAGCCCCGGCAACGGCGCGGGACAAGGGCGCGGCGGAACCGGCGCCTGCACAAGCCGACGACGAGGTAGTTCTGCTTGACGTTGTCGCGCCGCAAGAGACTCCGGAAGCGGTGGCGCCGTATGAAGCCATACCGCCCCTGCCGGAGCGCCCGGCAGGCAGGAAGAGCAGCGCGCCGCTCATAGCCGTCCTTGTGCTGTTTCTGGTCGTCGGCGGCGCGGCGGTCTTGAAAATGCGCTCCGATGAAAACGGGAACGGCGCGCCTCCGGCGCAGCAACCCCTTGCGGATCAGGCCGCCCCTAGGGTCGAATCCACGGCGACCGGGGAAGGGCAAGACTCCGGCGCTCCGGATCCCGCCCCGGACAAGAGCGGCGAAGCGAACCGTGTCGGTCCTGCAAGCGCCTTGGGCAGGGCGCGCGGGCATCTTGCCGGCAGGGCGGATCCCGTTGTCGGCTTTGAACTTTACCGGCAGTTGCGGACGGAGGAAAACGGCGCGGACGCGGCTTTTCTGCTGGCCGAAGACGCGGCCCAGAAAGGATTGCCCGAAGCCATGATCGTTGTCGCCGGCTACTATGATCCGTTGCTTGCGGGTGACTGCGGCAGCATCAAAAAAGATGCGGAAGAGGCGTTCAACTGGTATACAAAAGCGGAACAGGCCGGTGTCGCGGAGGCAGCGTCGCGTCTTGCGGCCCTGAAAGAGCGGGTCGCGGCCGAAGCCGCCGGCGGAAACAGGGAAGCGGAACGGCTGCTGAAACGCTTTTCCCGTTAAGGCAAGCGGTTTATACATTTTCAACATTAAGGAAACGCTGATTTATTTCTTTCTTCAATCGGGGATCCGCCCCGAACTCCGCCGGGGGAAATTACCACAAGATTTTGTCCGCCTTCACTTCGTTCAGGACGGACAGGCCCTCGGACCCCTCAAAGATGACCTGCCGAAATATCTATTGGGGTGCAGGGGCATGATGCCCCTGCCGGGGGAGTCTGAGGGGGCGGAGTCCCCTCAGAGAGATAAATCAGTGCTTCCTTAAATTGCCTTGAGATATTATAGAATTTTAAGCTGATATGACAGAGGATTATTCATGTTCAAGATAGTTCCGACCGTGTGCCTGTTGCTTTGCCTTTGCGCCGGCGCCGCATCCGCGGCCGAGAGAAAGCCCTTGCTTCTGGAGGGCAAAAAAACTCTGTATCAGCGCGTGGTCACACATCCCGGCGCACGCCTGACGGACGGGCCGGCCGAAAATGCGCAAGTGTTGCAGGACAGTGTCAAAACCTTCAGCGTGTTTTATGTTTTTGACCGCAGGGACGGCTTTCTGGAAGTCGGGCCTTCTTCATCCTCGGCATCCGGATGGGTGCGGGAAAACGAGGCTACCGAATGGCCCCAGGCCATGACCTTGCTCTTTGCCGAGCGGAGCGGCCGTATGCCGGTCTTTTTTTTCAAAGACCTTGAATCGCTGGAAACATTGTGCGCCGACGACGACCTGAAGGCGCGCCTGCAGGGTCTGGAAAAGCGTCTGGCGGATGCGCGCGCCGGAGGGGACCTTCCGGAGGATATGCCTCTTCTGGCCTCGGAACCGTCCGATGTCGAAGGGGCGGTATCCGCATCGCGCTTTTATCTCATGCCGATCAAACGCATGAGCGCTCCCTTTGAGGGCACGAAGTTTCTGGAAGTGGCCTCCATAGATCCGGGTTCCGGCGCCGACCGGGACAAAAAGCCGGGAACAGAGCGCGGCGAAGGGGAAAGGAAGGGCGGCGACGGGCAGCCGAGCACGGGCATAGCCTTTGTCATCGACACGACCATTTCCATGAAACCCTATATTGACGAAAGCCTTAAGGTCATCCGCGCGGCCTTTGACGATATAGAGAAGCAGAAACTGGACGCGGAGGCGGGCTTTGCCGTCATAGCCTTCCGCAGCAGCACGCAGGGCAGGCCGGAAGTCGAATACACCACCAGGAAAGTCTGCGATTTTACGACACTGAAAAACAGGAAGACCCTTGAGGATGCCCTGTCGGGCGTTCGGGAGGCCGCGGTTTCCACCCATGATTATGACGAGGATTCCATGGCCGGGGTCAAGGCCGCCGTTGATGAGCTGGACTGGTCCGGATACGACGCCAAGATTATTGTGCTCATCACCGACGCCGGCCCCCTGCGCCCCGGCGATCCCCTGGCGCTGACGCGCATGGCTCCGCCGGAAATGCGGGACTACGCCAAGGCCGAAAACATCTGGCTCACGGCCTGCCACATACTCACCCCGGCGGGGAAAGCGGACCATGACTATGCCGCCAAGGCCTACCGCGAATTGACAAGAACCTCCGACAAGGCGTCGAGTTACATGCCCATCAGGGCACCGGACCAGAAAAGCGGGGCGGAGAGTTTCAGACGAACGGCGGCTCAGTTGGCCGCGAGTCTGGCCGGAGTGGTCAGGCACACCGCCGCGGATGCCGGGAAACGCACGCAGACGGCGGGCCGGGACCCGGATCCGGAAGAAGAGGCCCGGCGCATCGGCGAAAACATAGGCTATGCCGCGCGTCTGGATTTTCTCGGGAAACAGCGCGGGAACCGCGCTCCCTCTGTTGTGAACGCTTGGGTCGCCGACATGGATCTGGCGCGCCTGGCGGACGGCAACTATCTCCCGACCGTGGAAACGGCCGTGTTGCTGACCAAAAACCAGCTCAGCGACCTGCAGCGTACCCTGCAGATTATCGTGGATAATGCCGAGCGTACCAAAAAAACGGATTCCAGGGACTTTTTCCAGTCCGTGCTCTCGGCCTCAGCCCAGACGGCGCGCGATCCGGCGGCTTTCAGCGCACAGCCGGGGCGTAATCTGCAGGAAAGCGGGGTACTCGGCGAATTTCTGGACGGGCTTCCTTACAAGAGCGACATCATGCTGTTGCGCGAGGAAGACTGGTACCGGATGAGCGTCGGTGAACAGACGGCCTTCATCAACCGTCTGAAATCGCGCATCAGCCGCTATGAAGAATACGACAAAGATGCGTCCGGCTGGGAAAGTTTCGGGGCAGAGAATTCCGGGGACTGGGTATGCAGGATTCCCCTGAGCATACTGCCCTGAGCGCTGTGGGCTCCGTTGCCCCTCCCGTGCTCAGCCTGCGCGGCCTGCGCAAGGATCGCGCCCCCGGACAGGAGGGTGCATACAGTCTGTCCGTGCCTTCTTTCAGCCTGCGTCTGGGAGAAAAGGCGCTGATCACCGGGCTGTCGGGATGCGGCAAAAGCACTTTTCTGGACTTGGCGGGCATGGTGCTCAGGCCGGATGAGGCCGGAGAATTTCTTTTTTTCCCCGGTGCGCGCGTGGGCGATGCCGAGCCCTGTGACGTTGCCGCCGCTTGGAAGGCGAAGCGTTTTGAAGACCTGGCCCTCTGGCGGCGCAGTGTGGGGTATGTGTTGCAGACCGGCGGGCTTTTGCCCTTTCTGACTGTGCTGGAGAACATCCGCATCCGGCGCGGGCTGCTCGGCCTACCTCCGGATTCGGAAGATGAAGAAAAGATCGCCGGACAGTTGAAGATAACGGGCCTCCTGCATGAATTTCCCGCCCGTCTTTCCGTCGGGGAACGCCAGCGGGCGGCCATAGCGCGCGCCCTGGCCTCCCGCCCGCCCCTTGTGCTGGCCGACGAGCCTACGGCCTCCCTGGACCCGGAAAACGCGCGGACGGTGTTGCGCCTGTTCACGGACTGCGTCGAAGAAGCGGGCGCGGCCCTGCTGGTGGTCAGCCATGCCCCGGAACAGATGCGGGACATGAATTTTCGTCGCCTGCGCATACGCATCGTCGCGGCGGATTCAGGCACACATGCCGTTCTGGAGGAAGAGGCGTCCGCCGCTTCCGGCGCCGGAGAGAGCCGATGAACGCCGTACTCCACACCCTGGACATGGCTTGGCGGGACTATCGGCACGAAGCGTTGCTTTCGTCCTGCTCGGTTTTCGTTCTGGCGGCCGTGCTGGCTCCGCTCATGGTGCTTCTGGGCGTGCGCCACGGCGTTGTGCAGGCCATGACCGAACGTCTGCTGAACGATCCGCGTACCCTGGAAGTTACCCCATCGGGCAGCGGCAAATACGGTCCGCAGTGGTTCCGCGCGCTGTCATCCCTGCCGGAAACGGCCTTCGTCGTGCCCCAGACCCGTTCCATAGCGGCCACCGTCAATCTTTCCAACCCCGCTGACAAGTGGTCGTCCTCCAATCCCGCATCTCTCATTGCCACAGCCGCCGGAGATCCTCTGCCCGCGCGTTGGGGACTGCCCGATGTCGTGCTTGCGGCGGGATACGGGGAACACGGAGGCGGCGGTCCTTCGGACGGAGGCGGAACACATACGGATGCGGGGGGCGGGAAAATTTCGGGTAAAGGCGCTGTTCCCGTTGCCGGGGTTATACTTTCCGAATCCGCGGCGCGCAAGGCGGGCCTCGGCGAAGACGCGGCCGGGGCATTGCTTGAGGGTCGGGTGGAGCGCGTTGTCGAAGGCCGGCGCGAGGACGCGGCGGTGACTTTGCGCGTTGAAGGCGTGCTCCCGGCCGAGGCCTTGGGCACGGACGCCGTGTTCGTGCCTTTGGCCTTGCTTGCGGCTGCCGAGGATTACCGGGACGGCAGGGACGCGCCGTTTTTCGTCGCTACGGGCAAGGCGCGCTCCGGCACGGCGGAAAAGCAGGGGACGTTCGACATTGAAGCATACGTCCGCGCGACGCGCGAAGAACGGGTCTATGCCTCTTTTCGCCTCTATGCGCGGACCCTGGATGATGTCTCCCCGCTTCGGCAGTATTTTCGGGACAGGGGGGTGGACGTATACGTCCGTGTGGCGGAAATTGAGGCGGTACGCGATCTGGATCGCGCCTTCAGCGTGGTTTTCGGCCTGATCACCGGGGCGGCCCTGTTCGGATTTACGGCTTCCACCGCCGGCAATGCCCTGGCAAACGTAAAACGCAAGCGGCGTTCGCTCGGCGTCATGCGCCTGCTCGGTTTTCCCGGCAGAGGCATTCTGCTTTTCCCGGTTGCCCAGGCCGCGCTGACGGCCGTGCTCGGCGCGGTTGCGGCCTATGTCCTGTACCTTTGCGTGGCCTTCAGCATAGACCTGTTTTTTGCGGGGCGCATTTCCGGCGCGGCGACCGTATGCGCCTTGCCGCCCGGGCAGGTTCTGGCCGTTTTCGGGGCGGTGTTGCTTGTTTCTGCGGCGGCTTCGCTGTCCGCCGCATACCGGGCCATAAGCATCGAGCCTTCGGAGGTCATCCGTGATGTGTAAGCCGGCGGCGCGCATTCTCCCGGTGTTTCTCGCGCTTTGCCTTGTCCTGCCTTTTTTCTGCGCCGAAGCGGGTGCCGCCCTCAGGGCCAGAAAGGATACGCCGGCTATGGAGGATCTGTTCAACCCCCACCCGGACGGGGACGATATCGTTCTGCCCATGCCCTGCGGGGGCGGCATGGCGTTCAGGGCGGTCGGAGTCCGCGCCGACGGCTATCTGCGCGACATGCAGGGGCTGTTCGGCTGCGATGCCTGTGAACGCCGGGAAAACGACTATTACGAGCGCCGGTACAGGGCCGCGATCAGCGCGCCCTTCACCGTCCGGGACGTGCCGGAGGCAATCGCGCGTACGTTGCCCCGCGCTCCCTCCGGCGAATATTTCTTTTATTTCATCGGCAAGTACGAGATCAGCAATTTCCAGTGGGATGCGGTCATGGAAGGCCGCTGCCCTTCGGCATCCGCGCCTCTCGCGCCGGAAGACGCTCTGCCCAGGACGGACATGTCGTGGGTGGACGCGGTGAAGTTCGCGGCCGAATATACTGCATGGCTGCTGCGGCATGCCCCTTCCTCCCTGCCCCGTTTTGCCGGGGACGCCAAAAATGTCGGCTACCTGCGTCTGCCCACCGAGGTGGAATGGGAATATGCCGCGCGCGGCGGGCACGCCGTATCCCGTTCCGATATGGCGGAAAAGGATTTTTTCCCTCTGGAAAACGGCAAAACAGAGCAGGATTACGCCGTGTTCAGAGATGAAGGGGGCAATGCCCCGGAAGCTCTGCAACCCATAGGTTCCAGGCTGCCCAACCCTTTGGGGCTTTATGACACGGCCGGTAACGCCGCGGAAATGGTCGCCGATTACTTCCACTTTTCTCTCGGCGGACGCCTGCACGGGTCGGCGGGAGGCATCGTCAGGAAGGGGGGGAGTTTTCTTTCCTCATCCGCTGAAATACTGCCCGGCAGACGCGAGGAAGCGGCGCTGTTCATAGCGGACGGGGAGAATAAAACCAGGGACATGGGCGCCCGGCTGGTCTTGTCCGGCATCAATACCCCGGCGGGCGGCCGGCCGGCACTGCTGGCCGCGGAATGGGCGGCCATGGGTGAGGGCGGCTATGCGCGCCCGCAGCAGGGCATAGACCCCCTGGAAGCTCTGGACCGGGTTATCGCCGAGGCCGTCGATCCCCGCGACAGGGAGGGCCTGACGCGCCTGCGCGGCATCTTCAAGGATCACAATATCGCTCTGGAGGAAGAAAACGCGGCCAGGGCCGAGGAACTCATACGCAGCGCCCTGTTCATGCTGGAAACGGTGCGCAATTACGCGGTGCGCCACAAAACCATGCTCGGACTTCTGGAGGAAAGCCGCAAAAAGTACGCGGACTATGTCGCAACGGGCAAAAGTCCCGCCCTGATTGAAGAAGTCCGCAGAGATACGGCCGATTACGAAAATTTTTGCCGCGACCTGGTCGTATCTCTTGACGCGGCCCTGCTTTTCTACCGGGGCCGGGTGGAAGCCGCCCTGAAGTTTCCCGAAGATGTTTTCACCTCCAGACTGAAAGCCGTTCAGTCGGAGTTCAAGGGCGACGACCGCCTGAATGTGAATATGCGCGGGGAACACGCCTTGTATTCCAGGCATGTGGAAATGTTGCGCCGAGGCGGGCGCGCGCAGATGAGCAGGGATTTTCTGCTTCGGGACATACTGCCGCAAAATCTGCAAAAAGGGCTGACGGATCAGAGACCCGCGGAGAAACAGGCCGCCGGGTCATGACGGACGCTCCGCCCTTTGCCGAACTGTGGGCTGCGTTGCGCGAGCGCGGCATAGATGAGGAACGCGCTTTCTGGGACGACAGGGCTGAAGAATTCAACGCATTCGTCCACAACAGGGCCGGGGAAGACTCCCCGGCGGATTTCCTGCAGGAGCGCGGGGCGCTGTTCCCCGGCGCGGAAGTGCTGGACATAGGCTGCGGCGCGGGGCGCCATGCCCTGGATTTTGCGGGTCGGGGGGCGCGCGTCACGGGGCTGGACATTTCCCCTCTGATGATCGGCCATGCCGGAGCCAATGCCCGCGAATCGGGGCTGAATATACGTTTTATCACGATGCCCTGGGAGGATGCGGACATTGAGGCTCTCGGCCTTGAGCGCGCTTTCGACCTCGTGGTGTCGGTGCGGAGTCCGGCGATCAATTCTCGGGAAACATTGATGAAAATGTGCCGCGCTTCGCGCGCGTATTGTTTTTTGAGCGCGTTCATCCACAGGGACGACATGTTGCTCGCGCCCGTCGCGGAACGGGTTGCGCCCGGGCGGATGCTGCACAGGCATGTGGGCGGCGCGCTCTATGCGTTCAACATACTGTGTTCGTGCGGTATCTGTCCCGGTTTTTACCGCCGGGGCGCGACGTGGAGCAGAGAGATCGGGCGGGAGGAAGCGGTGGAGCTTTGGGCGGGGGCGCTCGGTCCCCATCTTGCGGATGCCGGAATGCGGGTGGAGGATCTGCCGGCCCTGCTTCCGGCGGCCGACGGCAACGGCCGGCTGTGCCGTACAATCAGGGCAGAAACCGCCTGGATATTCTGGAAAATATGAGACAGCTTTTTTAGAGCATGTTACGTTTGAGACTTTCGCTTTTTGACCTTGGGGAGAGTTGCTGGTATGTACGCTGAAAATCGTATCGCGGAGGAAAGTCGTGTATGGCGGATATTATTGTGTTGCCCGGCATCGCTGTTTCGGCCCTGTCTTTGTACTACTGTGCGTATTGAAAAGTAAACTTTTCAATACAGGGTTGCCGGCCGCAAAAGACGCTTTTCGGCCGGCCCGCGCTGCTTCGCGGCCTAGCGGCCTGCCGGCCGATGTACAGATTTCCGTGCGGCAAGCTGCGTCTGCGCCGCTCCTTTGCCTTTTTGCGCTCCTGCTCCTGTCCGCATGCGGAGGCGGGGCGGCCGTGCGGGGTGAGAGCACGACCTCCGCGCCCCCGCATGCGGGCAAGCCCGAACCCATACAGCCGGTGGTCGGAACCGGTTCCGCCCTGCCAGAAGCCGGCGGCGCGGCGGAAACGGCGGGCAAGGCGCAGGCGACGCCCGTTGCGGGAAGCGCGAAAAAGGCCGTGAAAAGCGCCGCAGCAGGGAGCGCGTCCGCTGACTGGACCGTGTTGGTAAACAGACTGCGTAATGACCCGGCTGCCGCCGGACTGGACGGCATGTTTCAGGGGCTTCCCGCATACTCCCCGCAACCGATGGGGGAAAAGATCAGGGAATTGTTCACCAGAGCCTTTATGCGCAAGCGCAAACCGGATGACGGCAGGCCGCGTGAACCCCGGCCGCGCATCTACCGCAACGTGGTTACTGCCGAGAACCTGAGTAAATGCCGGGATTTTCTCAGCGCCCACGCCGCTGCTTTCGACGCCGTGGAAAAAAAATATCCGGTTCCGCGCGAGATACTGGTATCCCTGCTCTTCGTGGAAACACGCCTCGGCGTGTATACGGGTAAAGAAAACGCCTTCTGGAGTCTGGCCTGCATGGCAGCCGCCGATTCACCCGAACGCATGAAAGGCGGACTTTCCGGCATCCCGATAACGAGCCGGCACGATGCCTGGCTGCGGGCGCGGCTCAAGGACAAATCCGACTGGGCCTACAAGGAACTGCGCGCCCTGTTGCTCTTTTGCCGGGCCAACGGGATCAACCCCCTTTCCGTTCCGGGTTCCGTATACGGCGCCATAGGCATCTGCCAGTTTATGCCGTCCAATCTGGACAAGTTCGCCGAGGACGGCGACGGGGACGGGGTGATCAACCTTTTCTCCGAGGCCGATGCCGTTTTCAGCGCGGCCCGTTATCTGACCCGGCACGGCTGGCAGGCCGGACTCGGCGTCGAAGGACGGCGCGGCGTACTGAAGCGCTACAACAATCTGAATATTTACGCGGATACCATCCTGACCATGGCCGAATCCCTGCGCGGCGGCGTGCTCCTTTCCGCCCCGCCGGAGCGCTGACCGCGCCGTTTCACCAAAATTTCCTTTATGGTTTGAAACCTCTCCCTTCAGGGAGATTGCCGGTTGACTCCCGGCAAGGCCTTGAGTAGATTTCAGGTAACTCCTTCATCCAGGGAGGGGGCAAGGCGGTCGGGCCCTATCCGCCGGGACGGAGCCAATCGGCGGCCGGAGCCGGTTGTGGATTGAAACATACTCGCCCTTATTCACCCCTATTTACGCTTGAGATAGTTGTTACGGCGGGCAAAGCCCGCCTTGCAGCCGGCCCCCCCCCCCCGGCAGGGCTATGCCTGCAAACCACTGCAAAGCGGATACACTTTTTCAACGTTGATCCGACCTATCTTTTCCGGAGGGCAGATAGAGGCGCAGTTTCGCCAGGATTTCCTCCAGACTCAGAGGCTTGCCCACATGGTCGTTCATGCCCGAGGCGAGGCATGCCTCGATGTCCTCGCGGAACACGTTGGCGGTCATGGCGACGATGGGCACGGAACGCGCCTGCGGAACATCCAGGGCGCGGATGGTGCGCGTGGCCTCGAAACCGTCCATCTCCGGCATCTGCACATCCATGAAAATCAAATCGTAGCCGTCCGGCGCTTCGCGGAACATACGCAGGGCCTCCGCGCCGTTCTCCGCGCATTCGATTTCCAGATGCGTCGGCTCCAGCAGGGTGCAGACGATCTCCCGGTTGATGTCCACATCCTCGGCAAGCATCATGCGGAAGCCGGAAAAATCGTCGTACTTTTCCTGCCGGGTTTCAACCGCGCGCAGGGTGCGCGCACTCATGCATTCGTTGACGCAATCCACAATTGAGGACGGAAACAGAGGTTTGGGCAGAAAACGATCCACCCCGGCGGCCTCGGCCTCCCGCTCGACGGCACTCCTGTCCGCGGCGGTCATCAATACGAGCACATGCCGGCCCGCGCCGCGTTTCCTTATTTCAACCGCAAGTTCAATGCCGTTCATGCCCGGCATTTTCCAGTCCACAAAATACAGATCATAAGGACCGTGCCGCTCCAGCAGCGCAAGCGCCGCTTCGCCGCTCTCCGCCGTATCGCAGACTCCCCCGGCGCATCCCACGACTTCCGTGAAAAAGCGCAGTGTTTCCACATCGTCGTCAACGGCGAGCATTTTTACGGCGGCCCAGTCCACGGCGACGCCGGGTCCGTCGTCGCCGTCTGCGCCGCGCCTGAGCCGCGCCGTAAAGGCAAAGGTCGAACCCTTGCCCGGCTCGGATTCGATCCAGATGCGGCCCTCCATCATTTCCACTATGCGCTTGGAAATGGCCAGCCCCAGTCCGGTACCGCCGAACTTGCGCGAGGTGGAGCTTTCCGCCTGCTGAAAGGAAGTGAACAGGCGGGCTTTCTGTTCTTCGTTGACGCCTATGCCTGTGTCGATGACTGCAAATTTTACGGTGCAGACGCCCCCATCCTCCCGCTCCAGAGAGGCGGACAGATGTATGGAGCCGAAATTCGGCGTGAATTTCACGGCATTTGAAAGCAGGTTGGTCAGCACCTGCGACAGACGCAGGTCGTCGCCGATGAGCACGGCGGGGATGCCGCGCCCGAGTTCCACATTAAATTTCTGCTGTTTTTCCTCAATGCGGAAGTTGACGACATCGACCACTTTGCGGAGCATTTTTTCAAAATTGAAGGCAACGGGCGAAAGCTCCAGCTTGTTGGCCTCTATCTTGGACATATCCAGAACATCGTTGATGACGCCGAGCAGATGGGTGGACGCCTCTTCTATTTTTTTAAAGGCATAATCTTTCTTTTCCGCGTCCGTAGCGCTTTTGCCTATGGCCGTCATGCCTATGACGGCGTTCATGGGGGTGCGAATTTCATGGCTCATGTTGGAGAGGAATTCGCTTTTCGCCCGTGTGCCGGCCAGGGCTTCCTCCCGCGCCCGGATGAGTTTGTGGTTCGTCTCGTTGCGCAGCCATGCGTTGACGATGATCAACCCGGCCGATTGCTGGATCAGGATTTCAGCCTTGGAGAAGGTCCGTACCTTTTTACGGTCCTCATAGGCGATATAGCCCCAGAATTCGCCGCGTATAAATACGGGCACCGCCAAAACGGAGAGAATACCGTGCCGGCCGAGAGATTCCCGTTCCGCCGGCGACAGCTCACTGACCGGCCCGATGACGAACTGCCCGGCGGCGAACTTTTCCTTCCAGCCCGGAACGGCGTCGTCATAAGCGTTCTCAAGCGCGCATTCACGGCTGCTCCGCTGATCTCCGCCTTCCTGCCACGCGAACAGGCAACGGTAATGCAGCCTGCCGTCCCGCACAAAATTTTCCCAAACCCGCAGGCGGTCTATGTCGGCGCAGTGCGCCATTATTTCCAGGCAAAACCACAAGTCGTCGTCAAAGGTTTCCTCATCGGCCTGAAGCAAGACCTCGGCAATTTTGTTGACCACGCCCATCAGGACGGAATGACGCTCGTTTTCCGCCTCCATTTCGTTGCGCTCCACCGCATTGGCCAACAAAAGGCTCCCGGAAGCCAGAATGTCCGCTTCATCGGCGGGAAATTCGCGCTCCCTGCGGAGGTCGTCAAAGGAAACAAATCCCCAGAACGTGTTCTGCAGAAAAACCGGAACGACCAGCAGGGATATGACGGCGTAAGGAGTGAGTCGCTCCCGCTCGACCGCCGAAAGGGAACTCACGGGACCGTTGACGCTCCGCTTGGCGCGGAAGTGCTCCTCCCATTGCGGTATGCTCTCGACATAGGCGAACTGCATTGTATCATTGACAATGTCGCGCCAGTCCGACACATCCTCCCGCCAGGAAAATATCTGCCTGTAGTGCAGCGTTCCACCTTCAAGGTAGTTTTTCCAGATAGTTATGCGTTGTACGCCGACGCAGGCGGCCATCATGCCCATGCTTCTCCACAGGGCGTGACCAAAGCCGGCTCTGTCCGCGCTCAAGAGCATGATGGCCGCATTGTTCACCACGTTCAACAGTTCCCCTTGCCTTACGAGTTGGGCGACGGGGAGTTCCTCGGAGAAAATATAGAGGCCGGTGGAGTCCTTCATGTATTGTATTTTGCCGGCTTTGCCGGCGATGCGCAACCGCTCTTTTGAACATTACCGCCGTTTCTTTGTTTCTGCCCGCGGCCTTTGTAAAGAGAGAGCGCGACTATTGAGGCGCGGTACCGGCCAATTCCAGCCTGTACTGCTCTATGCCGTCGGCTATGCCTTCGCATTGCCGGGAAAGGTATTTATCCGATTTCAGGCTCGCCGCATCGTCTTTATTGGTGATGTAGCCGAACTCCACAAGTACGGCAGGCATGCGCGCTCCGAGCAACACATAAAACGGCGCCGAACGCACCCCGTTGTCGAAAGCGGGCAGGCCGGCCTTTTTCAGGCTGTTCAGTATGCCCCGGTGCACGGTTTCGGCCAGACGGCGTGATTCCTTGACCTTGGAACTGAGCATGAGATCGGTGAGGATGAACTGGAGATCACTGATTTTGCCGGCCGATACCCCGTTTTCACGGGCGGCCACCGTGACCGCGTCGCCGGTCTTGGCTTCGCTCAGATAATAGATTTCCAGCCCGCGCACGGAGGGTTTGGGATTGGCGTTGACGTGCAGGGAGATGAACAGGTCGGCCTTTTTCGCATTGGCCGCGTTCGGGCGCTGTTGCAAGGTAAGATAACCGTTGCCGGAGCGGGTATAGAGCACGGTAAAGCCGCGCCGGCGCAAAATCGCGCCCAGACGCTTGGCCATGTCCAGGGTAAAATTTTTTTCCACGATGCCTGCCCCCTCGGCGCCGGGGTCTTTGCCCCCGTGCCCGGCATCCAGCATGATGGTCTTGACCTCCAGACCGAGCTGCGCCAGCAGAGCGGAATTTTTTTCGGCCGGAGTCGGCTGTCGGGCTTGGGCCGCGCTCTTCTTTTTTGTCGCCGCCGCCTGCGGCGTCTTGCCTGCCGCTGAGCCGGCTTTGCCTGCCGCCGAGCCGGCTTTGCCTGTCGTGGAGCCGGCTTTGCCTGTCGCGGGCTGCCCGGCAGCGGACGCGGCCGGACTTTCGCCCGCGCAAAGCGCGAACACTGCCGGCAACAGCAGGCAAAAGGCAAATATTCTCAGGAAGGGGGGGAAGAACCGCTTTGTACGGGACGGCGCGGGCTTTTTGCCGCGCCGTCCCATACGGACAGGACTAGAAAGTCTGGCCCATGGAAAACTCGAAACGCCCACTGCTTTTGTTTCCGTTACGGTCTTCGTCGAAGGGGATACCGTAGGAGAAACGCAGATCACCCATGGGCGAACGCCAGCGCACTTCAAGGCCGGCGGATTTCAGCATTTCCCGGTTCCAGGAGTAGGAGCGGTCCGCATCCACGTTGAAGCCCATGTCGTAGAAAGGCACCAGATAAAGCCCTGCTTCGTTGCTCAGGGTGTATATGTACTCAAGGTTCATGAAAGCCATGCGCGTGCCGCCGATGCGGTCGCCCGTCTCCGGGTCGCGGGGCACTATGTCTTCGCTGTCATAGCCGCGCACGGTATTCATGCCGCCCATCCAGAAGCGCTCGAAGACAGGTACCTCGTCCTTGCCGTTCTTCAGTATGGCCATGCCCTTGATGCGTCCGTGCAACACATGCTCCGGCCAAAGCTGGTAATAGCTCTGGTGTTCGGCGGAAAGGGTGATGAAGGAGTCGTCTCCGCCCAGCAGACCGCCGCCGTATTCCACGCCCAGAATGTCTATGTTGCCGGAGGTGGGGTTTTCCCGGTCGGTGGAGTCGCGCACGAGCCGGGCCAGTCCCACGCTGGTGTAACGGACGCCGTCGGCATAATCCCGGATCAGTCTGGCCGCGTACTGGTTGGTGTCGTATATTTCATACTCGTCCAGGCGGTAGCCCCAGCCGAAGGACGTATATTCGCCCAGAGGATAGGCAAAACGCACGACTGCGCCTGTGGTTCTCTTGGTGAAATCTATGTAGTCGTCGCGCCAGTGGTAGACGTCCATGCCCACGCTCAGGTCCGTGTCGTTCCAGCGCGGGTTGCCCATGCTCAGGGTGTATGCGTTGCGCCGCGCGGAAAAAGCCGCCTGGAGCGAAACGTTGTATCCCTTGCCCCAGAGATTGCGTTCCATGATGGTGGCGGCCACGCCGACCCTTGAAAAGGTCGAGTAGCCTACTCCGGCCATGAGCGCCCCGGTCGGTTTTTCCTTGACCTTGACCTTGAGGTCCACTTCGTCCGCATTTTCCGTGGGCGAAAGTTCGACCTCGGCCACTTCAAAGTAGCCGAGCTTGTTCAGCCGCTCCGTGCTGCGGCGGAGTTTGTCGCCCTGGAACTGTTCGCCGTCCGTGAGACGCATTTCGCGCAGAATCACGTTGTCGCGGGTTTTGATGTTGCCTTCCACCGTCACGCGGCGCACATGATACCTGTTTTTCCTGGCTATGGAGAAAACGATGTCCACGGTGTCGGAGCCGTCGGCGCGCTTGCGCGGGAGGGCTTCTACGTCGGCAAAGGCGTAACCGTAATCCGCATAAAATTCCGTAAGCTTTTTCACATCACTCTGCATCTGCGTCAGATTGAACCAGGCGCCGGACGAGGCCATCTCGTCCATGCCTGTTTCTTCTTTCAGACGTTCTTCCGTGTCTATGAGGTCACCGGCAAAGGTGATGTTGCCCAAGGTATAACGCGGGCCTTCATGGATGGGGAAGGTGACGACGATGCCGTCTTCGGTGTAGTCTATTTTGGGCGCGGCCACAGTCACGTCCATGAAGCCGCGATCCAGATAATAGGCGGTGATGGCCGAGGAATCGCGCTCGATGAGTTCTTCCTTGAGCACGCCTGTACCCGTTATCCAGGAAATTATGCTGCGTTCGGAGAGCAGAAGCTGGTCCTGCACATCGCCCGCGTCGAGCTGCTCGCAGCCGTCCAGGCGGACCTCGCTGATGTAAAGTTTTTTTCCTTCGTTGATGCTCAGGTTCAGGGCGGCGGAATTGCTCCCCGGCCGCACGTCCACATGCTGGTCCACCGTCGCCAGATAATAGCCTTCCTTGCGGTAGGCTTCGAGGATTTTCTGGATGTCGTCGGCAAGCAGTTTTTCGTTGAGAATGGACCCGGCTTTGTTGCCCATGACGGCCAGAAGGTCGTCGTCGTCCAGTTCGGAGTTTCCGGTGAAGGTGACGCTTTCAAGCCTGGGTTTTTCCTTGACCGTGTAAACGGCCCAGAGTCCGTCCGGGCGGGGTTCGAGGGTGACCTGGACATCGCTGAAATAGCCGAGGTCCCAAATCTGCTTCACTTCCTGGTCGATGGCCGCCGCATCGGGTTTGTCCCCCTTGCGCGTGCTGATGCGCATGAGCACCACGTCGGGGTCCAGAACCAGCGTGCCGCGCACCTCAATGCCGGCTATGACCGCTCCGCCCGGATCGGGAGCGCCCGGACGCGGCAGTTCGGCGAGTATGGCGGAGGCCAACTGATCCGCGGCTGTGGGCATGCTTGCCGTGCCGCCGTCGAGTTCCACGAATACGGGCACGGGCGAACGGGCTGCTCCGGCAGGGGCCAGCCGGGCGTCGATGCTCATGCTTGAGCCGGAAATGTTCACCGAGCCGTAGACGGCATAGGCCGCGCCGGCCGAGGCCGCCAGAGAACGGACGGCGGCGGGGTCCAGAGAATCGATGCGGCGCGCCTTGATCAGCGCCAGCATTCTCTCGTGCGGGATAACGGCCGCGCCGGAGGCCGTCAGACGCCGGCCCATAAGCTGGGCGAAAGAACTGTCCGCCTCCTGCCGGCCGTCCTCCTGCCGCACATTGAAGGGCAACACAAGGATGCGCGGGGCGCCGGACCCGGCTGCCTTCGCCCGCGCGGCGGCGGCCTGCGCCTCTGTTATGAAAAGCAGGCAGACCAGTATCGCCGACAGGACAAAGCAGGTGGAAATTCCCGAACCTCGTTCAGCGCGATTGCTCATACAGATCTCCGGACTTTAGTTCGAAGCGTCTGGCCATGCGGCCCGCCAGCTCCGGATTGTGTGTAACCACGACCATGGACATGCCTCGATCCGCATTCAGGCGCATGAGCAGATCCGCAACCAGCATGCCGTTTTTTTCATCAAGGTTGCCCGTGGGTTCATCAGCCAGAAGCACGGCAGGCTTACGCACCACCGCCCTGGCTATGGCCGCCCTCTGGCGTTCGCCGCCGGAAAGCAGGCCGACATTGAAATGCGCCCTGTCGGCAAGATCCACAAGTTCCAGCATTTCCGCCGCTTTTTCCAGAGCAGCCTCCATGGGTTCGCCGCCGATCACCGCCTGCATGGCCACATTTTCCAGGGTGGTAAACTCAGGCAACAGATGGTGGAACTGAAAAACAAAACCGATGCTTTCATTGCGCAGGCGGGCTTTCGTATCAGCGTCCAAGGCCCGCATATCCGTTCCGCGGAAGTATATCTCCCCGGAACCCGGTTCGGCAAGCGTACCCATGATATGCAGCAGCGTTGATTTGCCGGACCCGGAGGCGCCGACTACGGCCGCGCTTTCCCCTTCTTGTATATCAAGGTTGATGCCTTGTAAAACACGAACTTTTTCGCCCGGCCCGTCGAATTCCTTGACCAGGTTGCGCAGTGAATACAAGGAAAGGGGCGCCGGCAGGGAACTCATTCATGCCTCAGAGCTTCGACCGGCTCAATCCCCGCCGCCTGACGCGCCGGGTACAGGGTTGCGAAAAAACAGAGCAACATGGCGCACAGTCCGGTCAGCAACACGTCTTGCCACTGCAGGAGTACGGGCAGATAATCAAGAGAATACACTCCCCTGGGCAGTTCGATAAATTTATAGCGCTTCAACAGCATGCAGCAGCCGAGCCCCAGCAGCATGCCCGCGGTTGTGCCCATGCAACCGATCAGCAGTCCTTGGAGCGTAAAAATGCGACGCACCATGCCGGCGCGGGCGCCCATGGACATCAGGATCGCTATGTCCCGTTTTTTTTCCATGACCAGCATGACCAGGGCCGTCACTATGGAAAAGGAACCCACCAGCACCACCAGGGTCAGGATGACGGCCATGGCCGCTTTTTCCAGTTTCAGGGCGGCAAAGAGGTTGGCGTTCATTTCCTGCCAGGTGCGGACGTAGAGGTCGGTCCTGTCCGTGAGGGACAGCGCCCGGCGCATGATTTCCCCGGCCGCGTAAACGTCGTCCACCGCCGTTTCGATGCCGGAAATGGACCGGTCCGGCCGCCCCAGGACCTCCCTGGCGTTGCTCAGGTTCACAAAGGCCAGGGCGCTGTCGTAATCGGCAAGGCCGATACGGAAAAGCCCGACCACGCGGAAGGGCATGATGCGCGGGCTGAAGCCCGCGGCGCTTTGCCGGCCGGACGGGGCCATGACGTTGATCCTGCCGCCCACGTCCACAGCCAGTTTGTCCGCCAGAACCTCGCCGATGATGATGCCGGGCAGTCCTTCGGTATCGTCCAAATCCCCGACCTTGCCGCGGGTCATATTTTTCAGCCCTCCGAGCACTGCCGCCGCGCTTTTCGGGTCCACCCCCCGGAGGTAGACCCCGGAACCGCCCGAACGGCCGGAGAGCAACACCCCGGAATGGATGAAGGGCGTAAGGGCCGTGATACCCGGAGCGGAACGCAATGCCGCCTCGAGATTTTCGTCCTCCTCGAATACGGGCGCGGAACTGTAGACAACGGCATGGGCGGACATGCCGATGATTTTGTCCCGCAAATCCGTTGTGAACCCGTTCATCACTCCCATGACCACAATGAGAGAAGCAACGCCGAGAGCCACTCCGGCCACGGATATCCAGGAAATGACCGAGATGAACGCCTGGCCCCTGCGGGCGAAAAGATAGCGCCGCGCAACGAAAAGTTCAAAACTCATTATGAAAAGCCTTTTGCCGCCGACCCGCCTTGTGTGCTTTTTCGGAACCGCGACCGGCAACCATTAACATTCTTTCTAAAAAAACTCTAGAACATTTTAAGGAAATACTGATTTAATCGGGGCTCCGCCCCGAACCTCGCCGGGGGAAATTACTACAAGATTTTGTCCGCCTTTACTTCGTTCGGACGGACAGGCCCTGGAACACTTGCGGAGCTTTCAAACCATTATACTATTTTGAGCGCGGGCCAGCCCTGTTCCGCGGCCGTGCGTTCCAGGGCCGCGCCGCCGAGGACACAGACGCGGCCTTTGTCTTTCAAGGCTTCCAACGCCGCGGCAAAATCCGTGAAATCTTTTTGCGTCGTGCCCAGGATTTCTTCGCGCATACGCCCGCGCCGTTCCTCGTCGTCCGCGCTCAGGGCGCGGACAAGGGCCGCGCGGCCCCGTGCGTCCGGCAGGAGATAGGCGTCCAGTTCCCCTATGGCCCCGATCACGGCTTTTTCCAGTTCCGCCTGAGAAGGTTTGTTTTCCGCGAGACTGCGGGCGGCGGCATCAAAAATATCCAGTGTGGACAGGATGCCGGGGTCCCGGTACGAAACGGCGACCAGGGAGCCGCCGGCCCGGTCCAGGGAACAGAAACAACCGTAAGCGCCGCCCTGCACGCGCACCCGGTCCCACAGGTAGCCGGCGCGCAGGTGCTTGAGCACAACCTGGGCCGATCCGCGGTAGACGTAACCGGCGTCGAAGAGATTGACTCCCTTGCCCACAAAGTTGACCTGCGCGGGCAGAATAAGGGCTTCGCGCTCCGGGAGTACTTCGGCCGTGCCGTTCTCCGGGCCGTATTCGGGCAGGGGCCCGCCGGAAGCGGCGGTCAGGCGCGCGGCCAGATCGGCGGCCTGTTTCAGCAGTTCGGCGCGCTGTTCGGGCAAGGCCGTGAGGTTCAGCGCCGGGGCGGAAGTGTGCAGCACCGTCCGGCGCAAGGTTTCCAGGTCCTCAAGAACGGAAGCGTCGCCGCTTTCCAGGGCCTTGGCCGTCCGGCGCAGGTAAGGCAGGGTGCTCAGGCCGCAGGCTTCTTCCTCGCGTCTGCCCGTTTCACCCAAAGACGCCCGCAGGCGCGAGGCTACGGCCAGATGTCCCGAGGGGGCCAGACTGTGTTCCAGGCGGGCTTTTTCTTCCAGCACCATGCGCAGAAAGCGCTCGGGGTCGTTGAACACGGCTTCGCAGAGGGCTTCGCCCATCAGCTCGAAAAGGTCCGCTGCCTTGTCGGGCGCGCCTTTGCCCGCGAGGATCAGGCGGCCTGCCGGGGCGCGGTCCGGGAAACGGGTGAGAAACAGCAGGTCACCGGCCATGCCGCCGGTCTTGCGGGCGACAAGCATGTTGAAGGCCGCGAAATCGTGTTTGCGCGTGCCCATTTCCAGAAGCGCCCTGGCGAACAGCGGCAACAGCGGCAGCAGGCGGTGCGGCACGCCGCCGAGGTCGAAGGCGGCCTCCGCATAGACAATGCCCCTCGTGGGCAGGGGATGGAAAAAGACTTCCGCCTCGGCCGGCGCAAGGGTGGTGCTTTCCGTGGGGATCGGCCTGTTGCGCGCCGGCAGGTCCGCAAGGACGAGCCGGGGAATGCGCGCCAGGTCTTCCGGGGAATCGGGCGCGGCCTGCGCGGCGCGCAATGCTTCGGCTCTGGGGGCGACGGCGGCGCGTTCCTCGGCGCTCATGGCCGCGCTTACGGCGGCGACGCGTTCCTTTTCTTCCCGCTCCAGGCGTTCTTCCAGGCCGGGGTCCGGCTCAAGAACCACCGTGACCCGATGCGGGTTGGAAAGGAAAAAGTTTTCGATAATCGTCTCAAAATATCCGCCCTTTCCCGGCTCTGCGGCGGCGATGCGCTCTTTGATTCTGCGCAGAGGGCCTTCAAAACGCAGAGTGGCCAGAGGATCGCCTTCGTGCAGCCAGGTAGTCAGGGCGCGGAGCATGACCGCGAGTCCCACGGGGAAGCGCCCGGAATTGTTCTCGCGCAGATCGAACTCCACGCTGTTCACGGCCGCCTCGACCATATCTCCGGGTAGTCCCTGTTCCACGAGGTCCCGCAGGGTTTTGAGGATCAACTCTTCCACCCGGCCGGCGACGGAAGTTTCCACGCCTTTCAGGCCGGTATTGAAGACCGGTTGGCGCAGTTCGTCTTCCAGGCCGTTCCCGGCCAGGTCTTCGCCCAGCCCGGACTCGATCAGGGCGCGGCGCAACGGGGAGGCGGGCAGACCCAGGAGTATGTGCTCCAGCATGCGGAAGGCCGGAGCTGTTTCGGTATCCGCTGTTTCCGGCCCCGCCCAGTTCAGGGTGACCATGCCTTTTTCCGGCTCTTCCCCTTCGGCGGGTGAAACGGCAAAGGGCACGACGATTCTGCGCGGGTTGTCGAAGGGCTTTTGCAGGCCCACGGCCGAATTCGGGGTGAGGCGGGAAAAGGGGGCGAGTACGGCGCCGATCCGTCTCAGGCGTTCTTCCTCCGGATCGTCGCCCCAGAAAAAGAAGCGGGCGTTGGAGGGATGGTAATGCCGGGCATGAAAGTCGCGGAAGCGCGCATAGTCCAGATCGGGAATCTTCGCCGGGTCCCCGCCGGATTCCAGGGCATAGGCCGTATCCGGAAACAGGGAATGCAGGCAGTAGCGTTCCAGCACCGAGTCCGGGGAGGAAAAGGCCCCTTTCATTTCGTTGTAGACCACGCCCTTGAAAATCAGGCCGTTTTCCGACGGCTCCAGGTGTCTGCCTTCCTGTTCGAAGGTCTGCTCGCTGATTTCAGGGAAAAAAACCGCGTCCAGATAGACGTCGACGAGGTTGTAAAAATCCTTGAGATTGGCGCTCGCCACCGGGTAACAGGTCTTGTCCGGGTAGGTGAAGGCATTGAGAAAGGTGTGCAGGGACCCTTTGAGCAGTTCCACGAAAGGTTCTTTGACAGGATATTTTTTTGAACCGCAGAGTACGGAGTGTTCAAGAATATGGGCGACGCCCGAGGAATCGAAGGGCGGGGTGCGGAAGGTCACGCCGAAGACCTTGTTTTCATCGTCGTTGATGAAGGACAGGAGGGGGGCGTGTGTGGCCTCGTGCCGCCAGAGGCGGACGCGGGAGGAGAGTTCGGCGATGTGTTCTTCGTTCAGCAGAGTAAAGCCGTGCATGTCTTGTCCTTAAGGCAATTTGATTTTGAGACGCCTCCTTCGGCGCTTAACGGCGAAAGCAAGTTTCGCCTGCGCCTGCGGGGCGGGCGACGGCGCTCCGCGCTTACGCCGTCTGAGCATTTTCAACTTGGAAATGCTAAAGCATTTAACGCTTGAGATTGTTGCTTGCTGCGGGCATAGCCCGCCTGCTCCAATCCCGCGGCGGGTTTGGCTGCAAACCCGTGCAGGGCAGTTTATCATTAATGTATAAACAGCCCTAAAGCAATTTGATTTTGAGACGCATCCTCCGACGTTTAACGGCGAAAGCAGGCTTCACCCATGTCTGCGGGGCGGGCGGCGGCAATGTCATGCAGCCGGGGATACAGTGACCCTGTTCAGAGGAGCCCCCCCGCCTTTCTCACCTCAGTCTTGGCGGCCAAGCCTCTATGATTTTTTTTTCATTCGATTGATGCCCTTCCGCCTTCTGTCGTCCATAATCCCCTCGCCATCTTCCCTTCATACCCGATATCCTTTGCGCCGCAATATCTGTAGCATTTTTTTGTTGCGCCCCAGCGTTTTCCCGCCGGCACGGCATGATTTTCCCCCGGCGCGCCGGGAGAGGTTCCGGCAATCATGAAAAGAAGTATGTAAAAGCGGCGGGATGTAAAATATTGCGCGCTCCGGCCGCTTTTTTGGCACGGGCTTTGAATTGATACCCGCGCAAGGAGACGGACATGCAATTTTTTCCCATAGACGGAATCAGCGCGGACAACTTTGCGGACAATCCCGCGACAAGCGCGCGGACGGACGGAACGCAGGCATCCGCGCACGCGGATTTTAACGCCGTGCTGCGTTCCTTTATAGAAGAAGACAGGGAAGACTACAGCGGCCGCCCGGCCGGGTTCGCCGCCTACGATGCGCGTCCGGACGCCGTGGACGAGAAGCTGCGCGGCCTTGTCAAGGACGAACTGCGCAAGCGCAGCGTATCCGAAGAACATTTGCAACGGCTGGACGCCCTCACCGCTTCCGGTCAGCCCCTGACCGTATCAGCCATGTTCAACGCTCTGGCCGGGCGTTCCCGCGCAAGCGCGCCCTTGACTGAAGACGAGGGAAACACCCTGAAAGGGCTGCTGAACAAAGTCGGTTTCGATGCGGACGGGCAGGCGGAAATAATAGCCCTGAGCGACGCCGGCGACGTGAACGGCATGTGGAACCGTATTTCCGCCGGGCTTTCCGGGCATAAAAATGCAATCGGCATCAACAGGGAAGAGTTCGCCGCCCTTCTCAAGGGATTTGACCTTTCCCAAGAAAACGCGGCCTTTCTGGCAGGACGTTTTAAAGAACAGGAAAACGAAGGTTTTACCGGAGATTCCCTCAGGGAACTTCTGGCGCCGGCCATGAAGGAAACCGCCGACCGCGCCCTTGCTTCACGCCGCGCGTCGCAGGAAATGCGCGCGGCCGTCGATGAGGCCATGCGCCGGGCCAAGGCCGGCGAGCGATACGAAACGGTTGAGGACAAGCGCGGCAGCAGGCTCAGCGAGCAGAGCGAAGCCCTTATGCAGGACAGCGTGCGGCGCAGAACCGGCGTGGACGACGTAAAGGACTCCGCGCGCGACGGGGAAGAAGGAGCGGAGGAGCGCAGGGAACGCAGAAACCGCCCCGAAAATATGCCCCGCGCCGATGGGGAAAAACCGGGCCCGCAAAGTCAGGCGCGTTCCGCGTCCGCGCGGGAGACCGCGACTTCGCCGCCGCCCGAAACTTTCATCAACGCCCTTGTGCCGGGCAGGGAAGCCGCGTTCAGCCGGGACCCGCTTCCGGCGACGCGGGCTGCGGCCTACAGTTCGGAAATTTTTGCCCAGGTTGAAGGCGGTCTGCTCCAGGGCGTGCAAAACGGCGCGCAGAAACTGACCCTGCAACTCAACCCCGCGGAACTGGGGGCCGTCACCGTGGTCCTGAGTTTCCATCAGGGCGAGCTTCGGGCGAGTCTCCGGGCGGAACGGGCCGAGAGCGCGGAAGTCCTCACGCAGCAGCTTGCCGAACTCAGGACGCGTCTGGAAGAGCAGGGCATCAAGGTGGCGGAACTGGACGTGCGCGCCTCCCTGTCCGACAACGGTTCCGCCGGAACCTGGGATGGATATGGAGAACACAACCTCATGCGCGACTCCGGTGAAAGGGGCCGCCTGATACGTCTGGCCCGCATGCGGCGGGACGAAACAGCGGCGGGCAGCGCGGCGGAGCCCGTCCGACCCGGAGAAGGCGGACTGCATCTTGTGGCCTGAGGACCCGTCTGTGCCGAGTATTCAACGGGATTCGGGAAAACAGGCAAAATGCTTCAAACCGTAAAGAAAATTCTGATGAAGGTGTACCATGGCCATATCCAATAATATCATAGGACAGTACGAAGCCAACAACGGCGTTCTTTCCGGTTCCGCGACGACTGACCGTCTGGCCACGGACAAGGACACCTTTCTGAAACTGCTTGTGGCCCAGCTTTCGAATCAGGACCCCCTGAATCCCGTCGAAGACAAGGAATTCATCGCCCAGTTGGCGCAGTTCACCACTGTGGAAGAACTCCAGAACATCAACGCCGGGGTGAAAGATCTGAATACGGCCTATCTGGAACAGCAGTCCGTCAGCGCCGCCTCCCTGATCAACAAGATGGTGGTGGCCGGCGGCGACAACATCACCCTGATCAATGCCGCGGAACTTACCGAAGCCGATTATCCCGTGATTTACTTCACCTTGCCCGCCGACAGCGCGGGAGGCACCTTCAACGTGTACAAGACCAACGCCGACGGCAGCATCGGCAGCATGGTATACAGCGCGACCATGCCCGGCTATACGGCCGGCCGCAACGCGGCTTACTGGGACGGCAGGGATTTCAACGGAGACCCCCTGGACAACGGCACCTACATAGTCAACATCACGGCCAAGGATGCCGAGGGCAACGACATGCTCGTCAGCACATCCTCGGGCGGTATAGTGGTCGGTGTGGAAATGTCCGCGGACGGCAACCATATCCTCTATCTGTCCGATGGGCGCACCGTCAATTACAAGCAGATAGATCTGATTATGGACTACGTTGTCGGCAACTCAGGCACAGGCAGCGAAGACGGTTCGGACGAAACCGGTACAGAAGGAACCAACACCGACGGCACCGGCACAGAGGAAACCGGCACAGGCACAGAAGGAACCGACACGGGCGGCACCGGCACAGGGGAAACCGGCTCGGCGGACGCGGGGTCGGGCGATACGGGGTCGGGCAACGGGGAAGGAACCGGAGCCTGATGACGACAGACGGCGGAGGAACGTGTTGTCCGTCGCGCTCTGCGCGCTGGAAAGGCCGGACGGCACGGAAACAGGCCATACAGGCCGCCGCGGAAGGCGGCGCAAACGGAGGAAAACCATGAGTCTTACGGCAAGTTTATGGACAAGCGTGTCCGGCCTGCTTACGCACGGCGAAAAAATGAATGTGGTCGGCAACAACATAGCCAACGTCAATACCGTCGGCTTCAAACAGCAGCGCATGGATTTTCAGGATTTCGTCTACCAGTCCATCGGTACGGCCGGCGGCACGGGCCAGATAGGCCGCGGCGTGGGCATAGGATTGATTTTCAATGATTTTTCCCAAGGCGCCGTAGAAACCACCACGGGCAGCACGGACATCACCATTCAAGGCAACGGTTTTTTTTGCGTGAAGCCGCTGAGCAACAACGTCAATTACTACACCAGGGCCGGCAACTTCACCTTCAACAATGCGGGCTATCTGGTGGACCCGCACGGCTATGTGCTCCAGGGCTGGATGATAGACCGGGATTCGCAGACCGGCTCTTCCTCAACGCGCACAGGAGCAGGGATCATCGGTACCGGTTCCCCGGTGGATATCTGCCTGGATACCTTTACCTGCCCCCCGCGCCATACCCAGAGTATTACCCTTCCTGTGAATCTGCGCAACAGTATCATACCGGCGGAAGACGACAAATGCATGGATGCCGACGCTCCCATGTTCGCCCTGCTCAAAAACTGGGATGCCTCTCAGGATCCCCCGCTCGGGCAGGACATGTATGCCTACCAGAGTACCATGGAGGTCTATGATGAGGCGGGCAGACTGCATAAACTGACAATATACTTTGACCGTATCAGCAATGTCGACGACGCTTCCGCGCCTCCTAAACAGCACATCGGCGATGGATCAGCCGGAGAATCATACTGGGAATATATAATAACGATGGATCCGACAGAAGATATGCGTGATTTCAATTCCGATTGGGATCCGGCAGGCAATGCGTCAACCTCTCCCAATGTGCCGGACGCACTGAAAGGATTATTGGGGGCCGGGACCATAACCTTCAATTCGGCAGGTGAGATGAAAGACATGACGTGCTTTGTTCCCCATGCCGTTCCGACTTCAGTCGGGGGGGGGTACGGCACATGGTGGAACGGTGCCGGGGAGGCCGATATTTCCGCATGGGTACCTGCGCCGTTTTCCACCGATGGTTTCCCGATGATAGCGCCGAATTTTTCCGGTACAGCAGGGCAACAGATGGCCTATTATGACGGAACCAATCCGGTGCAGGCAGGGTCAACTACAACTTATGACTATTCAAATCCGAACAGATTCGCGGCAGGGCGTATGATCTCCATTGATTTCGGTCTTAAAAATAAAGACAGGTCATGGCATTTTCCGACGGGCACTCTTCCTGACGGCTCCGCAATAGCTTATACTGCAGCCAACGGTACTCCCGCCGGCCACTATCCGGTGGGGATGCCCAATGCCTGGAATTTGGTCAACAATCCTTGGCAAGTTGCCGGCACGGATCCATCGGGTACTACTTATACAGGTCCTTCCAAACTGCTCTGGAACGGTCTGGGCGGCTTCAGCGAGGTACAGCCCACGCGGACCACAAACCTGGGCGACAACTTTTACGAACAACCGGGCAAGCAACAGGACGGCTATACCTACGGCGACCTGCGCTATGTGAACGTCGCCACGGACGGGGTGCTGTCGGCAAGCTACTCCAACGGCATAACCCTGCAACTGTACCAGATCACCCTCTACGAGTTCCCGAGCAAGCAGAACCTGCGCCGGGAAGGCGGCAACCTGTTCACGGAAACGCGCGAGTCCGGGCAGGCCAGTTCCGGGGCCGCGGGCACAGGCACCTTCGGCACCACTCTGGGCTATTCCCTGGAACAGAGCAACGTGGACCTTTCACGCGAGTTCGTGAACATGATCACCACGCAACGCGGCTTCCAGGCGAACTCCAAAGGCATAACCACCGTGGACACCATGCTGGAAACGGTGATCAACATGAAGCGGTAAAACCGCATGTCAGGGGCGGGATTTCCTCCACCTCCCGTCGATGCGGGCCCGGCGTGCTTCCTCCACGCGCCGGGCCTGTGCAGTTCATCCGGGTTCCGCCGGGCCTTATCAGGAATTCTTGCGAGGAATATATACCGTAAACTGATTGTCGTTTTGGTCGGATTCGAGCACAATATCTTCAACAAAGGACAGCGCACGGCGGATGCCTGTGCCTATTCCTCTATACGGCAACTCTTTGGTGGCAAACGAGGCAATGAGAGGGTTGCGGATAATAGACACACCGTTACGAATGTTTTCCACTGTCAGATTATTCGGCAGCGAACCGGGGCTGATAAGCTCAATCCGATTATCAAAAATCATGACTCGCCAAGGAGCGGAGATGAAATAATCTCGATGCAAAAACATGTTAACGACAACTTCTTCAAGGGCATACAACGGTATTTCCAGATTACCCTCGGTATTAAATCCCCTGTCTCCTTGCAAACGGCGAAGATTACGGGTCAGGAAAGACATGGTGGATTTGTACATATCACGGATGCAACCATTGATATCTTCACTGTCACGATAATGAACGCCGGATGGTTCATTCCCGACAAAGGATACGGCCTTGACGACAAAAGCCGGTTTGTAGCGTTGTGGTTTACGCCCGAAAAGGAGCAAACCCGCAAGGTTAAGCGTCTCATCTTTGGCAAGACCTACATTGTTTAACAATTGCATTAATGTAATGTCTGACTTTTCAAGAGCATTCTGCACACTCAGGCTATACTGCTTTTCAAAAAATATACCAAAATGGCTACTGTCTAAAGCATCCCCGGCAGCGCCCGTAACCGGTACTTCATCCGCATATATCAGCCCGGCACTTTGCATCATTCGTTGTATATCTTCACGCGAAGTGACAGGACGTTTATTCGCGCCGGATTTCATCCAGAAAACACCTTGGCTATCCGCATAGGGCTTTGACAAACCTTCGCGAATAGTCACAATCATGACTAAGCCGTTTTCAGTATGCACGGTATCTGTGATGGGATTGATCGGCGGGCGCACATTTTCCGATGCCACACTCGACACAAGATTATTGAGTTTACGGATATCATCATGTGTCAGTCCGACAATTTGACCCATATCATCAACACCGATCAGGATATTGCCTCCTTCAGCGTTGGCAAAAGCCACCATTTCTCCTGCCAGGGATGCCGCATTTCTAATATCCTGGGCCTGCTTGAACTGCGTACGGCTGGTTTAGCCGCGCGAAATTAACTCAATCAGCTCTATCGGTTCCATAATTGATATATTTCCTTTCACTTGGAGAAAGCCCGATGGCCGCCTTCCATGATCAAGCCCTTTTTCACTGTCGGTCGGTGCCGGTCCATTGCCTCAACGGCTCTATCCGGCCCTGAGCGGTCAGAACATTCACAGCAATGCCGACCCGCTCCGAGAACTGCTTTTTATGCGCATTCCAGTCATAAGTTTGCCGGACTAACAGCATAACGGCGGGGCAACCATAGGAGTAATTTTTTTTGAGTACGTCCGCTTTACACAGGAATTACTCAAAAAAGTTCCCGGCTGCAAGGGAATTGTATGCACAGGGCGCAGTCGGGGAACTTGCCGGCGAAGAGGAAGGGTACTATACAGAAGCGGCAACGCCTTACCCGCAGAATCACCATATACCGGGGAAAATCCGTGAAACGCATACACCGCATCGCTTTTGTTCTGGGTCTTTTTCTGCTTTCCTTCCCTTGCAGTGAAACCCCTGCCTACGGGGCAGGACCCGTTGATTCCGCCCTCACCTCGGCCGCCGAAGGCAAATGCGACGAAGCCGCCGCCGTCCCCGAACAGGACCTCCGCTTCGTTGAAGCCCAAATCGCCGCCGCCCGCTGTTTCGCAAAACAGAACAAGCCGGCCGAAGCTATCCCCCTGCTGGAAAAAGCCGTGGCTGCCGGCCCGGAGAACGAAGACGCCGTTACCGGTCTGGCCGCCGCCCTGCTCAATGCCGGGGAACGCGAAAGGGCCAAAAACCTGCTTACGGGCCTGCTGGATAAAAAACCGGGATCCAACGCCGCCCTGAACCTCTTCCTCGTCGTCGCCGAACAGGACGGCGATGCGGAAGCGGCGGAAAAATACCTGAAGAAAACCCTGGAACAGGAAACGGATGACCCAAGCCCCTACCTCCGTCTCGCGGACTTTTACCTGGGCGTCGGAACCCCGGACAAGGCCGTCGCCCTGCTGGAAACTTTTCTGGAGAAAAAACCCGACGTCCGGACGATACGCGGGCGTCTTGCCGGTATTCTGGCGGCACAGGGCAACCTGGACAAAGCCCTTGAGTTCCTTGACAGGGCGCCGAAACAAAACGGCGAAATCAAAATGGGCAGGGCCGGCATTCTGCTGCGCGCCGGACGCCTCGGCGATGCCGAAGCCGCCCTGCAATCCATACTGGATGATCCCAGGGACAAGGACAAGGCCGGTGAGGCGCATATCGCGCTGGCGGACCTGTATATGCGGACCGGCAAATCCCGTGAGGCGGAAAAGCAGGTAGGGGCCTTTATAGCGGACAACCCGGACAGGCCGGAAGGATACGCCGTGCGTGGGCGCATCCGCTATGCCGAAAAAGATTTCACAGGCGCAATCGAAGATTTCGAAGCGGTCGTAAAAAACGCTCCCGACGACCTTCAGGCCGCAGTGACCCTCGCCGAAGTCCAGAATGCCGCCGGCAACACGCAGGCCGCCGAAAACACCGTCACCCGCGTGCTGGCGCGCGCGCCGAATTTCGCCCCGGCCTACCTCGGACTGGCCAATATCTACCTTACGCGCAATATGCCGGACGCGGCCCTGATGATTCTGGACATGGGCCGCAAGACGATACCGGAGGACGTTTCCATTCCCATGGCCGCGTCCTCCGTTTTGTCCCAGTTGCAACGCTACGGCGACGCCGTAAAAATTCTGGACCCCCTGGCAGGGGACAAGAATGTCCAGGTTGCCGAAACAGCCCTGTTGCGTCTCGCGGCGCTGTATTCGGCCCAAAAGAACACCGCTGCCGCCATACGTGCCTATGACCGCATTCTCAAGGTAAACCCGGCTTCGACCATCGCCGCCGAAGGCCGTATCCGGACCCAGATCGGCGCGAAACAGGAAAAAGCCGCCCTGACCTTTGCCGAAAAACGACAGAAAGAGCGCCCTGACGACCCCGCCGCCGCCTTCATGGTCGGAGAATGCGCCGTAGCCGCCAAGGATGTGCAAAAGGCGGAAAAAGCCTACCTCAACGCCCTGAAGATCACGCCCGACTGGGAACAACCCCTGCTCATGCTGGTCCGTATCTACAGCGCGACCAAGCGTACGGACCAGGCCATAAAACTGTGCCGCGAGCTCTATGCAGGGTCCCCGGAAAACCTCAACGCCGCGATGTACGCGGCCATGCTCCTGGAGCAGACAGGCAAGCTTTCCGAGGCCGAAACCCAATACCGCAAAATCATCGCGGACAAGCCGGAATATCTGGCTGCCGCCAACAATCTGGCCTTTCTCATGACCCGGCACAAGGCTACCCCGGAGCGTCTGGCGGAGGCCGAGGAACTGGCGGGCAAGGCGGCGGCGGGCGGCGCGCCGCAGCCGCTGGATACCCTGGGCTGGATACGGCATTTGCGAGGGAACGAATCCGGGGCGGAAGAAAGCCTGCGTAAATCCCTGGAAGCCAAAAAGGACAATCTCTTTGCCCTCTACCATCTGGCGGAAGTGCTGGCCGCTTCAGGGGACGAGGCAAAAAAGAAGGAGGCCGCGGAGCTGCTCAGCGCTCCCGCGTCCGACAAGAACTTTCCCTTGCGCGCCGATGCCGGGAAACTGCTCAAGAGTTTGAGTCCCGCCGCGCCTAAACCTGCCGCGTCCAAACCCGCCGCAAGCAAGCCGGCGCAGGCCAAACCCGCCGCAAGCAAGCCGGCACAGGCCAAACCCGCCGGGAAACCCGCGCAGGGCAAGCCGGCTGCTCCGGCCAAGCCGGCGAAATAAGTATTGCTCATCAACACAAAGGATAGGGCAATGACGCAAAGCAACAGAATGTTTTCAGCGCATTTTCAATTTTGAAACGCCCTAAAAACCTTCCAGATGCGGGCTGACCATCCAGGGGCCGAGGGGTCCCTGTCCGAAGGAGGCCATAGACACGTTGGGCCGTCTGGCGGACAGCAGAGTGACGCGATGTCCTTCCACGCGCAGGCGGTCTTCGGCCAGCCATTGCAGGGCCTGGGGATAGATGCGGTGTTCCAGGGCCTGTATGCGCGGCATGAGGGTTTCGCCTGTATCCTGCGCGTTCACGGGCACGACGACCTGGATGATCACAGGGCCTGAGTCCATGGTTTCCTGCACGAAATGGACGGTGGACCCGGAGAGGCGCACGCCGTATTTGATGGCGTCCTCGTTGCCCATGCGTCCGGGAAAACTGGGCAGCAGGGAGGGATGGATATTGAGTATGCGGCCTCGGTGCGCCTTGACGAAGAGGGGGGAGAGCATACGCATGTAGCCGGCGAGCACAACGGTATCGGCGCCGGCATCGCAGATCGCGGACAGAAGGTCGCGGTCGTAGTCCTCGCGGTTTTCGCAATCCTTGCTGTCTTTGACGTAGACGGGTATGCCCGCCTTGACGGCTTTTTCCAGAGCAGGCGCTCCCGGTCGGTTGGAGATGACGATGCGTATGCGGGCGTCGAGCATGCCTTCATTGATACATTTGATGATGGCGGCTACGTTGGAGCCTACTCCGGAGGCCAGGGCGGCGATTTGTAAAGTCATGGCAATCTCGCTTGATGCTGTGGTTGTCGCATTGGGGTTGTGAGTTCCAGCGCACGGTCCAGTTTGGCCAGGGCATCGTCCCTGCCTACGGCCTGCATGACCTGGGCGATATCCGGCCCGTTGACCGAGCCGAGCAGGGCCACGCGCAGGGGTTGGCCCACGGCTTTGAATTTCACGTCTTTTTCTTCGACATGGGCCTGGATGACGGCGTGCAGCGCATCCCGGTCGAAATCTTTCGCGCCGGCCAGACGTCCGCGCAATTCCGCCAGATGCCTCCGCGCCTCGGGAGTCAGGCTTTCCAGGGCGCCGCTTTCGTAGGTCAGCCCGGCGGCAGGCGTCAGGAGGGGACGCATTTGCCCGGCCATGTCCGTCAGGGTGCGGACCCTTGCCTGCAGGATGCGGATACAGGCGAGGACGAGCTTTTCGTCGGCCTTTTCAAGGCCGTATTCCCGCAGGAAGGGAAGAAGCTCGGGCAACAGGGTTTCCGGCGCGGCGCGGCGCAGATGTTCCGCGTTGACCCAGAGGAGTTTCTGCGGGTCAAAGGCTGCCGGGGACCTGTTCAGATTGTTGCCGTCGAACAGGCGCACCAGTTCGTCACGGTCAAATATCTCCCGGTCCCCGCAACTCCAGCCCAGGCGGACCAGATAATTGACCAGGGCATCGGGCAACAGGCCGTCTTTGTCATATTCAATGACGGCCTTGGCTCCGTGCCGTTTGGACAGTTTCTGCCTGTCCGGCCCCAGGATCATCGGCACATGGCCGAAGACGGGCAGTTCCGCGCCGAGCGCCCTGTAGATGAGAATCTGCCTGGGCGTGTTGTTCACATGGTCGTCGCCGCGCAGCACGTGGGTGACGTTCATGGCGGCGTCGTCCACGACCACGGAAAAGTTGTAGGTCGGCGAACCGTCGGACCGGCGCAGGATCATATCATCCAGTTCCGAGGCGTCAAAGGACAGATGTCCTTTGACCATGTCGTCGAACTCAATGCGTCCTTCGCGGGGCGCGGCCAGACGCACGGACCTGCCGGGGCCGGGGCCGAGGCCCAGGGTGCGGCAACGCCCGTCGTAGCGCGGCTTTTTACCTTCGCTTCTGGCTTTTTCCCGCATGGCTTCCACTTCTTCCGGGCTGCATCCGCACCAATAGGCGTGTCCGGAGGCCAGGAGGCGGTCAATCCCGCTGTTGTATATGTCGAAGCGGTCTTTCTGGAAAATCGGGTCGCCGTCCCAGTCCAGTTTCAGCCGGCGCATGGAGGCCAGGATGGAATCCGTGTATTCCTGCCTGGAGCGTTCCAGGTCCGTATCTTCAATGCGCAGGAGAAAGCGGCCGCCGTAATGGCGTGCCAGAAGCATGCAGAACACGGCGGTGCGCGCGCCGCCGATGTGCAGATGCCCCGTAGGGCTGGGCGCGAAGCGGGTAACTACTTTTCCGCGGGCGTTCATTCAGAGGTCCTGTCCTTGGGCGTCCGGGTCGATCATCGGCATATCAGGACCTTGTAGGCCTGAAAAATGCCTTCCGGGGCGGTAAGCGAGGGGAAAGAGTCCAGGAAGGCGGGGTCGAATTTATCGGTTTTCGGGTCAAGGGCAAAGCGGAAAGTTATATCCAGAATTTTTTGTTCCTTGACCCAGGCCGGGAGGGTATCTCCGGCCAGGGTGCCGGCAACCAGAACGAATTCTTTCCCGTCCTGTTCTTTTTTGAAAGTCCAGACAGGGTTCTGCAGAAGCCCGGCGGCCAGGTCCTGCATGGTTTTGCCGGAGCAGTCGGCGACGACGGTTTTTTTTACCGAGTCTATCTTGGACTGTTCGCCGCATCCGGCGGCGGAGAGCGACAGGATTGCGGACAGGAGCATTGTTGTCGCTTTGTTCATTGCCTTTCTCCTTTGAGATTGGAGCGGGCGGGCCTTGTCCGCCGTCAGCAGCAATCTCAAGAGTAAAATGCTCTAACGGCGCAGATAGACGTCCCGGCGTTGATCGGAAAATTCCCATGCTTCTTTTTTTCGTTCGGCTTCGCGTTTCGCGTCTTCGCCCGCATCGGCGCAGGCGTCGCAGGCCGAGCGCGGCACATGGATGCAGGTTGTCCAGCCGCCGTAGTGGGTGCGGCTGCGGATGACGAGCAGTCCGGGGCAGTTGCCGCATGTGCGCAGGCGTTCCTGCTGCTGTTCATGTATGCTGTCCGTGTCGTAATAAACGTCTCTTTCGCGCGTGAACCAGCCGCCTTCCCTGCGGTAGCCGGAGGATGGGGCGGGGTGTTCGAAGTGTTCGAGGGTGGAGTCCCGGAGGCGCTTGATATAGGCAAGGCAATCCGGGGACGTTGCGGTAAGGTCTTCACGCCGGGCGGGTTCGATGACGCGGCTGAAGTCCATGCCCGCCAAGGCCAGGATGACGGCCAGATTGACGTAGGGCAGGGCGCCCTGGATGGAATAGCCGCCTTCGAGCACGGCTATGTCCGGGTTTATGCTCCGCACCATGCGGGCATACCCCTGCGCGGACAGCCGCATGTCGGTGATCGGGTCCGAGAAATGGTTGTCCTGGCCGGCGGAATTGATGACCAGATCGGGTTTCCAGGCATCCAGAAGGGGCCGGACAATCTCGTCGGCCGCGTACAGGAAGCCCTCGTCCCCGGTACGCGGCGGCAGGGGAATGTTCACGGTCCGGCCGGCGGCCGATGGCCCGCCCGCTTCGTGGGGGAAGCCGGTTCCGGGGTACAGGGTCCGTCCGTCCTGATGGATGCTGATGAAGAGCGTGTCCGGGTCATGCCAGTAGACATCCTGGCTGCCGTCGCCGTGGTGGCAGTCGGTATCCACAATGGCCACGCGTCCGACGCCGAAATCCCTGCGCAGGCGCTCGATCATGATCGCTTCAATGTTTACCGCGCAGAAGCCGCGTCCCCCCTGCACCACCTTCATGGCATGGTGTCCGGGCGGCCGTGTCAGGGCAAAAGCCTTGGCGCATTTGCCTTCCAGAACAAGCCGGCCGGCGCTGATCGCGCTGCCTGCCGAGGCGAGATGCGGGGTTTCCGCAACATGCTCAAAACCGGGAGGGCAGAAATGGACGCGGGAAACATCGGACATTGCGGCCATTTCCGTGCGGTGTTCGAGTATGCCGGGCACGTCGAAGAGGCCTTCTTCCCGCAGTTGGTCGCGGGTATAGAGCAGGCGTTCCTCGCGTTCCGGGTGGGTGGGAGAGATGGCCCAGTCGAAGGCCGGGAAAAAGACCAGTCCCAGGCTGTTCGCCGCTTTCGGCCCGCGCGCTGCGCGGGCGGGCGCGTTTGTGTCCGGTGTCTGCATCACAGGTCACCTCCCAGGTCGAGTCCGGGGGCGTACTGGGAGCGGACGCGCAAGATGCGGCCGCGTCCGCCGGAGGGGTCGAGCACGGCGAAGGATTCCGCGAATACGGTCTGTACCTGCGGAGCCTCGCCGCTGTATGCCTCTTTTTTGAATGCCCCGGCAAAGGCGGCGGCCATGTCCTCCGTCGCGTCTTCAAGCCGGTAGGCGGAGGAGACCCGCTTTTCCAGGTCGAAGTCGGGTATGGTCATACGTCCGAGCAGGGTATCGGCGTAGAGTTCGGCGGCTTTTGTCGGTCTGGCGAGGGCCGCGCCCAAGGCGTTGGCAAAGGGGCTTTCTTCCGGGGCGAGCACAGGCAGACCGAGGGTCTTTTCCAGTTCCGCGCGCAGGCTTTGGGCCGGGCCGCCGATAAAAATGACGTTTTCCGGCGCCGGTTTTTTTTCAACCAGAAGTTCCCGGATGGTATACACGGGCCGGGAGCCGACTTCTTCAAGAAGGGCGAGGGTTTCTTCCTTGATGCGCGCCAGGGCGCATTCCAGAAAGATGCCGGCCGGGGCCTCGGGCCGCCCGCCCGCGATGCGGGCCGCTGCGGGATCGGAAGCGATCATCTGCGCGAAGGCCGCGCGGGAGATTTCGACGTCGCCCAAAGCTGTATAGCCGAGGGTGTTCAGGGCGTCGGTCAGGGTCGGCGGCCGGGAAAAGCGTCCGTCTTCGCCCCGTTCTTCCGGGTGCAGGGAGAGGGCGGGACCGGAACGGTCGGGTCCCACGCGCGGGGTTTCCCCGTCCATACGCAGGGACGAGTCCCCGCCCAAGGCGATGGATTTTGTCCAAAGCGTGCGGATCAGCGTCGGCCTGCCGTTCACGTTCAGGCCGGTATCCGAGAGCAACGGCTGCCCGCCGGCCAGCAGGGCGATGTCCGTGCTGGTGCCGCCCATGTCGAGCATGATTTTGTCCGTAAGCGCAGCCGACCGGGTCGCGGACCCCGCGCCGCTCCATTCGGCCATGGCCAGCACGCCGAGAAGCCCGGCCGCCGGGCCGGAACCCATGGTGCTTGCCGGGTCGCGCGCGGCCGCGGCGGAGGAAAAAGAACCCGCGTCCGCCTTGAGCACCTGTATGGGACAGGAAAGGCCCAGCTTGCGCGCCGCGCTATGCAGGGCCTGCACGAATTCGCGGCTTGCCGTGTGCAGGGCGGCATTGCACCAGGCCGTGTGCATGCGCCGGGGAAAATTGAGGCTGCCGCCGCTTTCCGAACCGAGAACAACGGGAACCTCCGGGCCGAAGACCTTGCGCGCTTCTTCCGCCAGCCTTTTTTCCAACTCCGGGTTTTTGGGACTGAATTTGCAGACAACGGCCACAGCCCGCGCCCCGAGTTTTTTCAGGGAGAGCAGGGCGTCCTTCACGGCGCGGGGGTCCGGTTCGGCGGTCACGCGCCCCCTGTGGTCCTGCGCCCCCGGCAGGATGCGGAACAGGGGGTCCGGCCCCCAGAACAGGCCGGGGTCTATGCCCGGTCCGGGCAAGGCCAGCACGCCCACGGGTTCCGTGTTGCCGGTAAGCAGGGCGTTCAGTCCGAGTGTACTGGATACGGTCAGGCGGCGCACTTTGCCGGGGTCGGCCTCCCGGCCGCCGAAAAGTTTTTCCAGCGCTTCAATTATGCCCGGAAGTACGGAACCGGAGCGGGTAGGGGCTTTGACCGCGGCGATGCGCAGGCATTTGCCGGGGTCCAGAAGTACGGCATCGGTATAGGTGCCTCCCACGTCAAGTCCTGCAAGCATCATTGCACCGTTATTTCAACCATGTTGCCGCGCCGCTCCACCCTGTGGTTTTTCAAGGGAGAGCTCAAATCCAGCACTAGCCTCGGGCCGGCGCTTTGCAGCCCGATGCGTACTTTCCTGATAATACGGTTGCCGGGCACGGTCGGTGCTTTCATGCCCTTCCAGGTACCCGGCAGATCAATGACCAGCCTGTCCGGTTCGCTCAGGGCGAAGGTTTTGCAGGGAAAATCGTTGTCGGCTTCTATCAGCAGGCGCATATCGTTGCCGTCAAAGGTCAGACTTATGTTTTTCAGGGTGTGCGCGCCCCTGTCGGAGGGCAGGGCGGGCGTCCGCGCGGGCGCGGTTGCCGGGCGCGGCGTTTCCGGAGCGGCGTTTTGCCGCGCTGTTTCCCCCGCCGGGGCTTGTCTTTCCGACGTGTTTGCCCGGCCTTGGGCTGCGGGCGGGGCGGAAGGACGCCGGCTTTCCGGGGTCTGCGCCGTGCCGGATGCGGAGTCGGGGGACGCGCCGGCGGCGTTCAGAGATGCCTGGGCCGTGACTGCCGGGCCGGGGCGTCCGGGTGCGGCGTCAGCCGTCGGGCTGCCGTTTGTCCGGGCCGCCTGATTCGCTTGAGGCGGATTTTCCCAGGGAGTCAGCCCGGGAGGACCGCCCGGCGGCCGGGCCGCATCCTGTCCGGCCGCATCCTGCCGGGCCGGCGCTTCGCCTGCGGGCGACTGTCGGGTCGGCGGCGCGGCGTGATTTTCGTCCGTCCGTCCGCGTGTATCGCTCCGGAAACCGGACGGGGCCGGCGTGCCGGTCGGAGCGTCGGAACCGGCAGTCAGTCGCACCGCCCTGGGCGCGCCTGCCGGGGTAGGGTCGGGGGGGGGGTTCAGCGAGGACAGGGGGGGGTCTATGCGGATCAGGTCGCTGACCGAAGTTCCTGCTCCGGTTCCGCCGGCGCTTTTTTTGTCGGCGGACGCGCCGCCCGTGTTTCCGCTTTTCCCGGTCGCGGCGAGGTCGTTTTTATTGTTTATATGAGAGAACAAAACCATGCCCATGGCGCCGAGAATCACGAGCGTGAGCAGGATGGTTATGCCTTTGTTCATCGCAAAAATCTTCGTTTTTGAATTTTTTGCCCGCTTTCTGCGGACGCGTCAGCTTTGTCGGCCGGCATCGCGCAGAAAAGTGAGAAAATGCGCCGCCGCCGTGAATCCGGGGTTGACCTGCAGGGCTTTATCAAGTCTTTCCACGGCTCTGTCTACCCGGCCCAATTCATATTCCGTCCTGGCGACGTTGAAAAGCACATTTTCGTCATTGGGCGCCAGATTGAGGGCGCGCATGTGGCTTAAAAGGGCCAGCTTGCATTTGTTCTTGCGTCGCAGGGCCAGACCGAATTCCGTGAACATGAATTTTTGTTTCCTGCCGAAAAAAGGAGCGTCGCGCGCAATCAGGCCGGCCATGGCGCTTTCCAGGGGAATATCCGACGCATCCTCGGGCATGCTTTCCATGAGCAGTGTGAATTCCTCGCGCATGGCCTGTTCCGCATACCGGGCTTGTATTTCCTTGGCGTCGGGCAGGCGGGATACCCCGGCCGCCTGTTGCGGGGCATCATAGGGGGATGCTTGAAAGCGCGCGTTTTCGGCGCCGGGGGCAGCCGCGGTCCGGCCCGCTCCCGCATTGTATGCGGCGGGGACGGGCGGTTGTCTGTTGCCGGCCCGCGCATCGGCGAGGCGCTGGTATTCTTCATGCCAGATCAGGAGCAGATCCGGGGCATCGGCCCTGAGTCTGCGTTTTCCGTCAATCGGTGAAATGATTGCGCCGCTCCGCATTGCGGGTTGCTGCAGGGAGGGGGAAAGCGGATATCCCGGCGATGCGCCTTGCGGGTAGCGGGTCTCTTGCGGGGCGGGCGCGATGAGCGGCGTATACGACGACACGTCCGACGTCCGCCGCGTGTAGGCCGGCATGTCCGGCGTCATCGCCGCGTAAGGCGGCGGGTCCGGCGTCACCGGCGCGTCCGGTGTCCGCTGTGTGTACGTTGATGCGTCCGGAATCTGCGCTGTATGCGGCGATGCGTCCGTGCCTTGCAACGTGAGCGGCGATGCGTCCGGAGGACTGTCCGGTTCGAGGGCCGGGCCGGGGTGCTCCGTCCGGACCGTGCTCGCCGTGTTCCCGTCTGGTGGAGTATCCTGCAACGATTTGAGTAAATTGGAAAAATCAGAAACGGGCAAGGTGTATAAATGTCCTTTGGGCGTATAATCGACGTCAAGGGGTTGCACCATCACCATGCCGTCGCCGAGTGCCCAGGCCTGCCAGAGTCCGCTGTCGTTTTGGGCCGGCATTGCCGACATGGCGTTGATGTCGCGGACCACGAAGGTACCGAGCGAAGAAGCGCTTCCCACGTCTATCTCCTTGGAGAGCAATGCAGGATGTACTTTGTTCTTTATATCATTTTTTTCCGGATTGCAAAGAGAAGCGTGTCAGGTGTTTTATGCCCGCTCGGAGAAAAAAAACTTGACAAATTACACACGGATGTGTAGCTTGAAACGGCATGATCAAGGGGAACCGGGAGCGGGAGCCGTGCCGGCAAGAGAAGTTGTACAGCGATTGCGTGGACGTCAGCCGCGCCGATGACTTTGACGGCGCGGGCGAGACAGCACGAGAAGTTGTACAACGGTTGCGTGAGGACGGACGGTATGGGTTTTAAAACCGGGAAAGGTCACGGTTTCCATGCATCGCGGCGGTCTTCCTCTGTTTACGCTGAAGAAAATATCAGGGCAGTTAGGACTGAAATTGTCGCAGGAGGCACCATGAGAGCATATTACGCTGTTTTTGTTCCCGATCCGGATGACGGAAAAGTTTCTGTCCGCTTTCCTGATGTTCCCGGCTGTGTAACTTGGGGGAAAACGATGGAAGAGGCGTTTTCGCAGGCAATGGAGGCTCTGAAGGGGCATCTGGAAGCCCTTGCCGATATTCCCGCGCCGTCGTCGCGCGCGGCGGCATGGGATGCGGCGTTGCGCGACTTTGCCGCGGACGGAGCGACATCGCCGGAAGGTACCGTGCTGCAGCTTGTTCCCTCCCCGGATGTTGCGGAAAAATCCGCCCGCGTCAATGTGTCGTTCAAAAAATCGGTTCTTTTCATGATCGACGGCAAGGCGGAAGCGGCGGGCATGACCCGGTCGGGTTTTTTGGCCAGGGCGGCGGAGGCTTATCCGGGGCAGGAGTAGAAATTTTTTCCGTAGTATTTCAAAAGAAACGCTGAGTCATTTCTCTGAGGGGGTTCTGTCCCCTCAGACGCCCCTGCCGGGGGAGTTTCCCATAATCCGCCGTGCCCTGTCGTTCCGAGGCGCAGCCGAAGGGCCTGTAAGCATTGCCGCACAGCCCATTGTCATTCTGAGCCGAAGGCGAAGAATCCATCTTGGTGCCTTGAAAAAACAAAACACCGAAGATAGACTCTTCGCTACGCTCAGAATGACAAGAAACGCGGCGGATTATGGTCTCAAAATCAAATTGCTTTAAGGCATGGATTGAATTATGCATGAAATTTCGCTGGTCGCGTCCCTTTTGGAGATCATGCGTGATGAAATGGGCAAATACAGCGCGGGCACGCGCCTGTCCTCGGTGATTGTGCGTTGCGGCGCTTTGTCCAATGCCTTGCCCGAGGCTTTAAGCACGGCTTTCACGGTCATGACTCAGGATACGGAATTCGCCGGCGTGGATCTGGAGATTGAAGAAGATGCGTTGCGCCTTGCCTGCGGCGCATGCGGGGAAGAGTTTACGCCGGAAGATTTTCCGGTTTCGTCCCTTGCCCCGTGCCCGCGCTGCGGGGAAGAACTCGCGCACAGGGTGCTTGCCGGTAGGGAACTCTATGTGCGGCGCCTGACTATTATATAATTGCGAAAATAACAATATGATTTTTATGGTTATTTTTGCAGGATTGCCGGCCGAAAAATATGATTTTCAGCCGACTCACGCCGCTCCGCAACGCAAAACCTTTCCGGTTTTGTAACGTCTGTTTTTGCAGGCATGCGCTGTACAACCCTGATCCGGCACGGAGAGAAAGCATGGAAAAACCTGTCGTCCGCAGCCTGCTGGAAGCCAACGACGCCGGAGCGGCGGAACTGCGTGCGCTCTTTGCGGAGCGCGGGATCGCCGTCCTCAATTTTATAGGGTCTCCGGGCGCGGGGAAAACAGCATTGCTGGAGAAGACCTTTCGGGACCTCGGCGGGGAATTTTCCATGGCCGTCATAGAGGGTGACCCGCAAACCGACAATGACGCCCGGCGTATAGCCGCGGCCGGAGGCAGGGCCGTGCAGGTCAACACCGGGGGAGGCTGCCACCTGGACGCCGCGCTGGTGCGCAGGGCTCTGGGCGGACTGGACCTCAAGGGCCTTGACCTGCTGTTCATCGAGAATGTCGGCAACTTGGTTTGTCCTGTGGAATTCGACTGCGGGGAAGACTGCAAGGTCGCTCTGCTCAGCGTGACGGAAGGCGACGACAAACCGGAGAAATATCCCCTGCTTTTCAATCTCGCCTCCGTTATGGTTCTGAACAAGATTGATCTGCTCCCCCATGTGGACTTCAGCCTGGAGCGGGCGGAGCGTTTTGCCCGGCGGCTCAACGGGGAACTTGCGGTCCTGCCCCTGTCCTGCCGCAACGGCGAGGGGCTTGACGGCTGGTACGACTTTCTGCGCCGGGTCCGGGCGAAGAAGGCGGAACGCGCGGCGGTAGGACGGTGATCGCGGTTTTAGGGAAACGCTGATTTAATCGCGGCGCTGCCCCGAACCCCGCCGGGGGAAATTACTACAGGATTTTGTCCGCCTTCACTTTGTTCAGGACGGATAGGTCCCGGACCCCCTCAAATATAACCTGCTGAAATATTTATTGGGGGTGCAGGGGCATCATGCCCCTGCCAAGGGAGTTTGAGGGGACGGAGCCTCCTCAAAGAAATAAATCAGCGTTTCCCTAGATTTCCGCGTGGAAATCTGCATGTCGGCCGACGCGCCGCGAAAAATTTACTTTTCAATGCATATATCGGTAAAAGTTCGAACAGAGGAATGCCGTGCACAGTTCGAAAGAAATGCCCGCATGCGAGGACAGGACGCTGTTCGAATCCACCGTGGGCGCCGTCCGTCCCCTGCGCGGCAAAGGCCGGGCCATTCCGGTGCCGCCTGTGCGCGCAAGGCATTTGTCTGTGCCGGACAAAACTCTGGAAGCGATGCCCGCCGACGGCCTTGAATTCGCGTTGCATCACACGGATGAATATTTCGAAGGCCATGTGCCGGGCCTTGATCCCGTGATCATGGCCCGGCTGCGCGCCGGACGCTACAGCCTGGAAAAGCATCTGGATATGCACGGCATGAATGCCCGCCAAGCTTGCGACGCCTTGCACGCCTTTATCAAGGACGCCTATATGCACAGCCTGCGCTGCGTTGTGGTGGTGACAGGGAGAGGAAGAAATTCCCCCGGCGGCATCGGCATTTTGCGCCGGCTCGTGCAGAGTTGGCTCTGCCGCGCGCCCCTCAAGCGGGTGGTCCTGGCCTTTTGCACGGCCGGGGTGAACAACGGCGGCGCGGGAGCGGTCTATGTGCTGTTGCGCAGGCACAAGAAAAGCAGGGGCAAGATTGTGTGGGAGCGCGTTCCTTTTGATGAGGACTTTCAGGCATTTTAAAAATGATGTAAGACTTCAGGCGGGCTTTGTCCGCCTAAGGCAATTTAATTTTGAGACGCTTCCTCCGGCGTTTAACGGCGAAAGCAAGTTTCGCCTACGCCTGCGGGGCGGGCGGCGGCGCTTCGCGCCTACGCCGCCTGAGCATTGTCAACTTTGAAATGCCCTAAGCAACTATTTCAAGCGTAACATGCTGTAATGATGACCGGGAGCCTTGATGCGTATTCTCGTGGTTGACGACAACAGGGACAGCCTGCAAAGCCTTTGCCTGGTTCTCAAGGACCTCGGGCATGAACCGCGCGGCGTGGAGAGTCCTGTTGATGCCCTCGCCGCCGCGCGCAAAGAATTTTTTCCTCTGATCATAACGGATATCCGCATGCCGGGCATGGACGGTCTGGAGCTTTTATCCCGTTTCAAGGCCGACCCGCACTGTGCCCGGTGCGATGTCGTGCTTATTACCGGCCACGGCGATATGTCCACGGCGGTCGATGCCCTGCGCAAGGGGGCCTACGACTACCTGAACAAGCCGATCAATGCGCGCGAACTTGCGGCCGTGGTTGACCGTTCCGCCGAACATCAGTCTCTGGTCATTGAAAACAGGGAACTGCACGAACATTTGGAAGAGTGCGTTTCCGAGGCCACGGCCGTTGTGCGCCGGGATTTGGAAACCGCCCGCAGGGTGCTGCGCGAGGTGGCGGGCATCGGTACCGTGATCGCCGAGTCCCAGGCCATGACCGAGCTTCTGCACGAAGCGCTGATCCTGCATTCCGAGCCTGCCGTTTCCGTGCTTATCGAGGGTGAAACCGGCACGGGGAAAGAAGTGCTCGCCCGCTACATACATAACGGCGACGGCGTAAACGACGCGCCCTTTATGGCCATCAACTGCGCCGCCATTCCCCACGAACTGTTTGAAAGCGAACTCTTCGGGCATGAGGCCGGGGCCTTTACCGGCAGCCGGGCGGAAGGCGCTCCCGGCAAACTGGAACAGGCGGGCAGGGGGACCCTCTTCCTCGACGAAGTGGCTGAAATGCCGCTGAATCTCCAACCCAAGCTTTTGCGGGTGCTGGAAGAACGCAGTTTCTACCGCGTGGGCGGCGTGAAAAAAAGGAGTTTTGCCGCGCGGGTGGTCTGCGCCGGCAACCGCGATATGTCGGATATGGTACAGCAGGGGACGTTTCGGCGCGACCTCTATCACCGCCTGCGCGTCGGGCATTTGCGTATCCCCCCCCTGCGCGAGCGGCCGGAAGATATCCGCGCCCTTGCCGGATATTTTTTGTTGCGCGAATCGCGCAAAAGAAAAAAACATTTCAAGGGGACGGCCGCGGAAGCTCTTGAGACCCTTTTGCATTACCCATGGCCCGGCAATGTGCGGGAGTTGGAAAACACCTTGGAACGCGCCGTTCTCATGCACGATGGAGAACTGCTGACGCCCGCCCATATCGGATTTCTGTACCGGAGCGAGGGGACGGATGCCGCGGCCCCGGCGGATGCTCTCTCCGCGCCGGACCGGACGGCGGGAGCGGGGACGCTGCTGGATCTGCGCGGGAGCCTGAGTGTTGCGTTGCCGGATGAGCCGGTCAAGCTGGATGATTTTGTGGACGCGGTCATGCGCTCCGCCCTGGAGCGCTTCGCAGGCAATAAAAGCAAGGCTGCGGACTATCTGGGCATCTCGCGCTTTGCCCTGCACCGGAGAATGCAGGACAAGGAGAAGGAATAATTCCTGTTCCAAAGCAAACATACCTTGATTCCATATAAGGCAATTTGATTTTGAGACGCCTCCTCTTTGAAGTGCTCAAAACGGCCGGTAAAAGCGCCTTGTGCAAGCGGAGTTCGGGATATGTGCAAACTCTGCCGATTATTTTGCACATATGTGCAAAATATGGCATATCAGAACAGCCTCTGTGATATATCAGACTGTCTTTACATTATTTTTACGTCAGGCATGATATATGCATATTTTCTGTCGAAATTGAAGTGTGACGATATTGCTCCTCCTCTCAATAGATCGTTGCACAACCCGGTCGGGTGTTTACTCTCCGCCCGACCGGGGGAGCCGGCGGCGCTTCACTTGCAAGCCGCGCTGTACTCGGCTGAAAAGAAACAAAGGACCCGTTTTCAGGGATGGGAAGGCGGCAGTCAAATTGCCGCCTTCTTCTCGTTTTTGGAATGGTCGTCCGGCGCATTTTCTGCTTGACATGCCCGCCGGTTGTGCTATTTTGTGAGCCCCCAACGGGAAATATTTGCATAGGAAAGACCATGAGCACCTTTTCGCACAACACGCACATTTACAGCACAGCCTTTGTCCGGCGCGGATCTCTGCGCTTCGGTTCCTGGTGGCGCGGCATTGTCCGCGGTCTGCCGGAGGCTGTGCGCTGACGCGCATTAATACATGAACCTTTCCGGGCCGCGGGCATATTGTCCGCGGCTTTTTTTACGGCATTTCACGCCTGAGACAGTTGCTTACAGCCCATAAAGGAAGTTGTGATGAGCATTACCCTGCAACAGAATGTTTCTTTTCTGCAAAGCGATGTGGAAACGCCGATCAGCCTGTTTCTTCGTCTGGCGGGCGAGGGGCAGGGCATTCTGCTGGAAAGCGCGGAAGTCGGCGGACGTTGGGGGCGGTACAGCATCATAGCCGCCGATTTTATCCTCTGTCTGCTTTGCCGCGCCGGCAAGCTGGACCTTTCCGTAACGGACGGCCGCCTGGAATCCCTGCGCATCCTGCACGGGTTGCCGTTCCTGGACGGATTGCGGGCGCTTATGCATGAACTGCGCATAATTCCCGCGCGCGCCGTACCAGGACCGGTCGGCGGGGGGACGGATGCGGACTTTTTTCCCTCCATTACCCGCGCGCTCTATGGATACCTGGGCTACGGCTGCGCCGGACTCCTGGAACCGAAACTGGCTCCTCTCCTGCCGCCGGAGGAAGCCGAAGCCTGTCTGGCACTGCCCGGAACGCTGATTCTTTTTGATCACGCTTACAACAGGGTTTGCCGCCTTTCCCTCAATCAGGACAGGGCGGGGGACGCGGAGGATGCGCTTCTGTCTTCCCGTTGCGGCACGCGGGGAGATTTTGCTCTGCATCCGGCCGGTATCGGGCAGATCGAGGCAAGCGCCGACAAGAATACCTATCTGGGCGCCGTCAGGCGCCTCAAGGAACAGATACGTCTGGGAGAAGCCATACAGGTAGTGCCGTCCGTCGGCTTCAGCGCCGGCTTCAGCGGCGATCCCTTTACCGTCTACCGGCGTCTGCGCCGCATCAACCCTTCCCCGTATATGTTTTTTATGCGTCTGCCGGGCATCATTCTGATGGGTTCCTCGCCGGAGGTCATGGTCAGTTGCGCGGGGGACAAACTGCACCTTTGCCCCATAGCCGGGACAAGGCCGCGCGGGGACGGGCCGGTCGAGGACAATCTGTTTGAGGAAGAACTGGCCGGAGACCCCAAGGAACAAGCCGAGCACGTGATGCTGGTCGATCTGGGCCGCAACGACCTCGGGCGCATATCCATGCCCGGCAGCGTGGTGCTGGATCGCTACATGGAGGTGGAGCGCTTTTCCCACGTCATGCATCTGACCTCGCACGTCAGTTCCCTGCTCACGCCGGGACTGGACGCGATCGACGTGCTGCGGGCGGTTTTTCCGGCAGGCACGGTGAGCGGCGCGCCCAAGATCCGGGCCATGGAACTGCTGGCCGAAGAAGAAAAACGCCCGCGCGGTCCCTATGCCGGGGCAGTCGGCTGGATCGGGCTGGGCGGGGAGGGCGTGCATATGGACACGGGCATAACCATACGCAGTCTCTGGATACGCGGCGGACGCGCCTTCTGGCAGGCCGGGGGAGGAGTGGTCTACGATTCCTCGCCCGAAGCGGAATGGAAGGAGATCGTCAACAAGGCGGCCGTGGTCAAGGCCGCGCTTTCAGGTGCCGAGGCCCGCACGGGAGGCAGCAATGTTTCTGCTCATTGATAATTATGATTCTTTTACCTTCAATCTGGCCCAGGCGTTTTATTCTTTGGGCGCGCAACCGCGCGTGTTGCGCAACGACGACCCGGCTCTGACGGAGCTTGCCGAAAATTCTGAACTCACGGCCGTGTGCATATCTCCCGGCCCCGGCCATCCGGACAGGGCCGGCCTTTGCCCGGATTTTCTGCGCCGTCTGCCGCACCGTGTACCTGTGCTCGGCGTCTGCCTGGGGCACCAGATTCTTGCCCGCCATGCCGGGGTTCCCGTTGTTGTCGCTCCGCGTATCATGCACGGCAAGGTTTCCGAGATCCGGCACGACGGATCGTCCCTGTTCCGGGGGCTGCCCGACCCGATGCGCGTCGGGCGTTATCACTCTCTGGTCGTCGAGGCCGACGACGGCAATCCGGTCTTCAAAATTACGGCCAGGGCGGAGCAGGGGGAGATCATGGCTCTGGAATTTACGGACCGGCCCTGGGCGGGGGTGCAGTTCCATCCCGAATCGGTCCTGACCCCGGACGGCCCGCGCCTGCTCGGCAATTTTCTCGACCTCGCCGCTTCCGGCGCTTCCGCGCCGGAGGAAATCCATACAGCCGCACGGGGCGCTGACCCTGACGGACAGGAACGGGACGGCGATGCCCGGACCCCTTATCCCCTGTCCTTGATCATGGACAAGGTGGCAAGACGGGAGAACCTGCCCTCGTCCATGGCCCGCGCCGCCTTTGCCCGGCTCATGGACGGAGAGATGACGCCCGCCCAGGCGGGGGCCTTTCTTATCGGCCTGCGCGCCAAGGGTGAGACCCCGGAGGAAATGGGTGAGGCGGTGGATGCCGTTCTGGCAAGGGCCGTATCCGTCGACTTTCCGGATGACGTGCAGATACTTGACGTGGTGGGCACCGGGGGCGACGGCCGCTTCTCCTTTAACTGCTCCAGCGGCACGGCTCTGATACTGGCCGCCCTCGGACACAAAATCGTCAAGCACGGCAACCGCTCGGTGTCCTCGCGCTGCGGGAGCGCGGACGTTCTGGAAGGCCTGGGCTTCGATCTGAATCCGGAGCCGGGAGAAATGCAAAAGCATCTGGCCGAGGACGGTTTCGTCTTTCTTTTCGCCCCGCGCTTCCATCCGGCTTTCAGGCATATTATGCCTATCCGCCGGGAACTCGGTGTGCGTACCCTGTTCAACATCATGGGGCCGCTGGTGAACCCGGCAAGGCCGCGTCGCTGCTTCCTGGGCGTTGCGGACCGGGGACTTCTGCCCCTTGTGGCCCATACTCTGGCCCGCATGGAAGGACGCCGCGGCGCGGTCGTCCACGGCGCCGGCGGCTATGACGAGCTGACAACCTTGGGACCGGCCGACGTGGCTTACGTCGCCGACGGCGAGGTGCACTTTTCCGTGCTGGACCCCGCGGCATACGGGTTCGGTCCCGATGAGCCGGATCAACTCGCCGTAAACGGCCCCGAGGAAGGAACGGCCGTTCTCAGGGAACTCCTGGACGGGCGCGGGCCGGAAGCGATGCGCAAAATGCTGGCCCTGAATACAGGATTCGCCCTGTATCTGCTCAGTCCGGAGCGCCCGCTCGATGAGTGCATGGAAGAAGCTAAGAAAGCCGTCGCCGAGGGCGAAGGCGGCCGCTATCTGCGCAGGCTGAAGGCGGGCGGGCGTCTGCGGGATTTTGTCTTCAACCCCCCGGAAAGGGCCGCCTGAGCATTTTCAACTTTGAAATGTTCTAAATAAATAAAGAAAGAAACAAATAAAGAAAGAAATCGGTATTTCCTTAAATTGCCTGTAGGAGAAGATATGCTGGAACGCATTGTGCGGGCGCAGGCGGCAAGGGTAGAGGCCCTGTGCGCCCTGAAGGGGTCGAGTCTGTTCCCGCCCGCATGGGCCGGAGAACGGCAATCTTTTGCTGCCGCGCTGAAAAAGCGCCGGCCCGGCGCGGTGATTGCGGAATATAAACGCGCCTCTCCCTCGGCCGGCGAGATCAATATGCGTTTGCGTCCCGAGGATGCGGCCGCGATCTTCGCCGCCGCGGGCGCGGCCGCCCTGTCCGTGCTGACGGAGGAGGAGCATTTCCGGGGTAGCCCGGAATACCTGGGGCGCATGAGCGGAGCGGGTTTACCCGTGCTGCGCAAGGATTTTCTAGTGCATCCCCTGCAGGTGGAGGAAACGGCGGCTACCCCCGCCTCGGCCTTGCTGCTCATCGCCCGCGCTCTCCCGGACGATATTCTGATGGAGATGCTTGAAGCCGCCGGCACAGCCGGTCTTGAGTGCGTGGTGGAAATTTTCGATGCCGCCGATTTGTCGCGCGCCCGCCGTAGCCTGGAGAAAAGCCGCGCACGCCCGGTCATTATCCAGGTGAATACCAGGGATCTGCGGAGCATGCGCGTGGACGCCGCAGTGTCCGAAGAACTGATTACGCAACGCCGGGAAGATGAATTGTGGATTTCCGCCAGCGGGGTCGCGCGCCGGGCGGATGTGGAAAAACGCGCGGTACAGGGTTTTGACGCCGTTCTTGTCGGCGCGGCCCTGATGTCCGCGCCGGACCCGGGAGCCGCCCTGGCCGGGCTGCTGTCGCGCCCGGACGCGCTTTTGCCGTGAAAATCGCGAATTTCAGATGCTGAAACATTCTTTGCCCGACATTCCCGGAAAAGGAAAAGAAGACATACGCAGGGATTGTCTTACCGGCAGTCTGCCCGCCAAGGTCTGCGGCCTGACCCGCGCCTCCGATGTGCGCTTGTGTCTGGAACTTGATTTTCGTTGCATCGGCTTTATTTTCGCACCCGGCAGCCCGCGCCGGATCAGCCCGGAACAGGCGGCAGCCATGCCCGCCGGCAAAGCGGCGCGGGTCGGCGTCTTTGCCGGCCTGCCCGCCGGGGAAGTACGGCGGATCATGGAAACGGCCCGGCTGGACCTGGCGCAGTTGCACGGGGATGAGGACGAGGCGTTTTGCCGGGCTGTCGGGCCGGAGCGCGTGATCAAGGTGCTCTGGCCGCAAAGGTTCGCGGCGGCGCACACGGAGGAAAGCGGGCCGGTAAACCTCCTGTATGAGGAATGCCTGCGCTTTGCCCCGGTATGCGCCTTTTTTCTGCTGGACGCCGGGTTGTCCGGCGGAGGCGGAGGGGTGACCATGTCCCCGGAGTCTCTGCGCTCCTTCAGTCCTCCGCGCCCCTGGATACTGGCGGGGGGACTTGCCCCGGACAACCTGGAACACGCCTTTGCCGTCTGCTCCCCCTGGGTGGCGGATTTGAATTCCGGGCTTGAGGAAGCCCCCGGCCTGAAGGATGAAACCAGGATCAGGGCTGCGGCGGCCGCATTGCGCGGCATATCCATAACGGCCGGCCTGCCCTCCCTGTAAGGAAGGGCAGGCCGGCAATGTGCTCCCGGCAATGCCGGGAATCAGATGAAAACCTCCCTGAAGGGAGAGCTTTCAGACCATAAAGGAAATTCTGATGAAAAAAGGATATTTCGGTGAATTTGGGGGGTGCTTTGTGCCCGAACTGCTCATGCCGCCCCTGCTGGAACTGGAGGAAGCCTGTGAAAGCATCCTGCCGTCCGAGGACTTCCGTAGGGAGCTTGACGACCTGCTGCACGGTTACGCGGGGCGGGAAACGCCGCTGACCCTGTGTCCGACGCTTTCCCGCGAACTCGGCTTCAATCTGTATCTGAAAAGGGAGGACCTGCTGCATACCGGGGCGCACAAGATGAACAATACCCTGGGGCAGGCCCTGTTGGCCAAAAAGATGGGCAAGAGCGCCCTGGCCGCGGAAACCGGGGCCGGGCAGCACGGCGTGGCTACAGCCGCCGCCGCAGCCCGCCTCGGTTTGTCCTGCACGGTTTTTATGGGCGAGGAAGATACGCGCCGCCAGGCGGCGAACGTCATGCGCATGCGCCTTCTCGGAGCGGAGCTGCGTCCTGTCGCAAGCGGGACGAAAACCCTGAAGGACGCCATCAATGAAACCCTGCGTTACTGGATCGCGGAACAGCGCAGCACACACTATTGTTTCGGTACGGCCGCCGGTCCGCATCCTTTTCCCACCCTGGTGCGTGATCTGCAATCCGTCATCGGCGAGGAAACCAAAGCCCAATGCCGGAGCACCTTCGGCGCATTGCCGGATGTGGTGGTCGCCTGCGTCGGGGGCGGTTCCAACGCGGCGGGCATGTTTTATCCCTTTGTTTCCGACCCGGAGGCCGGGTCGGTGCGTCTGGCGGGCGTTGAAGCGGGGGGGACGGGCGAACCGGGTTGTTTTTCTTCCGCACCTCTGAACCTGGGGTCGCCGGGGGTGCTGCACGGCCAGTATACCATGCTTTTGCAGGATAAAGACGGGCAGATACTGCCCTCGCATTCCGTTTCCGCCGGGCTGGATTACCCCGGCGTAGGCCCTGAACACGCCCGCTTTCAGCAGGACGGCAGGGTGGAATACCATGTCGTCGTGGACGAGGGCGCGTTGAAGGCCTTTGCCCGCCTGTGCCGGGCCGAGGGAATCATTCCCGCCCTTGAATCGGCGCACGCCCTGGCCTGGGTGCTGGAAAACGCGGATAAGCTGCCTGCGGGCGGCAATGTGGTGGTGAACCTCTCCGGGCGGGGCGACAAGGACATGGACATCATACGCGGGCATATGCCTGAACTGTGCATGCCCGCGCGCGACGCCGAAAAGGAGGACCGCCGATGACGCCGTCAATTCTCACCCGCGGCATAGAAGCGGCGAACGCCGCCGGGCGCATCGCGCTCATTCCGTTTATAACGGCCGGGTTTCCGGCTCCGGGGAAGTTTCGGGGCATCCTTCGGGATCTGGACGAGTCGGGCGCGGACATCATCGAGGTCGGCGTACCTTTTTCCGATCCGGTAGCCGATGGTCCGGTGGTGGAAGAGGCTTCGCGCCGCGCACTGTCCGCCGGCATCGGCCTCCGGGGCATTCTGGAAGAACTTGCGGAAGACAAGGATCGGCGCAGGGCGCCGCTTGTGCTCATGGGCTATTACAATCCCTTTCTGCAGTACGGCTTGTCCCGTTTTGCCCGTGACGCCGCCGAGGCCGGCGTGTCCGGGTGTATCGTTCCGGATTTGCCTCTGGACGAGGACGCGCCCATGCGGGCAGCCCTCGGGGAAACAGGTTCGGCGCTTATCCCCCTGATCGGCGTGAATACCGGGCTTGAACGCATGCGGGCTTATGCCGGCGTTGCGGCGGGCTATGTTTACCTGGTTTCGGTGCTCGGCGTGACGGGAGAGCGCGCGGCTTTTTCCGCTGAACTGGCCGCGGCTTTCACGCGGGCGCAAAGCGTATTCTCCCTGCCTCTGGCCGTGGGCTTCGGCTTTTCCCGCCCGGAGCAGTTGGATGCCGTGCCTTTCAGGCCGCAGGCCGTTGTTTTCGGATCTTCTCTGCTGCGTTTTCTCGACGAGGGAGGGAGCGCCGCCGATTTCATGAAACGCTGGAAGGGACGCTGACCGGAGCATCTCAAAGTCGGCAATGCGCGGGTGCAGGCGAAGCTACATTTCGCCGGGCTATATTTGAGGGGGTCCGGGGGAAAACATTTCCCACGGCGAGGTTCGGGGCAGATCCCCGATTAAGGCATTTTCAACTTTGAAATGCACTAAGCGCCGGAGGAGGCGTTTCAAAATCACTTTGCCTTGATTACTTGTTGCGGATGCATCTTCAATGCGGACCCGGCGAATGCGCCGAAGGGAGCGGGTTGCAATGTCTCATTCATGCTTCCCGTCCTGTAGCCTTTCAGGTCAACCGCCACATAGGCAAAGCCCAATTCGTTCAGGCGCGCGCAAACCGCTTCGCGCGCAACAGGGTCGGCGAACAGCGAGAAGCCCTGCTCATCAAGCTCAAGACGGGCCAGCCTGCCCCGGTCGTGAAAACGCACCCGGACCTGACGGAAACCGCGGTCAAGCAGAAACTGCTCCGCCTCGTCGATACGGCGCAGACGTTCGGCATCAATGCGTTCTCCGTAAGGAAAACGCGAAGCCAGACAGGCAAAGGAAGGCTTGTCCCAGGTCGGCAGACCCATTTCCCTGGACAGGCGGCGAATCTCGGATTTGTCCAGCCGGACAGTGCGCAGAGGACTGGCCACGCCAAGTTCGGCTATGGCCTGAAGTCCCGGCCTGTAGTCGCCCTCGTCATCGACGTTGGACGCCTCAATTACCGTGCCTACCCCCTGCTTGCGGGCCAGATTTTCTATTTTGCCGAACAACTCTTTCTTGCAGAGATAGCAACGGTTCGGAGGGTTATCGGAAAAACCTTCCAAATCCAGTTCCTCGGAATCCACCAGAAAATGCCTGATGCCGCGGGACGCGGCAAAATCCTCGGCCGCCCGCAGTTCACGCAGGGGAAAACTCAGTGAACGCCCGGTAACGGCGATAGCCTTGTCGCCGAGGACATCATGGGCGCTTTTGAGCAAAAAGGTGGAATCCGCTCCGCCGGAAAAGGCCACCGCCACACTGCCGAACGAGCGCAGGCACTGCGCAAGCCGTTGCTGTTTTTCCTTCAACTCATCCATATTTTCAGCGCATCCGTCGGCCGGCCTGCCGGTTCAATGTTTTTTCCGAATATTGCTGATTGCGGAGAGCATTTCATACTTTCCCAAAAGCGCTTCGACAAAAAATGTGCGTTCGCCCCATTCACGCCGCGCCGTCTGACGGCCGGCGTTCTGGTTTCCACGCGGAAATCCGCAATAACACGATACGCTTCCCCGGTAAAATACAAAATTTACCCGCCGGCATACGGCAAAAACAGGCATGGACGCGCACGCGGACGTCATGCTATGGTGCTAAGGCAACGGTCCGCTAGGAGTTTGTCGGACTTTAAGCATGTATTTTCTGTAACATACTGATATTTTTATATATAGCAAATCCGATCAATGAAAGCCGTATATAATAATTTCAGTATGTTATAAATATT
>JAISRC010000166.1 GCA_031273845.1 Desulfovibrio sp.
GCCTCCGGCCCATCGGACTCTCCCGAATTTCTCGGCAAGGCCATATCCATGCGGGAACTCGGCGGCTGGCTGCGCAACGTGCAGGCGAGAGAGATCGTGCTGGTTCTGGATACCTGCCAGTCCGGCGCCTCTGTGGGCGGCAGCGGCTTCAAGCCCGGCCCGATGGGCGACCGGGGCTTCGGGCAACTTGTCTATGACAAGGGCATGCGGGTGATCTGCGCGACGAATGAGAATGCGGCCGCGCTTGAAGACGGCGGCCTGCGGCACGGGCTTTTGTCATACGCATTGCTGGCCGTTCTTGACGACTTCAACAGCGGCAGAAAGAAAAGTTTTTCCACAAAATCCTGGCTGACGGAGGCCAGAGATCAGACCATTCCCCTGTATGAAGCAGCGCGGGAAGGGGAAAGCGTCAAGACCCTTCGCGGCGCGGTTTTGGTCGGCGACAAGCTGGAACAGAAGAAAGATGTTGATGCCGTCGGGCAGGAACCGCGCCTGTTCGACTACGGCGTGAAGACCCTTACCGTGAACGCCAAAAAATAATTTATGTAATCAAAGTGCAACCGGACACTTGATGATACATACCCGACAAAACTTGGCTTCAGACCGTTTTTTCCAGCATTTTTATTTGCTGGAATATCTTGCCGGACGCCGTTTCAAAGCCGATGTTCTGGCGGAAGAGGCACAGAATTATGTTTTGGACGCGCTGAGCAGAAATGATTGGGAGAAAATCCGCAGGTACAAAGACACAGGATCGTTCAAAGCCTATCTGGCGCAGGTTATCGTTCGTCTGCTGGAAGATTTCGCGCGCAAGCGTTTCGGACGCAAACGCCCGCCCGCCCATGTCGTAGTCCGAGGTTCCCTGTGGGTACGTCTGTTCCAACTGATGTGCATCGAAGGCTACAGCCCTTCGGCCGCGAGCGCAGTCGTCGAAGGCGAACTCCCCTCGCCTGCTGAAGAAAACAGAGCTTACAGCGCTGCCCGCAGCATCGTGGAAAGCGTGGTTGACTGCGGGGAGACGGTTACGGAAATCCATAGCGACGAGGAAGCGTCCGCCGAGGCGGGTCCAGCCGAAGACCTGCTGCATACTCTACCGCCGGAAGAATATTTGGAAGAAGCCAGATACGCCGCCCTGCTGGAAGCCCTGCGTGAATTTTTCTCGGATAACAATCACGAAGGCCCGCGCCGGGCACAAGCATCAGTCCTCCGCTACGAAAAGCTTCTTCGCGATAAGGCACAACTGCAGACTGAAGAACGCCTGCTGCTTCGTCTGGTATACCAGGACGGACTTACCGTCACCGCCGCAGGCAAAGTGCTGGGATACACCGCCGCACAGATACACGGCCGGTTGCACAGACTGTTGCAAAGGCTTGCCCGCCTGCTTGACGAGGCAGGCGTGAACCCACTGTGAGCGGAGATTGACTGTATGGAAAAAGACGCAGACACTAATCCCGATCCTGCCGCTCCGGAGAAGTCCTCGGTCGCCGTCGCCGCCGCCGCCGCCCGCGCCGCCCTGCTGTCCTCCCGTATTCGGACTCCAGACGCCCCGTGTCCGGATGACGAAGATTTCGCGCTGTTCCTGTCCGCCCGGCTTGACGCCGACAAACGCGAGGACTTTCTCACGCATATGGACGACTGCCCCGCATGCCGGCAGCAACTGTTGCACGTCCGGTCGGCGCTGGAATACGCAAGCACCGGGCAAGACGAATCCATTGAGGAAGCCGCTGCCTCAAGACCGGGAGCGCGGCAGCTTTGGAAAAAGGCGGCTTTTGCCTTTGCCGCCGCCGCGTGTTTGTTGCTGTTTTTCAGTCATGGCCGCTTTATGCCCGGTGCGAAAGACGAGTTGGGCGAACTGACGGCTGAACTTGCATCTCTGCCCAAGACGCGCGGCAGCATCTCTCCGTGGCTCGACACTTCGCGGAAAGCCGAAGCCGCGGACAAAACCCGTCTGGTTTATGAAGGCTATGCGTATGAAGCCGCTCTGATGAAGAATCGTGGCAAGGCGGATGCGCCCGCCCCGCCTGCCGCCCGCGACGCGCTCCCGTACCACGGCGCGGGCAGACTGCTGTTCGCGGCGGAGCAGTTCTGCAAGACTGAGGGCGAGATCGGTCAAAAACAATGGGAGCGTCTAAGGGCATATTGGGAAGGGCGGAACCTTGAGAAAGCGTTCAGCGATGTGCAGGCGATCTTTGTCGAAAACACGCCGCCGAGTTGCCTCCGCCTGAGGGAGGCGATGGGAAGCGCCTTCGGCGGCCCGCAGTGAGAGGGGAGAACGGCAGGCGACAAATACTGCGGTTGCGTTGCGCCTATTACATAACCTGCCCGCGATGAGAGGGAGAACAGCGGGCGAGAAATACGCTGCGGCATATTTTACCCGGCATTTTAAGGTGTTATTATTGATATGGGCATTGAAAAGTAGCTGACCGAAGGGAAGCGCGCCGCCGTAGGCGGCGTGAGCAGAGCAAAAACCACGCTTTTTTGCTCTGCGATCTTCACGCCTGTTACGACAGTAGAGGCGTGACATATCCATAGGAGAAAATATGCAAAAGTTTATCCCGGCCCTCTTTATGACACTCCTGATTTCCGTTTTTCCGACGTCCGCCGATGCGGCGGCAAATGCCGGCGGCGAGAAGCGCGCTACGGTAAAAATCAGCGAGAGGTCCATACTGCCGTTGCGTGTTCTCACACGCGCCATGTCTTCATTGTATGAGAAACCCGATGAAAGCGCTGCTGTAGTCCAGAGCAATCTGCCTACCTTTATGCCTTATTATGTCTACACGCGCCCTGAAGGAGAAGAAAGGGAAAGCGGAAGCGGCTGGTATGAAGTGGGCACGGACAACAGAGGCACTGTTGTCGGCTGGATGAAAGCGTCCGATGTTTTTGAATGGAAACAGACGATGTGCCTCATGTACACGCACCCGGAAAACAGAAAACCTGTGCTGATGTTTGCTGATGAAGATACGCTGGGCAAATTGATTGCGGAAAATCCGGAAGCGCGCGCCGAACAGGCGACAAAGTATTATGATATCATAAATTCCGGCGACATACCTGCTGATTTCCCTGTGGTCTCCGTCGAACCTCAGACTGCTGTGGATTATGCCCGGCAGTTTTACCTGATGCCCATCCTGGACTTTGCAACGGCGCGGATAGACGGGCGCGAAGGGCGTATTCTCAAACTTGCGGCTGTCGGCGGGAGCGGCGCCGATGCGCGGGAAAAAACAGACATCCGTGAAAACCGCGCGTATACGGCCCAGGCTACGGTAACGCCCGCCCAGGCAGCGCCGAAAGTCGAAAAAGAACTGAAGTTCGATATAGTGTGGGTGATCGACACCACCAGAAGCATGGGGCCGTATATTGAAAGCACCAAAGAGGTCGTGCGCAACCTGTCCTTGAAATTCGCCTCCCAGCCGTCCGTTGCGGGCAATATTCGTTTCGGCATGTGGGCCTACCGTGACGCATTGGCGGCCATGCCGAAAATCGGCTATACGACCATGAATTTTACCGAGGAACTCCAACCTGTTGAACAATTTGTCAAATTTATAGACGATGTCAAAGATACAAAAGTGGACTCTCTGGATTTCCCGGAAGATGTCTTTTCCGGGTTATCCGACGCCGTAACAAAAACCGCATGGACCCCCGGAGCCGTGCGCGTGATCATTCTTGTGGGCGATGCGCCCGGCCACAAACTCGGACACAAATGGAATCTTTCCGGACATGATGAAGTAACCATGCGGGCTTTGGCCACGGATAATAAAATCACTCTGATCGCCATTCAGATACGTCCCAATGAGGCGCCAAGGCATCAGAAAACTGCGCAAATACAGTTTTCCGTTCTTGCATCCAACCCCGGCACAACAGAATCCGCATACTTCTCGATACCCGGCAATCAAATGAAACAATTTGCCCGTACGACGGAAAAATCGCTGGGGTCCGCAATGGCGTTGGTAGAGGCGGCGGGCAACAACACTCTGGGTTCCGTACTTGAGGAAGATTCAATCCCGGTCAAGGGATTCAGTGACGATGTCCCCGTACAGAGCGCGCCGGAGCCGAGCGCGGATGCGGCGAAGTCGGACATCGGCCTGGGGCAGTCGTTGCGTGCAGCCGTAGTGCAGTGGATCGGTTCAAAGACCGATGCCAAGGCTCCGCGGGATATCTTGGCCTGGGTGACGGACAAGGATCTTCTCAACACGGCGCGCGCCTCCCTGGAGGTTCATCTGCTTGTTACCAAGCGCCAGTTGGATTCGCTGGCTTCCCTCCTGTCGGATATGATCAAGGCCGGCCGCAGCGGGCAGATCAGCGGCGATGATTTTTTCACCTCTCTGCAGGCGGCTTCGGCTGTGGCTTCCCGCGACCCGGACAGATTGAAGAGCGCCAAATCCATGGCCGACAGCGGGCTTATTCCGGCTTTTCTTGAAGGATTGCCCTATAGCAGCAAGGTCATGACCTTGAGCAACGACCTGTGGAACAGTTGGGGTCCGGACGAGCAGGATAATTTTCTGAATGAACTGGACGCGCGCATTGTCGCATACAGGGCGATACACGACAATCCGGAAGGCTGGGTATCGCTGAACCAGGGCGCTGATTCCGACGAAAGCGTTCATCCTGTTCCCCTGGAACTTTTGCCGTGAATCGCGCAGATGCAGGCACGTTTCCCGCCGGCGCCGCGCCTGTCCTGTCCGTCAGAGATATGAAAAAAATCCGTGAAAAAGGCGGCATGCATTTTGAGCTGCATGTCCCGTCTTTTTCCGTTCATGCCGGTGAGTTTGTAGCTGTCGTCGGTGAAAGCGGCTGCGGCAAGTCAACCCTGCTGGACATTCTCGGGCTGGTGTTGCGGCCGGACGCGGTCGGCCGTTTCTTTTTGAAGCGGCGAACGCAGCGGGAGCCGGCGGATTTGGCGACCTTATCAGAGCAAGGGCTGTCCCTGTGCAGACGCAAAGACATCGGCTACGTCATGCAGTCGGGAGGCCTTTTGCCCTATCTGAGCGTACTGGACAACATCGTGTTGCCGTGTCGCATCAATGCCTATCCCGACAAACTGTCGCTGAAAAGGGCGAAGGTTCTGGCCGAAACCCTCGGCATCGGCGCTCATCTGGATAAAAAACCCGCGTTCCTTTCCGGTGGGCAGCGTCAGCGGGCGGCAATCGCAAGGGCGCTTGTCCACATGCCGCGCCTGGTTCTGGCGGATGAGCCGACTGCCGCTGTTGACAACATTACCGCCTGTGAAGTTCGGGACGCCTTTCAACGGACGGCCGCGGAGCAAATGGCGGCTGTGATCCTCGTTACCCACGACAGGGGACTGATCCGCGGCAAGGTGGACCGCACTGTGACTTTTTCCCTGCAAAAGCGAAAACCGGGATATGTGGTGTCCACTCTGACGGAGTCGGCTGATGGCTGATGCACGCGGCGGACCGCCTAAACGGGCCTTGGTCCTTTCTCTCTGCCTTTCGGATTTATGCCACGAACGTATGCTCACCCTGTGCATGGTCATGGCGGTTGCCGCCGTTCTCGGACCGTTGCTGATTCTTTTCGGGTTGAAATACGGAACCGTGGAAACACTGCGGGAGCGTTTGATCCATGACCCGCGCAACTGCGAGATCAGACCGGTCAGTTCCCATGCGTTCACTGTGCAATGGTTTGAGGACACGGCAAAACGCCCGGACGTTTCCTTTGTTGTTCCGACAACGCGGCAGCTGTCCGCGGCGGTCGAATTGAGCCCCGTCGGCGCGCCCGATAAATCCGTATCCCTGGACGCTCTGCCCACCGCGCCGGGAGACCCGCTGATTCTGGAGAACGGCGCAAAGGTGCCCGATGACGGGCAGGCCCTGCTCAGCGCATCCGCCGCGGAAATCCTCGGCGCCTCAGTCGGCGATACGCTGACGCTGACTGTGAGGAGGATGAAAAACAGCGGCTTTCAAAGCGCACGGACGGATCTGACGGTTACAGGGATACTGCCGGTTCGTGCCGGCGCTCTGCGTTCCGTTTTCATCTCGTTGTCACTGCTGGAAAATATTGAAAATTTCAAAGACGGCCTTGCCGTGGCCGCGTTCAACTGGCCCGGCGAGCTGCCCCGCGCCTACCCGCTTTTCAACTCGCTCCTGACGGTTCTCCCGACATCGCCCAGACCGGAATTGCTCTTCAAACTGACGAACAACACCGGTTTTGCCGGCCGAAAAATGCTCAGCCGGGAAGAAGCTTCGGATATTGCGGGGCTGCCGATGCCGGACGCCGAGTGCTATATTCTGTTGACCACAAAGGGAAGCCCGGCCGGCATGAACAACATTGAAGCAGTCAGGAATATTCTTGCCGGGCAGAAAGCCGCGCTGTTTTTACCCGCCCCGGATGCCGCCCTGTCCTTGAGCGATGCAGCCGGTCATGACCTCGGCATTTTCCGCATCATGTCGGCCGGCCCTCTCGACTCCGTCGCCGGCACGAAACTGCCGAATGTTTTTCCATGGAAGGAAGGCTTTGGGCGCGACATTCCTTCCGCGGAACAATGGCTCAAAATCCTTGCGCCCACCGGGCGTTTTCCGGGAGGGGAACAGGAAGCGACGGGCGAGGTCACCCTCGGCGGCAACTCCGTCCGTTTTCGCGTGCGGATTGTTCCTTCGGCCGATGTGACGGAAGACACGGTGAGAGCGCCTCTGCGCTTTATCGGGATGCTCGGGATACTGCAATCAAGACCGCTGTTTTGGGACAAGGATCTCCGGGAATTCCTGCTCTCGAAACGCGGCTACGCAGGCTTTCGCCTTTACGCCTCCGGGTTGGAAAATGTGGCCGGACTGAAAAGGTATTTTGAAGAACAGGGTTTGCAGGTACATACAGAGGCTGAACGGATTGACGATGTAATGCGTCTGGACAAGTACCTGAGCCTTATTTTCTGGCTGATAGCCGCCGGTTCACTGGCGGGCGGCACTGCCTGCCTTGTTTCCAATATTTATGCCGGCATAGAACGCAAACGCCGTGAATTGGCGGTGTTGCGCCTGCTGGGGCTTGGATGGGGCGCTTTTATCCGGTTTCCGCTGTTTACGGCATCGTTTTATGCGATCTGCGGTTTTGGGGCTGCGCTTTGTCTGTTTTACGCGATGTCTTTTGTCATCAACACATTATTTGCCGACCACCTGCAGGGCGGTGAAAGTCTTTGCCGTCTGGCCTGGTGGCATCCGTTCATCGCTCTCGCGTTGACGGTTCTCATAGCGTTGCTTTCCGGCGGCATTGCGGCGTGCAGGGCCGCAGCGGTTGACCCGGCCCAGGCATTGCGTGATGAATAATAATCATTCTGAACCCTTCGAAGATCTTCAGGGCAGGCTCCGCGGAGCGCAGTGAACAATCCGTCTTCCAAAAAACGTCCGGACAGATTCTTCGCTACGCTCAGAATGAGCGCATAAGAAGCATAAGAGGCATAAAAGATTATGGCATACTGTCCGTACCCGGTAAAAGTAGAGATCACCGTGAAATTTATTTGCGCGGTATTGTTTATTTTGTCTGCCTCCGCATTCTTTTCGGAGAGTTATGCAAGAGCCGCCGACTGCCCGCCGGCTCCGGCTCCCGATGATTTTGTTCTTCCCGGCCCGGGCGACATCTGTTTCGCATTCCGCCGCGTGTATGTGGGGGACGGGAAAACGCCCTATGTGCAAAAACGCTTTATCATGGGGGATCAGGAGGAAGGTTTTAAAGCCTATCCCACAGCCGTAACCGTCGGCGGAAACTTTGCGGAAAAAAATGCCGACGGCTCCGTCAAGTGGTTTTATTACCTCGGTAAATACGAAGTGACTCAAGGTCAATATTATTCCGTTATGGGTTTGCCGGATAAAGGGTCTCCCTCTTTGCTGAAAAGTACTGTCCCCATGACCGATGTCTCGTATTTTGAGGCGCTGCAGTTTATTGCCGCGCTGAATGAACGGCTCTACGCCGCGGCTCAGGATCGTATGCCGCATCGCGGTCAGTCCCCGGCCTTTGTCCGTTTGCCGACGGAGGCTGAATGGGAATTTGCCGCAAGGGGAGGCCTTGCCGTCAAAGATGAACTGTTCAGGGAATTGCAACCGTATGAAGATGATCTGGTCGCTTACGAATGGTTTTTCGGACCTGCGTCGTCACATGGCAAGATTCAGGAAGTCGGCAAGTTGAAAGAGAATCCCCTGGGTCTGCATGATATGCTGGGCAATGTCAGTGAGATGATGCATACGCCGTACCATCTTGAATATTTCCAGGGAAGCACGGGGGCTGTTACGACACGGGGCGGCAACTATACCACCGATGAGGCCGGCATGCGCTCGTCCTTGCGGGTTGAGCAGCCGCTGTATGTCCGAAGCCGTACGGGAAGCATCGTCGCCGGCCGGTCAAAGACCACCGGCTTCCGTCTGGCCCTGGGGACGACCGTGCTCAGTGATCGGGCGATTATCAATGAACTTCAGGAAGGGTGGGACGAGTACCGTAAAACGGACGGCGCGGCGTTGCCGGCCGGCTTGTCGGCGGCATCGGTCGATGTGCGCGCCGGAGCATCCATTGATGATGTGAAGGTCTCCATACAGCGGATCAGGGATTCGCTGCGGAATGCCGAGCTTCCTGCGTCAATTCGCCAGGATGTGGGCAATATCGAAGCCGCTCTGGACCGCATAACCGAGATGCGCAGGCAGTACGATGAAGATACCGCATACAGCCTTGCGCGTTTGGTCACGCATCTCGGTTTCACTGTAGGGCGGGAAACTTTCAAGCTCGGCATACTTGATAACACTCTGAAGACGCTTGAGAGTAATCCTGCAGCGCAGAAACGGCTCAAAACCAGGCGTGAAGAGATTGAGATGAACATCGGTGAAGGTCTCAGCGCCTATTATGTTGCCCTTGAGGCATTGACAGCCCTCGGCGAAGCTGTCGAAAAAAAAGCGGTCGGTGATTACGGAGCCAAACTGAAATCTCTGAAGATCCCCGGCCAGGTCTGGGCGCTGGAATTGATGGAGCGGCACAGCGCGCAATTACGTCGTGATAAACGTGCTGATACTGCTGTCTGGCGACAGGATCTGGAGCGCATTCCGGAAGAGTTCGTCATGCAAAAAAGCGGTTCGCAAAAATGAGAAACACACAAAACCTTTAACGCAGGAGACAAAAATGAAAAAAGCAGTGGTTCTGTTACTGACTATCGTCTTGTTGGGCGGTGCATTGAGCGGGTGCGCCAATATTCAGGATGACGCAACGCGCACGAAAACCGAAGGGGCGTTGACCGGCGCGGGCGTCGGCGCTGTTGTCGGCGCGGGCATAGGCGCGTTGATAGGCGGCAGGAGCGGCGCGCTGCTGGGCGCAGGCATCGGCGCGGCGGTCGGTTCGGCGGCAGGTTTGGCAGTCGGAGCGCATATCGCCGACAAGAAAGCCCAATATGCCAGTGAAGAGGCTTGGCTGGATGATTGCCTGGCCCATGCAAAAAAATCCAATGAAGAGGCAAAGGCGTATAATACAAAGCTCACGGCGGAAATAAAAAACCTTGACAAGCAGACTGCAAAGCTCAAAAAGCAGTATGAAGCAAAAAAAGTGGAGCAGACTGAATTGCTTGCTGAAAATGAAAAGATCAAGGCTAAAATTGAAGAATCAGGCAAACTGATAGCGGCCGTAACCACAGAAATAGACAACCAGACAAGAGTTCGCATTGATGCCGCCACAAACAACAAGCAGGACTACGTTAAATCATTGGACGCGGAAATCGCCGCTCTGCGCAAACAAAAACAGCAACTTGAGGAAAGCAATAAACGTCTGACCGCCATGTCGAGCCGTATATCGGTCTGAAGAAAGCGACGAATGTTCCGTGAAAAGAACTGTTGCTGTATTTATTAACACAAGAGAGGGTGCAAAATGAGGAAAACGGCCATATTTCTGGCTTGCCTGATGTTGATGACGGCAGCCTGCGCAACGACCGACGACCCGGGCAAAGGAGGTTTGTTCAGTTATTCGCCGGACGCCTATGAAAAACGCAAGGCCGGCCGCGAAGCCAGGCTTGCGGAACTCCGCAGGGAACAGCAGGCTGAGGAAGCGCAACAGGGCAAGCTGCAGGCAAGCGCGACAAGCAAAAGGAAAACGCATGCCTCCTGGTCCGGACAAATGAAAAAGATCAACGGTGATTGTTCCGCGCTCCGCACGCAGTTGAACCGCTATCAGGCGCGCAATGAAGCGCAGCAGGCGGCGCTGAAGGAGCTTCGTCAAAAACAGGCCGCCCTGCAAGGTCAAGTTGACGAAGCGCAAACTTCCTCCATGACGGAAGAACAAAAGGCTGCCGAGGCCGAAAGGCTGCGCCGCGAGATTGAAAAACTCACCGACGATTTCAACTCGTTGAGCCTTTTATGACGCGCTTGCCGTTCCGCTTGCCCTGGATTACGGTTTTGTTCGCGCTCCTGTGCGCGTCTCCGTCTTCCGGGGCAAGCTCTCAGCCGGATACCTTCGCCAAACTCAGAAAAGCCGCGCAGACCGCGCGACAGGAGGCGCTCAACCCGCCCGACCCGGCTTCGGCTGCGGAAAATGCTGTCAGAGCCTACCTGAATACCATCGACCCGTACTCCACATATCTCACGGCCGCGCAGTACGCCTCGCTGCATGCCGCGCCCGGAGAATATGTCGGGGTCGGCATGGACATTGTGCAGAGTCCCGAAGGCATTTTGTATTGTCTGCCTTTCCGGGGAGGGCCGGCCGATATGGCCGGGATCAGGCGCGGCGACATGCTGTTTTCGATCAATGACACCCCTGCCTCGCAGTACCCGCTGTTGGTGATTGAGAGCATGATCAGGGGGAAACGGGGAAGTTCAATCAAGCTCGGCGTGTTCTCCGAGGCAGGGGTTTTCCGGTATGTCATAGCGCGTGATGTCGTGCGCCGCCGCGACGTGGAGGCGGTCAAAGTCGGACAGTTGCCCTGCATACGCATCCGGCGTTTCTCCGCTTCAACTGTGGATGAATTGCGGTCGTGCCTTGACAGCGCGGCCCCGGATTCTCCGCTTGTTCTGGATATCAGGGACAATGTCGGCGGCGATCTTAAAGCGGCAATCGCCGCCGCGGACTTTTTTCTTCAACCCGGCAAAAAGATAGCGCAGTTGAGAGACAGGAAGGGCATGGCCGGGAATTACAGTTCGGGGAAAGGAGATAAAGCCCGCACCGGGCCGCTCGTGATCTGGCAGGACAGCTTTACCGCCAGCGCGTCCGAAGTGTTTTGCGCGGCCCTCGTGGACAACAAGGCGGCTACAAACGTCGGGCGGAGAAGTTTCGGCAAGGGTATCGCGCAGCGCATCATCCCGGCGGGGGACGGTGATTATTTCGTCATCACCACAGGCCGGCTTTTCCGGCCCGACGGCGAGTCTTTTCATGTCCGCGGCATAGAGCCGGCATTTGCCGTCGATTCGTCGCACGACAAGGATGACGAGGCGTATTTGCGGAGAACCTATGAGCTTATCGGCAGATAAGGCGGGAAAATATCTTCTTGTCGTGCTTGTGCCGCTGTTCCTTTACGCCGGCTATGTCTTTTTTTCTGCGAAAGCGCCCGACGGGAAGATTCTTCAGCAGCGTATGTCCGCTGTTATAGACATGGGCTGGCCATGGTTGCATGTGGAAAATATGTCCGTTGCGAGTCTCGACCTTAAAGATAAAAACAGATGTGAAGTACGTTTTGTCTATGAACTGGTTTTTGATGTTGACGGTCCGGCGTTGTCGGAGGACGAAAAATCAAGGTTTTCCCAATTTTTGCCGATGTGCGCCGATACGGACCTGCGCAAAGGCGCGCGTTGCAAGGTAGGGGAGACCATGCTTTTTGTCGTGACCCGTGAGTACGGCTGGATGCCTGAGCCTGCCGTGCGGGTCACGCCGTGGAATCTGGCGCGGATAGCCGCCTGGAAGGAGACGGTCCGGTGACGGCGTACATGGAGACAAACGCATCGCGGGCGGCATTTCCGCTGTATCCTGTGCCGAGAAAATTCTTTTTTCCGTCCGTTGTATACGGTAAGGGGCGTTCGGCTCCGAGCCTTGCGCGAACCGCGCAAACAGACAACGAGGTGTATTATGGACGGGGAGCATTTTTTCACACCGGCGCGCCGGGTACAAGTCGGGCTTGCGCTCGTTGCCGTTTTTTCTTTGTCCGGCTGTCTGGGAGGTGTATACGCATACAATCCTTTCGCGGATGCCGGCTACGGCGCTGAACCCGTCTACTATCAGCAGGCGGAGCACTCCGGCGGAATACACCGCGACGGGCGCGGCAGAGAGGGACGGCGTGAGCATAGGGAACGGCATGAGCGACATGAACAGCATGAGCGGCACAGGGACGGCGCACACGCGCGCGCCGGCAAGCATCAGGATGCCGGCCGGGGATACAGGCGGCACACTGTTGCCTCCGGGCATTCACGGCAAAAGGCGAAGATGCAGGTGCAGCAAAGCCGCTATTCGTCATCTTCGGCAAAACGCTCCGCAGGCCGGAGCACGGCGGCACGCGGTCGGCGCTAGGAGTTTGTCGGACTTTAAGCATGTATTTTCTGTAACATACTGATATTTTTATATATAGCAAATCCGATCAATGAAAGCCGTATATAATAATTTCAGTATGTTATAAATATT
>JAISRC010000170.1 GCA_031273845.1 Desulfovibrio sp.
GCTTCCATCTGTAGCCCTCCCTCGTCGGTTTGGTGGTTGTTTGGTGATGACCAAACCTAACCGACTTGGCGGGCTACTTCCACTTTTTCAATGTGCGAAAAATATCGTACGTTATCTTCTGAATGCGGATTGCGCATCGGCCCGGTTGTGCATCGGCAACGGACTTCCGCGTTTCCGTCCCGGACAAGAACCGGCCGAGCAGACCGGACGCGCGCCGGGGTATTGGACTTTATCACGTCTGCGGCGTAATATTTATTTTTCCTATGGCAATTTGATTTTGAGACGCCTCCTCCGGCGCTTAACGGGGAAAGCAAGTTTCGCCTACGCCTGCGAGGCGGACGGCGGCGCTTTGCGCTTACGCCGCCGGAGCAATTTCATTGTGAAATTGCTCTAACCATACAACCGATTGAGGCAAGCATGCCGGAAGAAGTCGCACCGGGCATTTACAGGATCGAACTCCCCCTGCCGCAGAACCCGCTGAAGCTGTTGAACGCCTACCTTGTGCGCGGGGAAAGGCGAAACCTGCTCGTGGATACCGGGTTTAACCGGCAGGAATGCCGGGATGCGCTGTGCGGCGCGCTGAAGAATCTCGGGGTGCGGCCCGGCGACTTCGACCTTTTCATTACGCATCTGCATGCCGACCACAGCGGGCTGGCGGCCGATCTGGCCGCCTTTCCGGGTACGGTCGTTTACGCGGGCAAAGACGACGGCGCAGCAGTCAACAGGTTGACCGACGGGCCGCTGTTTTGGCGCGCCCTCCTCAACGACATGGCCCGGCACGGCTGCGATGCGGAGCTGTTGCGCGAGCTTGAAACAAGCCACCCCGGCATACGCTTCGGTCCTTCAGGCAAAATCAACTTTACCGACGTCGACGAAGGCGATGTCCTGACCTATGGGGAGAGCGAACTGCGGGTGCTCTTCGTGCCGGGGCACACGCCGGGCCACATGGCCCTGTATGATGCGAAGCGCAGGATTCTGTTTGCCGGGGACCTCATCCTCGGGGATATCACTCCCAATATCCCGCGCTGGAGAGAAATGCCGGATTCTTTGGGGACCTATCTCAAAAGCCTGGACAAGGTGGACGCGCTGGATACGGCGCTCACCTTGCCCGGTCACAGGAACCTTGTCTTTGATACGAGGAAACGCACAGACGAACTGCGCGCGCACCATGAACGCCGGCTTGCCGAAGTGATGGGCATACTTGATGGACGGACGGCGTCCGCCGCCGAGGTCGCGCGGGAAATGACCTGGTCCATGCGAGGCATCAAATGGACGGAGTTCCCGGCTCCCCAGAAATGGTTTGCCGTCAGCGAGGCCCTGGCCCATCTTGATCGCCTTGCCGTCCTCGGCAGCGTTGCACGCGAGGAAACAAACGCTTTGATGCGCTTTCGTCCGACGGGTCCTTCGTAAGCAACTATCTCTAGCGTAAAATGCTGTAAAGAAGCTTTCGCAGAGTCGCTGCATCGGTATGTCAAGAAATTGCATTCCTGAAAATGTTTTGAAAAAAGTACTGCGGAATAACCGTAAAATCTCCTTGGCAACGCCCGATCCGATGCGTATAGTATATATGTAGCCATCTTCTCCAGACAAAGCCGACGAAATTTTGAAGGCCGGCGCCCGGCGATGCCTGCGTAATGCAGGCCGCGGCGAAACGGAGAGGCTGGCAATCCGGCACAGGCAACCTCTTGTTCCGATTTCAGATCAATGTTGTCGTAATTTTTGCTTTAAAAATCGAACCATTCGGAAGGAACGGCACGGCGTGTACCGGGCAACGCGGTAGCTCTCAGCGAAATTTTTTGCAGCCCGACAGCGTCGGAATACCCGCAATTTATTGAAGCGCCGGCTTGCGCGGCCGGCCTGCTGTCTGCGTTTCCATCGTTATAAATCGCATAACGGCATACCCGCACAGGCTTTGCCCGGCGGAGTACCGCCTGATTGCGCCCGAAGGCGCAGGCGAAAGTGCTTTTGCCTGAGACCCGCAGGCGCGGCTTTACCCGCCGTAAGCAGATGTCTCAAGTGTAAAATGCCATAGTACGCTGTAATATTTAAAGTTGCAGCGTACTGATGCCGAGTGGCGCGAGCCGAGCAAAAATCGCATTTTTTGCTCGGCGATCTTACCGCTTAAAAACTGTGCTTGTAAGCGGTACATAGTAATAGGAGCGGAGTTATGGAAAAAAACGATCATTTTCACCCGATAGTTCTGCAGGATCTCAACGGACCCTGGGAACAGGTGTTGCATACAGGCTACAGTACCTCCATTCCGGCGGGGAGCGTCATTTCCGGCTCCGGTCGCCGCGACGGGGAGAACAGGATATTTTTCATCAAACAGGGGCGCGTGAGCATTTCCCACATCTCCGGGAACGGCGAAGAGAGAATTCTCATGTACCTCGGCAGGTGCTGCATGTTCGAGGAAATACCCATGCAGCACGACGGGATGGACTGTATTTTTACCTGCATGGAAAACGTCGGCGCCGTATACTGGCCCAAAAAAATTCTAAATGGGGAATTTGCGGCGCAACACCCTGAACTGGTATTGAATCTGCTCAAGTCGCTCAGCCTGAAATCCCGCATTTTTTCTGGGCGACTTTGCGAACTGCATGCCTTCGACTCCCTCGGTCTGGTCAGCCGCGCCCTGTACAGCATGTATCTGCACAGTGACCGGAAAAAGCGGCCGGTTCCCAAACTGACGCAGTTGGAGCTTGCCGCCTATCTCGGCATACACCGCAGCTCCCTGCACATGGTCATGACCCGACTGCGGGAGGAAGGCATCATCGGCGTTTACAGCAAAAGCCGCATGGAAATCCTCAACCCGGACCAACTGCTGGCCTACGCGCTGTCCGGGCGCGGCAAAGTTAAAAAACACCTCGGCGGTTGCGCGCGCGAAACGGGTTGAGGAGCCTGTCGGGCGGCGGTATACGCCGGGAAGCAAAAATATGGACAGGGAAAACAGGGAATCCGAGCCGGCAGTTCGAAACGCGGCGGCTGCGCATGCGGACACGCAACGCGCAGCACCGCGTGACGGCGATGCACAGGCTTTCCGGGGCGCTCTGCCCGGCGTGCTCATGACGACGGGCATCTTTTTCCTAACCTACACCGTACGCGTGATCTTCGGGCCTCTGCTCCCTGATTTTGAACGGGAATTCGGCATAGGCCATGCGACTTCGACCCGCTGGCTCATGTATATTTCCGCGGGATATTCGCTGACGGTTTTTCTGTCCTGCTTTCTGGTTTCCCGGATGCAGCCGCGCCGTTTGGCGGCGCTGGCCTCTGTCCTCGGCGGATTGACGATGATCGGCATCGGCGCGGCGGGGACTCCCGTGCTGTTGCCGTTCCTGTTTCTTTTGCTGGGTGTGGCGACGGGTCCCTACCTCAACGCCGGGTTCAGCATCCTGCGTAGCTTGGGTCCCGAATCGCAATGGGGCAAATTCATTGCCGCGCACGAATTCGCTCCCAATGCGGGACTGCTGCTTGCCCCTATCATCGCGGAAATGGGGAGCACTCTGCTCGGCCGGCGGGATACCCTGTATTGCCTCGGGGCGATTACCGTTGTCGCGGGGGTGCTTTTTGCGTTTCGCGGCCGGGGCGGCACACAGCTTGACCCGCCCGCCTCCCTGTCGGGTTTCCGGCAAGCCCTGCGTCAACGGGGGCTCTGGTTTTTCGTGTTCGGCCTCGGCCTCGCCATTTCGGTGCAATTCGGCATATACAGCGTGCTGCTCCTGTATATGGAGGACGAACGCGGCATCCCTCAGGAAAGCGCCGCACTGTTGCTCTCCACCTCGCGCATCGCCGCGCCTTTCGCGGCCTTTGCCGCGGGATGGATCGGCATGCGTCTGGGCACCCGCAGAACCATGTTCCTCGCCTTTCTCATGATGTCGGCAAGCGTCGTATGCATGGTGCAGTCATCCTTCCCGGCCTTTATGGTCGGCCTGTATATCCATCCCATATGCGCCGCCGTCGCGATCCCCACCGTTTTTACATATCTGGCGCGCACTTTCCCTGGAAACATATCGCTGTATCTGGCAGTCGGCGTGCCCATAGGTTCCTTCATCGGCCTCGGCTTCACCCCAATGCTGCTGGGACTGTGGGGCGACTATGTCGGATTCACGGCCGGATTCCTCATGCTGGTCTGCCTGCTTCTCGCTTTTCTGCCGCCCATCCTGCGGAGCGGGGTGAACCGATTTTGAAACGCGCCCGGTGCAGGCAACCGCAGTGCTTCCTGCCACAATGCTAGGAGTTTGTCGGACTTTAAGCATGTATTTTCTGTAACATACTGATATTTTTATATATAGCAAATCCGATCAATGAAAGCCGTATATAATAATTTCAGTATGTTATAAATATT